>CAZNCM010000295.1:0-7581 GCA_964571155.1 uncultured Lyngbya sp. | reverse complement strand
CGACTCCTGTTTAAACGGCGATGGGCGGAGTATCGTTCAGAATTATTGGATGAACGCCTATCTAACCTCAGAGCGCCTGTACTGATTTTACAGGGAACTCACGACCAACCGATCGCATTATCGATGAGTGAATCTTATTCTGTTCTCGCACCGATGGCTGATTTACAATTTGTTAAACCCGGTGGTGAAAATTTACCCGCAGAACTTCCCGATGTAATTGCCCAATATATTCGAGAATTTATTGCTGGGTATCTGAAAATAGTTTAATCAAGAGTTTAGGCGTGACTTTGAGTAACAATTTCTATCATTGTGAACTGCGTGAATAATCTTTTAGAGATGCTTCATTTCATTCAAGGTGACATCAAAACCTGTTCTCTATTCACCCCGATCTGTGGCACAAACCACTCGATTTCTTCCTAAAGCTTTTGCTTGGTAAAGAGCGGTATCTGCTATTGTGAGTACCGCTTCTAATGTCTCTCCATGTTCAGGGAAACAAGCTACACCAAAAGACGCTGTAATTGAGCCTAAAGATTGATTCCCATGATGTAACTGTAAATGTTCAATTCGATAACGAATTTGTTCAGATCGGGCTAGAGTATCACTGAGAGAAGCTTCGGGTAAAATCAACGTTAATTCTTCTCCTCCATAACGACAAGCAATATCAGAACTCCGTACACTATTTTGGAGTAACCGAGCAACTGTTTTGAGAACTTCATCTCCCGCATCATGTCCGAATTGGTCATTAAACCGTTTAAAATAGTCAATATCAATCATCACAATTCCCACAGAATAGTAATTTCGTCTGGCCCGATGAATTTCTTGTTCTAAAGATTCTTCTAAATATCGACGATTAAAAAGTCCCGTTAGTGCATCTCGCATACTTTGGGCTTTAAACTTTTCTTGAAGTTTAACATTGGCTAAAGCAACTGCTAAATGTTCAGCAACAGTACGAGCAAGTTGTCGTTTGGCGGGTGTAAGTTGACCCGAACTTAGTGCAGCAATATAAAGTAATCCTAATGTATTTCCTTGAGCCATCATCGGCACACACAACGACTCAGCGGGTAGAAAATTCTCTTGAGCAATATGTTGACAAAATAAATTTGGAGATTTTGCTTCTATCCAATGAACACATCCTCGTCGCAACGCCCAACATTCATCGAGTCGAAAGAGGGTTGGGATGACAAAATCTTCGCTTCCCCAGGTGGCAACGGCTTCGACATAATGTTCTGACTCTCCTAACAAAAAGACACCTCCTCCACAGTCCGGAAATAAAGGTTTGAGTAAATCAGCAAGCATCTGATGGGCTTCTTGTAATGAACTAGAAGCTTGCACAAAGCTATTCATCTCCCCCAGTAATACCATCTCTTGATTACGCTGTTCTAAAGCATTCATCCCATCCCTTAATTGAGCATTAATTTCACGTAACTGTTGCCGATTTTTTTTACTTTCAGTAACATCAATACAAGAGCCAATATATCCGGTAAATTCTCGAGTTTGATTAACTTGAGGAATTCCTTTTTCGAGTAACCAGCGATATTCCCCATCCGCACGTTTTAAGCGATATTCAAGAGAAAATTGTTCTCGCAGTTGAAACTTATGCTGATAGACTTTTAAAAATTCTTCTCGATCTTCTGGGTGAATATTTTCTATCCAACCATTACCAACTTCTTGTTCTAAAGTTCGTCCGGTAAAAAATAACCAACTTTGATTAAAAAAGTAACGCAGCGCATCATTTCCTGAAATCCAAATTAATACCGGAGCATGATCAGCCATCAACCGAAATCGTTCTTCACTCTCGCGTAAGGCTTGTTCTATTTGCTTACGTTTGGTAATATCAGTAATCATAGCAAAAGCACCCATATATTGATTAGATGTATCAAAAATAGGTGCCATACAGACAGAGGTCCAGAGAATCTCTCCTGTTTGACGGCGAAACTTAAAATCATGTTGTTCTGAGATTCCTAAACGCTGACGTTCCAGGTTTGCTGCGGCGATTTCCCAGTTGTCTTCATCAATAAACTCAAACATCGATTTTCCCATCATATCCTCTACATGACAACCGAGCATTGTCGCCATTTGTTCATTAACAAACGTGGTTCTGTTCGCCGCATCAATCACCCAAACACCCTCAATTGTGGTTTCAATAATGCGACGGTAACGTTCTTCACTTTCTCGTAATGCTTGTTCGATCTGTTTTTGTTCGCTAATATCTCGACTACTGACTCGTCGTCCTAACCACTGTCCATCATTACTATAAACAGATTGACATTGATGAGCAAGCCAGCGTGTCTCTCCTGTACGGGTAATAATCCGAAAATCGACAAAATAAGGTTGATTTTGCTGAAAATGTTTTTGCAAATATTCTAAAATCATCTCTCGATCTTCAGGATGAACAATGGCGATTAATAGTTGTGGGTTGCGAATAAATTCTTCAGGTTTATATCCCGTAATTCGTTGGCAAGATGGAGAAACATACAGAAAATTTCTGTCGGGAGCAATCCAAGATTCCCAATTATAGGTGAAATTAGCAACGGTACGAAAACGCTCTTCACTTTGACGAATTTTTACTTCTGCTTGCTGGCGTTGGGTGATATCACGCGCCACCGCATAAATACGATCTTGTTCTAAAACAGGTGTTGCCGTCCACAATAACCAGCGATAAGTTCCGTCTTTACAGCGATAACGATTTTCAAATTCTAAGGTATTCACCCCCTCTTTTAAGCGTTCGAGTTCTGCAATTGTGCGCGCGCGATCTTCGGGGTGAACAAACTCAATAAAAGCTTGGGTCATAAATTCTTCTTCTGTATAACCGAGTGTCCGTTCCCAAGCTGGATTAACTCGCACAAAATAGCCGTTAAAATTGGCAATACAGAGCAAATCACAGGAAATATTAAAAAAGCAGTCTCGCTCTTGTTGAGCTTGAATTCGTTCGGTAATATCAGTTTTAATACTGACATAATGAGTCAGTCTTCCTTCTGGATCTTGCACAGGAGAAGTGGTTACTTCTGTCCAAAATAATGTTCCATTTTCTCGGTAATTGCGGACAATCACAGAACAACTTCGTTTTTCTCGCCAAGCGGTCTCTATTTCTTGTAAACCGGCTTGATGAATGTCATCACGATACAAAAAACGATGATTTTTTCCGATCACTTTGGCGGCCCGATAGCCTGTCATTTTTTCAAAGCCAGAATTTACATAAATAATCGGATTTTCCTGTTGTGTCGGATCGCTAATTACGATTCCACTATGGCTAGAGGCGATAGCTCGTTCTAAGAGTCTGAGTCTGATTTCTTTCTGCTGTCGCTCCCAAATTTCTCGTTGTAAATGCAGATTGGTTTGCTCTAAGGCTAAGGTTCGTTCTCGGACTTTGACTTCTAAATTTTCTTTTGCCATTTTTAAAGCAAGTTCGGCTTTTTGTCGTTCTGCTAATTCATTTTGGAGTTGGGTGACTAAGGAGGCTTGTTGAATAGCGATCGCGACTTGGATGGCGAGTTGTTGTAAAAATTTAATCTCCCAATCAGACCAATGTCTAGGTTTTGAACAGTTTTGAGCAATTAATAATCCCCATAATTGGTTTTCGGATGGAGGAAGGGGAGATTGGGTTTTTGTGTCGGTGAGTAAAATGGGTACGACTAAGTTAGATCGCACTTTTAGTTGGGCTAAAAAGTCAGCATAACATGAGGTTAAATTTGCTTTTTCTCGATCCTCAAAAACATGAATTTCATTGGCTTTATAAAATCTATCTTTTGTGTTAATAAAGCAAGGATCTTGTACAGATTTACCTTGTAGTGACCATCTGCGTGTTGCGACAGACTCCACCACCACCTCTCCCTCCCAATTGGGTTGAAAGCGATAGAGAATGACTCGTTCGTTCTGTAAAAATTGACGCACTTCATCCACAGTTGTTTGCAAGATTTCACTGAGATTGAGAGATTTCCGAATCCGTAAAGATACGGAGGATAATAAACTATCTCGTTGGGATTGTAACTGAAGTTTTGCCATATATTCTTGCAGTTGCCGTTCCAGATTTAAGCCTAAACAATCGAGTAGTTTTTCTTTTTCGGCACCTAGCTTCTGCACCTCCTCTCTCAGAACTGAGATGGTATTTTGGAGTTCTTCTGCTTTATTTTCTGAGTTCATCCTATCCTCTATAGTACAACTGCTTCTCTGTGTATTCTCTTATTTAAAGATAGAAACAAAATGATAAAAAATCTTATTGTTTTTAACAATTCTTTATATTGTAAGGTGCAAAAATATTTTAAATTTACAAATAGAGGATTAAAAATTATGACTATAATAATGAAATCTTAACAGTAAAAAAGCTCAAAAAAGTCAGGATCTTGGACGGTGAACGGTGAAGAATTCCGATGTTAAGTTTAGTGAACGCTTTGAGAGGATTAATCAATTCTCCCGACAGTGACTTGGAATCCGCTAGTATCATAAAATTTAGACTTGTTGTAAAATTAGACTGAATGGTAATCGCAATTGATTTTGGTACCAGTAATACCGTTGTATCCCGTTGGAATCCAGCCACACAACAGCCTGAAACCCTTAAACTTCCCGGGTTAAGCTGGATATCGACTCAAAACCCCCCTCTGATTCCGAGTTTGGTCTATGTCACAGATGCCACTACCAATCAGGTTGTGTTAGGTCAGCAAGTGCGAGATCAGGGTTATGATATCAGCAGTGATCACCGCTTTTTTCGTAATTTTAAACGCGGAATTGGCAGCGATATTCAGGGATTTCTCCCTCAACTTGATGGTCAAGTGGTCACCTTTGAACAGGTGGGTGAGTGGTTTCTCACTCAAGTGTTAAACGCAGTTCGAGAGATTCCTTTACCTGTAGACTCTTTAGTGTTTACGGTTCCGGTTGATAGTTTTGAAGCCTATCGTCATTGGTTGGGTCAAGTCTGTCAGTCTCTTGATGTCGAACAAGTGCGAATGTTGGATGAACCCACAGCCGCCGCTTTGGGATATGGACTCGCAGAACAAGATTTATTATTAGTGATTGATTTTGGGGGGGGAACCCTTGATTTATCTTTAGTTCGACTCAACAAGACGGTACAAAAACAACCGCTAGGATTTATTCTCAAATGGGGTCAAAAATCTTTTGCTGAATCTTCCGGACAAAAAACCACAACAGCGCGAGTTTTAGCAAAAGCAGGTCAAAATTTGGGCGGTTCAGATATTGATAATTGGTTAATGGATTATTTTGCCCAAACTCAAGAATTGGTCAAAACCCCGCTGACTGCTCGTTTAGTTGAACGATTAAAAATTCAGCTTTCTTTACAAACTCAAGCGAGTGAAGTCTATTTTAATGATGAAACCTTAGACAGTTATGAACTGGAAATGACTCGCGATCAATTTGAGGATATTTTAACACAACATCAGTTTTTTGAAAATCTAGATCGATCCCTGAACCAAGTGTTACAGCAAGCTCGACGTCAAGGCGTGGAAAAGAATAATATTAGCGGTATTTTATTGGTGGGAGGAACTACAAAAATTCCGGCGGTTCAACGTTGGGCGAAACAGTATTTTGAACCCGAAAAAATTCGCTGTGAGCGGCCTTTTGAAGCGATTTCTCATGGAGCTTTACAATTAAGTTTGGGGACTCAAATTGAAGATTTTCTGTATCATAGTTATGGAATTCGCTATTGGAATCGTCGGGACAATTGTCACAATTGGCATCCGATTATTAAGTCGGGTCAACCTTATCCGATGAGCGAAGCAGTAGAATTAGTTTTGGGCGCTTCTTTAGAAAATCAACCGAGTATTGAATTAGTGATTGGAGAGTTGGGGGCGGAAACGGGAGGAACCGAAGTCTTTTTTGATGGCGATCGCTTAGTTACACGAACTTTAGCCCCTGACAAAACAGCAGTACAACCGTTAAATGATACGGAAGAAGGACGCAGTATTGCCCGATTAAATCCGCCCGGATATCCGGGAAGTGATCGCATCAAAGTCTTATTTAAAGTGGATGAAAAGCGGTTTTTAAGACTGACTGTTGAGGATTTACTTACCTCTGAAATTTTAGTCAATAATCAAGCCGTTGTGCAGCTCAGTTAGCGGTCAGTTGTTCGGAAATATTCAGTTTAAAATCAGATTTAAGGGTCGGCTTAACTGTAAAGTCAAAGTCGAAAAAGTTTAGAGAAAAAGGGTTGGGAAACCTAAAAGGAGGGTATTAATCTTCTAAGGTTCCCAACAAGCGTAAAATCATCTCAACATCGTTCAATTCTCCGACAATCCGGCGGATTGGTTCTGGCCAGATTTTAATCAAAGTGGGAGTCGCTGAGATTTGATCGGCTTCGGCTTGTTCGGGATGTTTCAACACATCAATAACTTTTAGAGTATAAGGGTGATTAACAGATCGTTCTAAAAGTTGATGAAGTGTCGCCAGGGTTCGTTCCGTTGCTAAACTATGACCCGAAACAAATAAACGCAGAACATATCCGGCTGTTTGCGGTGAATTAATCTCTGGAGACTGATTAAACCGTAAACTTTGCGATCGCAATGTAGAAGTTACTTTTCGTCGGTCTGCATCAAGTTGAGTATCCATTTTTTGAAATTGTACAACCAAGTCGTGATTTTCCCAAAGTTGGGGAAACTGTTGATAATAAGTCGAAATAACAAGAGGGTTACACAATTCTTCAGGTTCTCGGGTCGGTTGCCAAACTAAATTATCAAGACCAAAAACAGCATTGAGCAACGTTTGATAACGTAGCACCGGAGGATAGGCTTCCGCAGACTGTTTAACCGTTTGGGTATTGGGATCAAGCCATTGGTCAAGAGTCGCCGTATAGCAGGGAACTAAAAAGTGGGGCGTTTCTGAGAGTCCCAAAATTTCCTGTAAGGCTCCGCATAAATGTAGATGCCACCGACGCCGTTTACTGGGGTCGATACAGTAAATTAAATCTCCCCCTGGAGTAAAAAGTGCAATTCCTTTAAATAACGGGGAGTTTGTAGATTCAGTCGGTTGAGCAAAGTTCAAGGCTACCGATTAAAGAACCAAAGAAATTAGATAATTTCACAAATCAATGATGTAGAAGTGTGAACTGTGATCGCCTAGTTAGGCTCAATAAAATTCCTCACAATTCACACTTTACCCTAAAGTTGAGATCAAGGGCTTAAAACTTCAGACTTTTCTTAGACTTGAGAGCAACAATGACTAAACGCGGCCCCGTAGCATTTGAGCCATCTCATTGGGATAGGGTGACATATCTAGACAGGTTTCTTCTGTAATGCGACCTTCTTGATAGAGAGTGTAAAGAGATTTATTCATTGTGGTCATACCTTCATAGGTATCTTTAAGCATAATTTGGTTAATTTCTTCGTACTGATCTTTGACAATGTATTCTTTGATGACATCAGTATTAATTAAGATGTCATGAAAAGCCGCCCGCTTACCATCAGTGGTTTTACAGAGTAACTGAGCAATAATCGCCACCAACGATTCAGAAATCGAGACTTTAATGGATTTCTGTTCCTCAGCCGAGAACATATCCAAAATCCGAGTTAGGGTTTTAATCGCGCTGTTGGTGTGTAAAGTTCCGGCAACTAAGTGACCTGTTGTTGAAGCTTTGAG
>CAZNCM010000294.1:0-7594 GCA_964571155.1 uncultured Lyngbya sp. | reverse complement strand
TGAAGCGATGATGGCGGTCAGTATTGGAATTCAAGGCGCTTATACTTGGGAAAGTTACGAAACTCATCTTCAGAAACTTCAGAGTTGGCTAGAACAAAATCCTCAATATCAAGCAGTTGATTCGCCTCGACGATTATTTTACAACTCCCCCATGACACCCGAATCTCTCAAATATAGTGAAGTGCAAATCCCGATTCAAAAAGTTTCTTGATCATACTCCAATTCAGCCAATATTTGACATCTATCTAAAGATAGATTTTCTAACTTACTAAAAATGTTAGATTCAAGGGATAGCTTAATTTTCAAATCAAGAAGATCACTCTAGATTAATATTAGCTCAAAGTCGTACAAACTGACTTAAATTTTTACTTCTATGTAGGTATTTTCAGAAAAATCATTATTCAGGGTCTAAGAGAATACCCACTTAGAACATTTACCTATTTTCCTCAAACCAATCTAAACTATTGTCAACTATGACTTCTCAACTGCCTACAGAAAAACCTGGAAAAATTGACCGCATCAGCCAAGATGAAGCGATTGAAAAAATAGAAGAAACCGTTGACTCCTCAACCGAACAAGATATTGATTTAGAGTTTCTCTACACCCGAGATATTGAATTTCGTCAAGAAACTATTTATTTTCTAGTTGTAGATCGATTTTATGATGGTGATCCTGATAATAATGAAGGCCCTAACCCTGAACTTTATGATCCTGAAAAACAAGATTGGGGAAAGTATTGGGGCGGAGATTTACAAGGCGTAATTGATCAGTTAGATTATCTCAAAAATTTAGGCGTAACCGCCCTGTGGTTAACCCCTTTATTTGAACAAGTCGAAGGATTATTCTTTGAAAGTGCAGCCGTTCATGGATATTGGACAAAAGACTTTAAACGAATTAATCCTAGACTGATTGGTGTTGATGAAAACCCCTCACTCAACCAAACTCAAGATACAAAAGATACTGTCTTTGATCGGTTGATTGAAGAAGTAGACAAACGAGGGATGAAGTTAATTCTAGATATCGTTTGCAACCACAGTAGTCCCGATGTCGCAGGTTTAAAGGGAGAACTTTATGATGATGGTGTCAAAATTGCTGACTTTCATAATGATGAAAATCACTGGTATCATCATTACGGGGAAGTTACAAATTGGGAAGACGAATGGCAAGTTAAAAACTGTGAATTAGCTGGACTAGCTTCATTTAACGAGAATAATACTGATTATCGTGACTATATTAAAGGGGCGATCAAACAATGGTTAGATCGGGGTATTGATGCGTTACGAATCGATACCGTTAAGCATATGCCAATCTGGTTTTGGCAGGAATTCATTGCAGATATTACCACTTACAGACCTGATATTTTTATTTTTGGAGAATGGATCTATTCTAGCCCAGATGACGGACTTTCTGTGGAATTTACCAATGATTCTGGAATGTCAATACTAGATTTTGGACTCTGTATAGCAATTCGACGGGCGTTAGGAAACTGTGAAGAAGATGGGTTTTATTTAATCAAAGATGTTCTCGATAAAGATCATTATTACGACAGTGCAACCGAACTTATTACCTTCATTGATAACCATGATATGCACCGTTTTCAAACCTTAAATTCTGATCCGGGTTATTTGCATATGGCGGTAGCCTTAATTATGACTTCCCGAGGAATTCCCTGTCTGTATTACGGGACTGAACAGTATCTTCACGATGATACCAATGGCGATCACAATCCTTACGGAAATAACGATCCTTATAACCGTCCGATGATGGAAAAATGGGATAAAGATAGCCCCCTTTATCGTGAAATTCGACTGCTTTCAGGGGTGCGACGACTCAATCCTGCGGCTTCAATGGGAGGTCAATGGCAAAAATATATTACCCCTGATATTTATTGCTATACCCGTCGTTATCGGGATTCTAGAGTATTTGTCGCGATGAACCGGGGAGGAGATGTCACTTTAGAAGCGGTAGAAACAGGTTTACCGGATGGAGAACATAGTGATGTGATGTCACCGAATAAATATGAAGTAGTCGATGGACATATCCATAATCTTCAGTTAGATTCTAAACAAATTATTGTCCTTTCTCATGTCGGCGAACGACTCAAAGCCCAAACCATTGTCCGAGTTCAGTTAAATGGTGTGCAAACCCTTCCGGGTGAAAGTATTGTTATTATTGGAGATTGTCCAGAGTTAGGAAATTGGGATATTGGCAAAGCTTATCCTCTAGAATACATTAATAGTAATACTTGGTTTGCCGAAATTCCCTTCAATGAAAGTGCCGGAAAACTAATCAATTATAAGTATGCCATGCTTCGTGAAGGGCAATCTCCTCTGCGAGAAAATTTAGTTGCTCGTCGTTGGGTGATTGCCAGTGAAGGGATTGTAAAATGGCGAGATCGATGGGCTCCTGGGCGAGAATCTTAACAGTGACTCCTAAATAATTAATGATTGATAACGGGTAAGGGCAATTGATCAGTTGCCCCTTTTTTTAATAAGAATCTCCCGAAAGATGAACAATCAGTTCACGATTATGTCGATGATTGCGATGTTCCCAAATATAAAGACCCTGCCAAGTTCCTAATACCAATCGTCCTTGAGAAACCGGAATTTGTTCAGAAGTATGAGTCAAAACACTGCGAATATGGGCGGGCATATCATCAGGCCCTTCAGCGTCGTGAATATAATGATTGCCTTCAGGAACTAATTTTGATAAGAAATTTTCTAGATCTACTAATACATCTGGATCGGCATTTTCTTGGATAATCAAACTGGCTGAAGTATGGCGCAAAAACACACTACACAATCCGGTTTTAATGCCAGATTTGGAGACAATATCCTCAACTTGATGGGTGACTCGGACGAGAGACTTGGGAGTAGTAGACACTCGAATTAATTGTTGATAGTGAGTCATAACCGTTAAGCGTAAATAATGGACAATCTTTTGAAACAATAGCGTCACACACTTTTAACACTATATCGACATCTAACAGAGTTGTGTCTGTCCTGAAAGACCAATGCAGACTTGTGACTGACCCTCAAAAAATAAAAATAAAATTAAGTCGGCAATTTTGCTCACCTATTATATACTGGTATTTTGCTAATCTTGTATGTGAATCCAGATCGAAAAATCGATAGCCATGCGAACCCATTACTGTGGACAACTCAGAAGTACCGATATCGGAAAAACCGTCACTCTCTGCGGATGGGTGGATCGTCGTCGAGATCATGGCGGAGTGATCTTTCTGGATTTGCGCGATCGCCACGGCTTAGTACAAATTGTCAGTGATCCTCAACGCACTCCAGACTCCTACAACATCGCTGAAACGATGCGAAATGAATATGTGGTTAAAATTACGGGTCGAGTCTCTCAACGTCCAGATGAGTCCTTAAACCCCAAACTCGCCACCGGAGAAGTCGAAATTTACGCCGATCACATTGAACTTCTCAACGCCCTGGGAAAACAACTTCCCTTTCAAATTTCCACCGCCGAACCTGAATCTGTTAAAGAAGAATTACGCTTAAGATATCGCTATTTAGACATCAGGCGCGATCGCATGACTCGCAACCTCCAACTCCGTCATGCGGTGGTCAAAGCAATGCGTCGGTTCCTCGAAGATCAAGAACACTTTATTGAGATTGAAACCCCAATTCTGACTCGTTCCACCCCAGAAGGGGCCAGAGACTATGTTCTCCCCAGTCGGGTTAACCCCGGAGAATGGTTTGCTTTACCGCAGTCCCCGCAATTATTTAAACAATTGTTGATGGTATCGGGAATGGATCGATATTATCAGATTGCTCATTGTTTTCGCGATGAAGATTTACGGGCTGATCGTCAACCGGAATTTACTCAATTGGATATGGAAATGAGTTTCATGTCTCAAGAGGAAATTCTGGCTTTAAATGAAGCGTTAGTGGCTCATATTTTTAAAGCAGTTAAAGGGATAGAATTAAAACTTCCGTTTCCCCGTTTAACCTATGCTGAAGCCCTAGATCGGTATGGGAGTGATAAGCCAGACACCCGATTTGGTTTAGAATTAGTTGATGTTTCTGATCTGGTTAAAGATTGTGGGTTTAAGGTCTTTTCAGGAGCGGTTCAATCGGGCGGAATTGTCAAAATTTTACCGATTCCGGGCGGAAATGAAGCGTTTTCTAATGTGAGAATTAAACCCGGCGGTGATTTATTTAAAGAAGCCAGCGAAGCGGGGGCGAAAGGTTTGGCTTATATTCGGGTCAAAGAAGGCGGAAAACTGGATACAATTGGGGCGATTAAAGATAATTTGAGTGAAGATCAAAAGCAAGAAATCCTCAAACGCACTCAAGCTAAACCCGGTTTTCTGTTGTTATTTGGGGCCGGAGAAACAAACACGGTCAATAAAACGTTAGATCGTTTGCGGTTAGTCGTTGGGGAAGAATTGGGATTAATTCCTAAAGATCAGACCAATTTCCTCTGGGTGACTGATTTTCCGATGTTTGAATGGAATGCAGATGAAAAGCGTTTAGAAGCCTTACATCATCCGTTTACGGCACCCCATCCAGATGATTTAGCAGACTTAAAAACGGCTCGGGCTTTGGCTTATGATTTGGTTTTAAATGGGTATGAAATTGGCGGGGGAAGTCTGCGAATTTATCAGCGAGATGTCCAAGAAAAGGTGTTTGAAACGATTGGATTATCAATGGAGGAAGCGTTTAATAAGTTTGGATTTTTATTAGAAGCGTTTGAATATGGTACACCTCCCCACGGAGGGATTGCTTATGGTTTAGATCGGTTAGTGATGTTGTTAGCCGGAGAAGAATCCATTCGAGATGTGATTGCCTTTCCGAAGACTCAACAAGCCCGTTGTTTGTTAACGAATGCACCGTCTAAGGTAGAGGATAAACAGTTAAAAGAATTACACGTTGCCTCAACCTATAAACCGAAGAAGTCAGAAGAAAAGAGTTAGTTCACAGTGAAATTGTAGGATGGGCAATGCCCATTCTACCGAATTGATGATCCTGAACCGAAAAAAAAATAATTACCCCAGAATAATATAGCCGGGGTAAATGCTACTGATGCGCTTAATCGTCCACAATATTTGCCCAGGCGGAGAAAGAAGGCGGAAAGAAATCAATTTCATATTCAGATTCTTCCCATTCTTTAACCCAAAGCGGAACTTTTCCTTTCTCAAAGGTCAGCGCAAACTGTCGTTCTCCCACTTCTGCGGTGTGAAAAATTTGTTTGAGAGTATCGCCTTGATCTAAAGCTTCACTGAGGATTTCATCAAGTTCAGGAGCAACCCGTTTAACCCGGCTTTTATTGTCTTCGTCAACCCAAAGTAACTTCAGAGACTTGAGATTACGCGGACTGAGTTCACTCCGAAAATAGACTCGTTTTAGCGTGGCTACAGGTTCTAAACTCCGTTCAATGCGGCGAATTTGTTGGAGTCGTAAGTTGTGATGTTCGGCGAGACTTTTGCGTTCAGGTGCTGAGATAATTCCTTTAGTGTTGGCGTGTTCCATCCCATATCTCACCAACGAACAGCCCAGGTTAGCTAACAGGTGAATAAGCTGTCGCTCTTTGGGAGTGGCTTGGCGTCGAACGAGGGTGTTAGTGGCTCTCCTTGGTCTTCTTGCTGTCATCTGGACTTACTCTATTTGTCTTGTACTTGAGGACTTTCCCTTGAATTGCAACCCCTTTATCCTGCACAAGATCGACAAAATCCGCCAGAGTCTGGGGAAAATTTGTGATGGTCTTGACCTCTATGGGAAGGCAAAGTAAATCAACAGGAGTCAGAGCAGCCCTGGGTTGGCAACCCATCGGTTAGCGGTAGGCGAGGTTCATTCAAAGGGATAAGGTATTCCATTAAAACACTTAATGGCGGATCTGATCAAAATTGAGATCATCCTTAACAACCCGGAAAGGGACAAGCTAGAAATTTGAGTCGGATAATTGGGGGGTTAAACCCTCGATTGTTGCCTGACGTTATTGATAGCTTTTTGAAAAAGTGGGTAATTGCAATAGACCTCTTGAATTAATCAAAAGCCCACTGCAATAATATCAATATAGACTCGTACACCTTAATTGGTCAAAAGCATTCAATCTGACTTGTCCGTGTCCTAAAGTTGTCCACAGATCCCCAATTTTGGGGTGAAATGCTTAACCAATTGATCGATTTGGGTGTTCTACCATCAGGGCGCATCTCCTTTTCTTAGAATACTAGGTGATCCTATTATATCCCAGATGAGGAGATATTTAGAGAGGGGGAATTACCCCCTCTTTCAGTATGTTCCTGCCCAAATAGACAGTATTTTTAGAATTAACATCGATAGAAAGCAGGCTAAACCCCCTAGAGAAATAGTCAGGGATTTGTTAATTTTAAGAAGACAAAACTTAATTAAATGTAAACAATCCCTATGGAACGCTCCAAATTCGTTGCCTATCTCACGGGTGCAATTTCTATCCTGTTAGCGATCGCTTACCTGTTATTAGTCTCTCTGCTCGATCTTCGGGGCGAAATGATTCCGGCACCTCAAGACCCGTTAATGATTCCATCTGCGATCAAATCTTTGTCATTAACTGCGGAGAATTTGCACTCTCAAACTTCAATTACTGCACCATTTTTGTCGCCTTAATCATATGATAAGAAATCAATAATTGGGTGATCGCCAACGGATAACTTTGCAGAATTTCTCCGGTTGTTCCAGTCAGTTTACCCAGTTCTTGATTTCCCACACTACAAAAATCCTTCAAGTGGGGAAACTCATTGCATAACATCATCTCCAAAGAATTTACCTGTTCGAGAGTCGCATGACTGTCAATTTCTAAAACATCCACAGGCTTACCCATATCTCTATCCAATCCTAAACGGACAGCCGAGAGGGGATAGCGATCATTTTGATCTAAAATCTCTGTAAAATCGGGATGAGGAATCGTCGGACGCAACACCAAACGCACATTCAAATTAGAATTGTTGGTTTCTCCATTCTCGGGGGGATAAAACGTCACCACCACATCAGCCCATTTGCGTTGGGGACGAATAAAAGCCTCTGAGTCGGGTTCTCGTTGACGCAAAGCCGCTAATACATCTTCTTCTGAGTAGTTTCGTTTCATGGTATCGCGCTTGATTTTCCACTGAGTTCGCAGAGACTCAGGCGGGGCGAGATACACCCGAACATCGTAGCAATCTCGGGCGCCGCGAGTTGAATATCCCAGTAATCCTTCTACAATCACAAAGCGGTTAGGCTTGACATACTCAGGAGGTTCAAACGTACCCGTGTGATGACTGTAAATCGGTTTGAGAATCGGTTGTCCAGTCCGCAACAGGGTAAGATGCTGCTGCATAACATCAAGATAGTTTGCATCTGGATGCAGCGCGGTCACTCCTAATGCTTTTCGTTGTGTACGATCATAGCGATGATAGTCATCTGTACAGATCACAGTCACGTTTTCTGGACCCACAACCTGGGCAATACCCCGTGTTAGTGTCGTTTTTCCGGCTGCACTATCCCCAACAATACCTAAAATAATCGGACGATTGCTCATCTTGCTCCCTTTGCCGAACGGTAGCCTAATATGATCATTCTATTAGGGAAGGTCGGCCAAATCAAGTCGAACCACG
>CAZNCM010000293.1:3768-7618 GCA_964571155.1 uncultured Lyngbya sp. | reverse complement strand
AATATTAAAAATGTGTTGTTCAGCCTGATCTAAAACTTCTTCAATATCAACCGCTGTATCATAACCCAAATTAATCGTTTCATGTCCGGCTCGAATCAAATTCCGGCGCATGGCTTTTTCAATCACTAACAAAGCATATTGATCAATATTCACCGCAGAAACGGTGCGATCAACCAGTTGCGCCAGCTTCATTTGTCCGCCCACTTCTTCTAACTGATTGTGATCAGCAAGCCAAGTAGTAACCGTCATTAGATCAGTCGGTTTTCCTTGTAAATGTAAATTCAGCGTTGTGCGATAAATCGCTTGATGGGCAACAATCGCAAAACAACTCGGATCTAACAATTCAGCGACTCGACTAATGGCTTCAGGATCGAGTAAAATCCCCCCTAAAATCGCCTCCTCAGCTTCAATATTTTGGGGAGGTAAGCGATCGCTCGGGAGTTGAAAGTTAGATCGATTTTTCATAGTTCAAAATCAATAAAAACAATCCGTTATCAGTAGTTTCAGACGCTCACAGCGAACGTCTGTTAATCGCTCCGCGCTCAGTTTCAGTTTACCCAAAAAAAACTCTGGCGTGATGAGTCGTCATCAATTCATACTGATAACGGTTTATCCTAACTCGGAACAACGTGAACTTCGATTTCTGCTGTAACTTCAGGATGCAGCTTAATTTCTGCCTTATAAAAACCAATGTGATTGATATCGGGTAAGGTAATAACACGACGATCAATTTCTTGATTGGTCGCGGCTTGAATCGCTTCTGCAAGTTCGGCTGCCGTTACCGTACCAAAAATTGCTTCATTTTCACCCATCTGTTTAGCAATGGTAAAGCGACCAATGGTTTCCAGAGCGGTTTTACTACTTTGGGCTTCTTGTTTCAGTTCGATTTGTCGTTGACGTTCTTCTTCCCGACGACGTTCCACTTGTTTGAGGATACCCGGAGTCGCTCGAACTGCTAAACTTTTCGGGAGGAGGTAGTTACGAGCATAACCGGGAGCCACTTCTACTAAGTCCCCATTTCGACCCAGTTTGCTAATGTCCTGTCTGAGGACAACTTGAACACGTTTTGCCATGATTGTTCCTAATAATCTTTTAACCCAAACACTCTATCATAGCGACCTGAGTAATGCGATCGCAACCGTACATCCGAAGAAATTTTATTGAGTGACCCATCGCCCTACCCGACAGAAGTCGTGAGGTCAAATAGCAAGCTCTCTCTACCGCCCCATCTCCCTATATCTCCCCCTCCCGATTTTATGTCAAAAAATATTCATTTCATTGGTCAAGTCAAACAACAATTTAAGCACCCAACAGTTCATCAATGGATTGAAGGCTTGATTCGCTTGGGTTTTGTCGCCAAAGGTAGCATCTATGGAACCATTGGGTTACTGGCCACAATCGCCATATTTGAAACGAATCAAGAGATTGTAGGGACTCACGGTCTATTGCTCAAAATTGCGGCCCAGCCCTGGGGACAACTACTGATTGGTCTTTTAATCATTGGCTTAACAGGTTATGTTTTGCGACGATTAATTCAAGCTCTATTTGACCCCAAACATCCGGGTGAATTCAATCTCAAACGTCTGATTAATCGCTGTGGCTACTTCATGAGTGGATTAACTTATAGCGGTGTTATTTACACAGCCAGTCAGTTATTAATCGGTTTAGATGCAGAAAATGATGATATGATTGAGGACTTGGCTGCTGAATTATTTAAGCAACCTTTTGGACTGTGGCTCGTGATTATCGCCGGAATCGCGACCATCGGTGTGGGATTTTCTTACCTCTATGGTGCCTATAGCGGGAGTTATATTCGGGAGTTGAATTCTACTCTCAATCATCAGGTGAAAACCTGGGCGATTGGTATCGGGAAAGTCGGAATAGCAGCCCGAGGAATTGGTTTTATTACCATTGGCATTTTCTTAGTGCAAGCGACATTTCTAGTTCGCTCCGATCCTGCTGGTGGACTCGCCAACGCCTTAAAACAACTTCAACTTCAACCTTTTGGATCGCTGTGGCTAGGCGGGATTGCCTTTGGCTTTATGGCTTATGCTATTTATATGTTCGTGGTCGCCTTGTATAGTCGCGATTGGATTTAAAGGATTTCTCCTGAGTTTAGATACATCCGATTAATGGCAGAATTGAGCAAAGATAAAAGATCATTTCAAATCATCTATAGCAATCAGAAACCCTTTGAAAAGGATATCGCCCCCAAACCCCCTCCTCGCGCATAGAGCGACTGCTGAAAGGGTTCCCCGACAATCACGCAACTGGTGAACCCAAAGGGGGTCGCTCGTCAATCCTGCTTGCTCTGAGTAGATTAAATTTTTGCAAATCATTTCACACTGCTATAGACCTGTAGAGATTCTTATCTCATCCTTTAGAGTGAGTGAAATCCTTCTTCTGGGAGAATCGTCTCCCTGAATAGAACTGATATATTTAGTGTTACTGAACATCTAAAAACCACGAATGAAGTTTGAAACCTGTATTCTCAAGCAGAGTGTAGAGAACATTGACAGACGGAGATTCAGTGAATTTAGTTAAGTAAAAGTAAATTGGAAAAAATGATTAATATGTTACCCAATTCTAAATCAGAAAATCGTAAAAATATTCGTTTAGGTGCGCTCGCGTTATCTTTAATGGCTATATTATTACCCGCCTGTACAAACGAAACAACAACCAGAGAAGAAGCTTTAGAAAACGTCACCACCCAACAAGTTTCCGAGGAAACCTCTAATTATGTTGGCGAAACCGTCACCATTCGAGGAGATGTTAATGAAGTCGTTGGTGATGCGTCATTTTTGATGGATGATGAACAACTCTTGGGCGGCGAAGAAATTTTGATTGTGAATGCTTCAGGCGAAGGAATTACCCTTCCTGAAGGTGAAGGAAGCCAAGTGCAAGTGACTGGGGAAGTTAAAAACTTTGTCATCGCTGACATTGAAAGAGATTATGGTTTAGACTTCGATCCGAATCTCTATGCAGAATATGAACAAAAACCTGCGGTCATTGCTCAGTCTATTGCGTTGTCGCCCGATCCAGGTGACATCACCGCCAACCCCGAAAATTATTATTATCAGCGGATTGCGGTACAAGGAGAGGTTGAAGAAATCAGAAGCACTGGTGTCTTTACCGTTGATGAAGAACAGCTTTTTGGGGGTGAAGATTTATTGGTAATTACGGCTAACCCCGATCCCCAAGTTAACGAAAATGAAAGTGTGACCATTGTTGGAACGTTGCGTCCGTTTGTTCAGGCGGAATTTGAACGTGATTATGATCTGACTTGGGATTTAGACTTCAAACAAGAAATTGAAGCCGAGTATGAGAATAAGCCTGTATTTGTTGCTGACGAAATTTATCCTTCCGCTCTCTAATCTAACCCCAAGATGATCTTCACCAAGGACTCATTCCTTCACGAAGTTTAAAAATAAACACGACAAGACACAAAGAATTTTCTCTGTGTCTTCGTGTCTTTGGAGGGAATCTCCTCATGGTCTACATTTGAATTTTTAGAATTGATCTTTCATTCCTCGCAAACGCGCAAAGGTTTGAACCGGATCTTGACTCTTGACCTTCGACTGGAGAGCTACATCATCCCAACGCATAAACGGATTGGTCAACTTTTCTAATCCAATGCTAGAAGGAACGGTCGCTTCATCTCGACTGCGAGCCATTTTAACCCGATCAAAACGTTGTTGTAAATCGGCATTATTTTCATCGACCGTGAGGGCAAATTTAAGATTTTTCAAAGTATACTCGTGAGCGCACCAAACACGGGTATTATTGGGTAAAGAACGTAATTTTGTTAAAGAACTCACCATTTGTTGCGGTGTTCCCTCAAATAAACGAC
>CAZNCM010000293.1:0-3758 GCA_964571155.1 uncultured Lyngbya sp. | reverse complement strand
AATAATTCTCCGGTTTCCCCTTCAGTTTGAGCCGGAAAATAGTAAGCAATATGTGCCCGAGTGTGTCCGGGAACAAAAAAGACTTCGCCGGGGCGATCGCCAAATTTGACTTGATCGCCTTCCGAGAGAAATACTTGTTGTCCGGGAATGCGACCTTGATCTTCAGCCCCACCGTAAACTGTAGCTTGAGGGAAATGTTGAAGCAGTTGACGATTTCCCCCCACATGATCGCTATGATGGTGAGTATTGAAAATAGTGACTAAATCAGCATTGAGTTCTCGCAGACGATGAAGAACTGGAGCGGCTTCAGCCGGATCGACGACGGCAGCTACATTGTCAGTGGGATCGTGTAGTAAAAAAATATAATTATCTGATAATACGGGTAGTCGCTCAACCTGCATAAAAAATTGTCTCCTTGTCTGATATTTTTAAGTCTTGTGATCGGGGATACTGAGAGTCAAGCATCCAAAATTTCTAAGTTTCGAGTACAATTGCTCTGTTCATTCAATCTTGGCTCAACTTGGAGCAACTTCCGATATTGTAGCGAACTCCTTTTAAGGGAATAGTCGAGGAATGGTAGCTTATGCGTTGGTTAAATCAAAATCAGTCTAATTCTACTTTGACTCAAATGCTCGATCGTATCCTGACATCGGGACAGCTTGATCGCAGTGAGTATCTGAAGCTGATGTCGGTGATCCTTTCAGATAGTCAGATTACTGATGCTCAACGCAATCAGATTAACCGCATTTTTGACTATATTCAAACCAATCGCTTCACTGTTATTGATTTCTAAAGTGAATGTCCCAGATTCATCCTGATCTTCCGAGTCCCCGTCAATCTCCTCGTCTTGTCTGTGAACCGACAGGTTTATTGATCATTGGGAACCGGGCGACACAATCTACAGTTGAGCATCGCCATCTTCGACTGTCGTTAGTGATTCCCACCTATTGCGAAAGTGAAAATATTCAGCAAATGATCGCCCGGTTGAGTCAAATACTTGATCGGGTTCTAAGAGATGAGTACGAACTGATTATTGTTGATGATGATAGCCCCGATTTGACTTGGAAAACGGCAAATGATCTCTGTGAGGTCTATCCCCAGTTACGGGTGATGCGTCGTCAACACCAACGGGGACTTTCAACGGCTGTAATTCGGGGTTGGCAGGTGGCGAATGGTGAGATTTTAGGGGTGATTGATGCAGATTTGCAACATCCCCCGGAAACACTTCTCCAGCTTTGGGCGGAAATTCACAAAGGGGCTGATTTAGCGGTGGCGAGTCGTCATGTCGATCACGGAGGAGTGAGTGACTGGAGTTTGGGGCGACGCTTTCTGTCTCGGGGAGCGCAGGTTCTCGGACTGGTGATTTTACCGGGGATTGTCAGTCGGGTGTCTGATCCGATGAGTGGTTATTTTTTGGTGAGGCGAGAGGCGATCGCAGAGAAACCTCTAAGTCCGATTGGGTATAAGATTTTAATTGAGGTATTAGCTCAAGGTCATAGTCGCTGGATTGCGGAAGTGGGTTATGTCTTTCAAGAACGCAGTGAAGGGGCGAGTAAGGTTACTTGGAAGCAGTATGTTGAATATGTACAACACCTGATCCGATTGCGGTTAATGTTATGGCCGGTTCAACGATTTCTGCGATTTGGAGTCGTGGGGTTGAGCGGGGTATTTGTGGATATGACGATGTTTTACCTCTTTCGTCATTTGGGTTTGGGGTTGACCTTGAGTGTGATTTTGTCGGGTGAGATTGCAATTGTTAACAATTTTCTCTGGAATGACCGATGGACTTTTGCCGATCTGACCCATCAACAACGGAGTTGGACAAAGGGGTTTAAAAGGTTCTTAAAGTTTAATATCATTTGCTTAACGGGGTTGGTCTTAAATGCAATAATTGTTAATCTACTCTCTCGGGGTTTGGGGATAAATGAATATCTTGCCAAACTGATTGCGATCGCGATCGTGACGTTCTGGAATTTCTGGGTTAATCTAAAGTTGAGCTGGCGAGTCACGGAAGTCGATAAGTCATATCCAGATTTCTGATATTATTCTCGCAGACTCCTCTATTTTGATTTGATCGGTTTTAATGGGAACTTTAGAGATAAGTTTTAGGTGTCGGGTGAAAAATTTATTATGGTTATGATTCCGGATCAATCTGAAACAAATGTAACTCAAAAATCAATCGCTGTTTTTTATCCCAGTTTTGCTGGAGGAGGGGCTGAATCTGTTGCTTTATGGATTTTAGAAGCATTGAAGACTAAATATGATATTACCTTATTTACTACAGCGAATTTAAACCTCAACTCTCTCAATTCAATGTATGGCACTCAATTATCCGAGCAGCGTGTCAAAATTCGCTATATGTGGCCGGAATCGATTGCACCTACACTAAAATTATTAAGGGCAAATAATGATGAGTTTCGGATGCTATTTGCTCATCTTTTTATTAAATATTTTAAAGAAAATACGTCTGAATATGACTTAGTTTTATCCGCTTATAATGCTGTAGATATGGGTCGCACTGGAATTCAGTATCTTCACTGGATTAAAGTTTTTGATGCGGATCGAAAGCTTTATAAAAAGATTTCTAAATTTTCTGAGAAACAATTAAAAAGCAACTGGTCAATGTCAAATTCTTACTATGTTGCTGATCGGGTAAAAAAAGAGTATGGAATTGATTCCACTGTTGTATATCCACCCGTTGTTTTAGATCTACAGCAGATTCCTTGGGAAGAAAAAGAGAATGCCTTTATTTGTAGCGGTCGATTAACTCAACCCAAACAACCCCACAAAGCCATACAAATCCTCAGCCAAGTTCGTGAAAAAGGATTTGATGTTAAGCTATATTTGACAGGCGGCGGCGGCGGAATCTATGGCTGGCAGTATATGCGATTTCTGAAAAAGAGGGTTGCTGAAAATCAAGATTGGGTAGAACTTCATGAAAATTTGCCTTATAAAGACTATGTTAATATTGTGCGTCGGTGTCGATATGGAATTCATTGTAAGCGAGAACCGTTTGGTATTTCAATCGCCGAGATGGTGAAAGCTGGTGCGATTCCCTTTGTTAAAACTCAGGGGGGACAAGTTGAAATTGTCGGTCAAGAAAATGTCGATTTATTATTTCAAAAGGATAATGATGCTATCGAGAAAATTATTGAGGTTTTGAGTCATCCTGAAAAACAAGAAAAGCTCAGGACAGACCTAGAAAATCGAAAAAAGCTTTTTTCAACTCAAAAATTTATGGAGGACGTGCAAGCCTTTGTTGAACGTTACTTTGAATCAAATTGACACTAATTTTCTGAAATTCAATATTATTTGTGCAGAACCTAAAGTGTTATAGAGAAATCTTCAATGTGAACAGGAGAATGCAAAATGCAAATTTATTTTTATAGAAGAAGCGAACAACAACCTAATTTCGGAGATGAACGTAATGATTGGCTGTGGGAGAAATTACTTCCAGGTGTATTTGATGACAATGAGAATACAGCCTTTTTAGGAATTGGCAGCTTACTTAATCATTTAGTCTCAGAACGAGTTCCGAATGCTCGTCAGATTGTCGTTTTTAGTACCGGGGTGGGATATGTCGGTTATAGTGGAGCAAGCTACAAAGAAGGAATGCCAAAAGTAGATGATTCTTGGAAAATTTATTGTGTTCGCGGCCCCTTCTCTGCCTATAAATTAGGTCTTCCTCCCGAATACGCAGTTACAGACGGGGCTGTATTGGTCAGACGAGTATTTAAACCCACAGAACCCAAACGCTA
>CAZNCM010000292.1:4193-7712 GCA_964571155.1 uncultured Lyngbya sp. | reverse complement strand
TTCGTTAAAATCTCTAAGATGGAATGCTCATCCAAACTCAATTGTTTGATTTACCCTCGGATGGAGAACCCGGAAGAATATGCAAAAAATTCTGAGGCTCAACTTCAGTGGGCAAAGCAGTTGTGTTTGTATATTGATTGGAAAGGGGGTGAGTTAGTTCTTGATTCCGGCTGTAGAGAGGGAAAAATAACTGCGGATGCCAGCAGCTTCTCTCTCAATAAAAAGCTGTCGGAATCGATAGTTCTCCCGAAATGATTGCCTATGCAGCACAGAGTTATCAACCTTCTGAGTTCTGCAAATTTTTCATTTGCCTGTCTCGATGCGCGATCACTTTGCTTGACCACCGAATTTGATTTCGTATTTTCCAACGCTGTGCTGCATCGGGTTGATCATCTCGTTCTTTTCAAATCGGACTTGGAGAATTTTCATAATTCTTGGCAAAGCTGGACTTGCGGGTTGGATTTGCACAACTTCGATGCCCGTAACCCCAACATTATTAATGTCAAACCCAGAATACTAGAAGATACTCGTTGGCTGCAACCGGTGGCGAATTTATGGACTAAAAGCGCTCAAAAATGGGTTGTTTTGAATGAACAAATGCTCAATTATGACGGACAACCCCCTGACTTCTCTAAACTGTTTGAACGATTTCGCGATCAGTCCTAAAAGTCAGTCAAACTTGAGTTAGTAATATGAATGATTTTAATATTAATTTTAATCTTATACTAGAGAATCTAATTTTTTTTGTACTGGCAACCTCCTTTCTCGGAATTGTCGGTTGGGCGTGGAGAAATACTAAGCCTTATAGTTTACCGACACCCTTACCGGGTTGGATTCTGAATCTGAATTATTTTGGGTACGAACTGTATTAATTCTTGAAATCATTCTCTGGACTGGAAATTATGCTTTAGATTTAGCCAAACTTCCTCGGCTATTGCGTTGGGAAATCTCAGGAAATTAACCAACGTCTTGAGTAAAGAATCTTGATCGTTACAACTATCCGGAGTGAGGGTATTGGTGTACAACTTCAAGTCTGACAACGAGGACAAAAATGAGCCGACCGCCCTGCCAATTTTAAGCGCTCAATCGGGGTTTGACAGACTCGACAGGGTTGACCCGCACGATTATAAACCCAAGCTTGTCCTGCGTAATTGCCGTTGACTCCTGCAACATTGAGAAAATTACGAACCGTTGTTCCCCCCGCATCGATAGCCGTGTTTAAAACTTGAATCAGTTGGCTGTGTAACGTTTCAATTTGTTTGAGTGTTAAATCCGCACAACGAGTCATTGGTGTTATTCCACTGAGGAATAGAGTTTCATCAGCGTAGATATTCCCCACCCCCGCAACCAGTTTTTGATCGAGCAACGCCGTTTTAATCGAGCGCTGACGGTGCTGAAATTGAGTTGTTAGGTATTTTATCGAAAATTCCTTTGAAAAGGGTTCAGGCCCTAATTTTTGCAAGCCTGTAACAATCTTTGAGACTTCCACATTGGGAGGAATTCCCCACATTTGACCAAAGGTGCGTTGATCAACAAAACGGAGTTCTTGTCTATTGGGAAAAAACAATCGGACTCGCGTATGTTTACTCAGAGGTTCATCTTGACTCACCCACAACAGTTGACCTGTCATCCGCAGATGAACCGCTAAACCCCCATTAGAGAAGGTTTGTAAATCGGAAAATTCTGGGTTTTGGGAATTGTCAGCATCGGGGTTAAGCGGTGTCGAGAATTCCGCTAATAGATATTTACCCCGTCGATACCACCCGGCGATCGCTTTTCCAGAAAATCCGGTCATAAAATCATCAATAGAAACAGGGTGAGCAAGAGTACGTTTAAGTAACACTTCCCCACCCTGAATCGTTTGGTTACGGGACACTTGATTCAGGCCCCGTTTAACCGTTTCCACCTCGGGCAATTCTGGCACAGACTAATTTTCTGTTCCTTGGTTGGGATCACCTGCGGCACCCGGTTGACCCGCACCTTCACCCGTACGTCGGGTAGTCGGAGCAACTGGAGTTTGTTGACCGCGAGGGGCGGCTTTACCCGTACCGACTTCAACCACTTCACTTTCGGCGAAGTTATTGGTGTTGATGCCGGAGTAGTTTACTTTGTCAAAACGGACAATCACGGGATATTTAATACCACTTTTGTCAACGGAAGCGACAGTACCGACTTCTTGAAACCAGTAGGACTCTTTCCGCAAAATACGAACCTTAGAACCACGTTGAACCATTAGCTTATCTTCCTCGTTTCTAAATTGATGAATAAAGCCTTGTATTGTTCAGGGTACTACTGGATCTACCGTCTCAGTGCAATTGAGTCTTTAAGTTTTATTGCTGATGTACTTTTACTCTACCCAATGCACTCGCACAAAATGGGCTGAACGCCCCCACAAATCTTGCTCAATGGAGGTTTCATCCACTTGTAAATTGAAGGGAATAGCAGTGGTCAGATATCGCTGCGCCCAACTCCCGAGTTCAGGAGCAAGCTGAGTGGCAACCCCGGCGGCAACCCCTAATCCTAACAGTTGTTCAATTGGCCCTTTGGGTAAAGCCAGGTTGATTCCCATCGCCAACCCTCCCGTCAGCATCATTCCCACAGACAGATTGGTACCGCATCGGGGATGAACAGCCAGATGCCATTCTCCGGCTGTCAGACGTTGCTGTGCTGTCTGTACCGCTTGTCTGAGTCGGCTGGTCTGAACTCGCCCGTAGAGATAAAATCCTGCGGCTGTTGACATTCCACCTAAGCGATCTTCTTCTCCTGAGATGCCGCCATTTGCCCATTCACTCAATACCCAAACGGTGGCGTGTTCGAGTGCATGAACTTGTCGAGTGATCAAAATCTCTTTCACACCCGGAACAAAGTTGAGTTGATGCAGAAGATCTCGATCTTGGGTGACACTCGGCGCAAACTCAAAAGGAAATGAGTCGCTTGAGGTTGAATGGGTCGTCGCAGTTGTCATCGGTTAAAGTTCTCCATCATGTCAATTGGCAAGCCCAAGTCCGTTAAGAAGGATTCTCGACTCGCTTACCGTCTCTAAAGGTTCCGGGTAGTCGTTTACCGGCCGTATCAATTAGAGTTCCAGGGCCGTGAGGAATACCGCCGCGAAATTCACCTTCATAACGGAGTCCATTCGGAAAAGTGCAAGTGCCTTTACCGTCGAGGGCTTCATTAAAAAATTGTCCTTGACAACGGCTGCCATCTTTGCGGGTAAAACTTCCCTGACCAAAGGGCTGTCCGGCGAAGAATTCTCCTTGGAAGCGATCGCCATTGGTGTAGATAAATTCTCCCCGACCATCGGGTTGACTACTGACTTGTCCGCTACCAACCTCTCGAACAATTTGGAACTCTCCGACATAGCGATCGCCATTGGCAAAAATCACGGTTCCATTGGTAATATTGCCATCTTTAAAGACACCAACAATCCGGGCATCATCGGAAAAAATGAAGACTCCTTGACCGTTGGGCAGGCCATTGCGAAATTCACCTTCATAGCGATCGCCATTGGCATAGACA
>CAZNCM010000292.1:3783-4183 GCA_964571155.1 uncultured Lyngbya sp. | reverse complement strand
CCATCAGGTCTACCATTAACAAAACTACCTTGGTAGTTGTCACCACCTTCATAATTACACTTGACTGAACCGGTCGGTAATTGTCCTTCACAGACGGGAGGACGTGTATCTTGTTCTTGAGCGCTGGCGGGAATAGAAGTGAAGATCTCAACTCCCATTCCGAGACTCGCGGTGGTTAAAGTCAAAAATCCTAGCTTTTGAACTAAGCTAAACATAACTCCTAGTAAGATTGAATTTTTTTATAGTTTTCGACAGACAATCAGGGGGAAGTTCGACTTGAGCCGATGTTGGGGAACAGCCCTGATCAACTTACCCCAGCTCCCTATATCCCCAGTGTCAAGATTGACTCTAATTTGAGTTTAAATGATTTCTACTGTAGTCACTTTGAGGAGGGATGATC
>CAZNCM010000292.1:3433-3753 GCA_964571155.1 uncultured Lyngbya sp. | reverse complement strand
TGTTTGTTCAAATGTACCCACTTCGACAGCAACTTCGACGCCATTTTGCTCAAAAATCACAATGGGATCACTACCGACATTAAATTTCACTCGTTTAACTAATACCTGTCCATTGGCGATCCGTTGTCCGACACTCACATAACGACTGGTGGGTTCAGTAGGGGCTTTTAAAATAATTCGGGTTTCGTCACCCACTTGCATAACACCGCTGACTAAAATAGCTTTAGCAATTTCCACCGAAGGCGGAGGAGGAAGTACAGGGGTCGGTGTTGTGGGTGCAAGTGCTGTCGGCGGGGGTGTGGGAGGAGCATTGGGATCAC
>CAZNCM010000292.1:2956-3423 GCA_964571155.1 uncultured Lyngbya sp. | reverse complement strand
GTTCGGTTACAGGCAGTTCGGGTAAGGTCGGCACTTGAGCCACAGTCAAATTCGGAATTTCGGGGGGTTTCGGAGGCGATGGGGGTTTCGGAGGTGAGGTCGGTGAGTCTTGAGCGGGTCTGCCTGGTTGTCCAACTCCTCTGGGTGTTGTGCCTGGGGTCGCTTGCTGAGTTCCGGCTTGAGGTGGACGTTGAGGGACTGGGAGTTCGGGTAGGGAAGGCACTTGTCGGGGAGAAAGGTTAGGAGAAATTGTTCCTTGACCTTGATTTCCATTTGTCGTTTGTGCTTGGGCCGCAGCAACCGTCCACTGAGGAGGGGTTGCGGCAACCGGAACATCTGGAATCGTCGGAACTTCTCGGGCGGTAAGATTTAGAGACTCTGCGGCTTCTTCTGGATCTGGAGTTCGCTGAACGATCTGAGGGGTGAGTACACCAAACGGATCGCTGACGGATTGATTCGGGACTCCG
>CAZNCM010000292.1:0-2946 GCA_964571155.1 uncultured Lyngbya sp. | reverse complement strand
GGTGCTGCGGCAGTACCGTTTCCATTGGTACTCCCTTTAAGCTGAAGCAATCGTTCTTCGGGTTTGGTAGACTGAATTAAACCTGCTTTGGCAGCGGTTTCTTCTTTTTGTTGTTCGACTAAAGGTTCTTCAAATGCTCCTTTTTGGGGTTCTTCGGCGGTTTCTTGTTCCCCTGTTTGTTCGGTTCCTTCTGTTGCTGTTTCGATTTCGGCGGGTGAGCTTTCTGCTGAGGGAGTTTCTGTTGTCTGTTCACTCCCTTGTTCTTGAGAACCACATCCACCCGTCCAAATTGTCAACAATCCTAATGCGACCACTAACCATATTTTACGCATTGCCCGTCCCTGAAACACGTTCGATAATAATTTTAAGGATAGCCAAAGTCTAACCGATTCAGCCACTTAGTCACAGTTCTCCAGGATGCAAGCTCCCGAAGCTGCTGTGACCGTTGGTCAATTTATAGAAATTTAACAAAACTTTTCATCGCAAAGGGGTGATCGGAAGTTTTGGACTGGAGAGATACCCACAATTCAATCGGTTTAATTGGCAATGGAATGAGATTGGCATAGCTGAAAACTCAATATTCAACCATGGAGTCTTGAGTCAAGGATGACGATTTCAACTGGAGTTCTATTTCTCCAAATCTCTAGTTATATATTCCTAATTCTACAGGAATTGCTCATTTTTTGGGTCTTTTGTATCAGTATTCAACTGTTTTTTGAGAGCGTCGATGGTATGATATCGATGACACCACTTGTAGATAGGATAACTTTGCATGGCACCAGTGTCTGTATCTCCCGTTGTACTCATCATTCTAGACGGCTGGGGCTATCGTGAACAGACGGACGGAAATGCCATAGCGGTAGGTAATACGCCTGTCATGGATAGTCTATGGACTGCTTATCCGAGAACATTAATTCGGGCTTCGGGAAAAGCAGTAGGCTTACCAGAAGGTCAGATGGGAAATTCGGAAGTTGGTCATCTTAATATCGGAGCGGGGCGCATTGTTCCCCAAGAGTTAGTCAGAATTACGGATGCTGTAGAAGACGGCACTTTGCTTGACAATCCAGCCTTAGTTAAGGTCTGTCAAGAAGTTCGAGAGCGAGATGGAAAATTACATTTAGTCGGCTTGTGTTCTGATGGTGGGGTTCACTCCCATCTTCAGCATCTACTGGGATTATTAGATCTCGCTCAAAAGAAAGGCGTTTCTCAAGTTTGTATTCATGCGATTACCGATGGTCGCGACACCAATCCTAAAGATGGCATCAAAGCACTTCAGCAAATTCAAGACCATATTGATCAAATCGGTTTAGGACAGATTGTGACTCTCAGTGGTCGCTATTATGCGATGGATCGCGCTAATCGTTGGGATCGCATTCAAAAAGCCTATCTTAATATGACCGTCGAGAGTGAAGGAACCGAACTCTCAGCCGTTGAGGTTTTACAGCGTTCTTATGATGAAGGCGTAACTGATGAGTTTGTCATTCCGACTCGTCTGAAACCCGGAGCAGTCGAAGCTGGAGATGGAGTTATTTTCTTTAATTTCCGTCCCGATCGAGCGCGACAATTAACTCAAGTCTTTGTTGATCGCAATTTTAACAGCTTTGAACGAGAAATTATCCAACCCCTCGGCTTTGCGACTTTTACCCAATACGACGCTAACTTTCCGGTTCTAGTGGCTTTTCAACCCCAAAACCTCAATAATATTTTAGGAGAGGTGATTGCCGCTCACGGTTTAAAACAGTTCCGCACCGCTGAAACCGAAAAGTATGCCCATGTCACCTATTTCTTTAATGGGGGTTTAGAACAACCCTTTGAAGGAGAAGATCGAGAGTTAATTCCCTCTCCGGCTGTTGCGACCTATGACCAAGACCCAAAAATGTCCGCAGACGAAGTGACGGATGTGGCAATTGAGGCGGTGGAAAAAGGGATTTATTCGCTGGTGGTAATAAACTACGCGAACCCAGATATGGTCGGTCATACAGGGATGATTGAAGCGGCGACAAAAGCTGTTGAAACCGTAGATCAATGTTTGGGACGTTTAATCGAAAGTATTAATAAAGCGGGTGGAACCGCAATTATTATCGCCGATCATGGCAACGCAGAATATATGCGTGATGAACAAGGTAATCCTTGGACTGCTCACACGATTAACCCCGTGCCGTTTATCTTGGTAGAAGGCGAAAAGCTGAAAATTCCAGCACATGGTACGGATGTTCACCTACGAACAGATGGCTGTTTGGCAGATATGGCTCCTACCATTCTCGAAATTCTTAAACTTCCTCAGCCAGAAGAAATGACCGGACGTTCGATGATTTTACCTGCGGGTTTTGAAGTCAAAGAAAGTCGGACACCGATTAAAGTTCGGGTCTAGAGAGTGTTAAACTGTCTAAATGATAATGAATCACTAAAGACCAACTTTAAATCATGACCACTGCTGATATTTTACAAGGTGTTTGGGCATTGTCTGCTCTTGGTTTAACCATTCTGGTTTTGTTACACAGTCCGAAAGGAGACGCAGGATTGGGTATCGGCGGACAGGCTCAACTGTTTACCAGTAGCAAAAGTGCGGAAACAACACTGAATCGTGTTACCTGGATGTTAGCCATTACCTTTATTGGCTTAACGATTATCTTAAGCGCAGGTTGGGTCGGTTAGAGGAAATCGCGGTAGTGTTTGAACGAATGCGAGTATCCTATCGACAACTCCTTTTTGTCGGCTTGGCTGTCGCTGTTGTCAGTTTCAGCCTCATTCTTTCTCAACCTACACCTGCGCTTGAAGATGTCATTCCGGTTAAAGCTCATCCGTTGCCCATGCCTTTAGCCGAGTGGCAAGATCAAACCCAGAGTGGTGATTACTTTGATCAAATTGAAGCTCCAAAAGTCGGTCATCTCATTTGGTCTGAGTTTCCCATTCAAGTTTATATCGAGCAACCTGCCCCAAATCAAG
>CAZNCM010000291.1:2705-7742 GCA_964571155.1 uncultured Lyngbya sp. | reverse complement strand
GAAGTCGGTTTGAGCAGTACCTTAGAAGCTGAACGAATCGAACCGATGCACCGCTCTCCAGGGGGTGCTGTCAGAATTTTAGCCATTTTGGGTAACTCTCACGGTATTGATATCGAACATGATCGCGCCCTGCTCGAACGCTTACCCGGCGCCAATACCGTTTTTTTAGTTGAACCGCAACGCAGTGAACTCAACCGCCTTCTCTGGGATGAACAAGGATGGGATATTCTCTTTTTTGCTGGACATAGTTCGAGTCATACTAGCGGCGCGACGGGATATATTAATATCAATCAATATGAAGCGATTACGATCTTTGAGTTAAAATTTGCTCTGCAAGCGGCGATCGCCCGAGGGTTACAACTCGCTGTTTTTAACTCCTGTGATGGTCTAGGACTGGCTAGACAACTGGCTGATGTCCAGATTCCTCAACTGGTGATCATGCGCGAACCTGTACCGGATCAAGTCGCCCAAACATTTTTAAAACATTGGTTGAGTGCTTTTTCTAAAGGAACATCTTTTTATCAATCTGTTCGAGAAGCCCGAGAAAAATTACAGGATTTAGAGCCAGAATATCCCTGCGCTTGTTGGCTCCCGGTCATTTGTCAAAATCCGACTGTTATTCCTCCGACTTGGCAACAACTCCGAGGCTCTCAGCAGCCCTCAGCCCCTCATATTATCGGTTTAGGAGTAATTGCAACGGTTTTAGTAATTGCTGCGCGATCGCTCGGTTTAATGCAAGGATGGGAACTGATTGCCTACGATCAGTTATTACGATTGCGGCCTTCTGAACACTTGGAAAACCGAGTATTAGTCGTAGAAGCGACTGAAAAGGATATCCAAAAATACGGGGGTTTTCCTCTCCCCGATCAGACTTTAGTCAAACTGCTCAACAAACTTGAATCTTATCAACCCCGAGTCATGGGAATCGATATTTATCGAGATGTTCCCCGAGAACCCGGTCATACGGAGTTGACCAAGCAGTTGACTCAAAATCCTAATTTGATTGCGGTTTGTAGTGCGTCTCATGTCAACGATGCGAATAAACCCGGGGTGAGTCCTCCTCTAAATGTCCCCAAACATCGGCTCGGATTTACGGATGTTGTCGTAGATTCTGATGATATTCTGCGTCGCCAACTATTATTTATGACGCCCGAGAGTAATTCTCCTTGTCAAACCGAATTTTCTTTGAGTTTTCAACTCGCTCAACATTTCCTCATGGAAGAAGGAATTACACCCAAATTAAGAGATGACGAATCAGTTCAACTCGGTGAAGTGGTATTAAAACCGCTCGGTGAAAGTGCTGGAGGCTATCAAAATTTCAATCATCAGGGATTTCAACTTCTACTCAACTATCGTACACAAAACAATCAACCTCAACGAGTCACCTTTTCTCAAGTTCTAGAAGGTGAAATTGATCCCGACTGGATCAAAGTTTTAATTGGTATTAGTGCGCCGATCTCTACGGACTACTTTTCTACACCTTATAGTTTTCATGCGACTGAGTATCAAAAAATGCCTGGAGTGCTGGTACAAGCTCAAATGATTAGTCAAATTCTCAGTAGCGTGCTAGACGGACGCCCACTGATTTGGGTTTGGAATCAATGGGGGGATTGGGTTTGGATTGGAAGTTGGTCTATAGTAGGAGGTATTATTGCTTGGAACTGCCGTCGATTTGACCGTTGCGGAGCGACAGTTACAGTCGCCGTTTTCATGTTATCTGGTGTGTGTTACATCTTCTTCCTGTGGGGAGGATGGATTCCATTAGTACCGTCTAGTTTAACTTTGGTGATCACTGCTGTTTGTCCATTTTTGTTGAGAAATCAGTAAAATAAAGCAGTTGAGAAAGCCTTCAGAAAGCGATCAATTGTTTGTGCATCAAATCGTACGGAATGGATCAAAGTAAACGCAACTCAACCCATCGTTTTCAACAGACCTCCTTGAATTCCAACTCAACTGGATTGGGGAAATACTAACAAAGCATTTTACAAGTCAACCAGGGAGTATAAATAGTCATGCCGTCGTTAAACCGATCCTGTCAGTCCATTCAACTCATTGGACTGTTCATTTTAGCCGGAATTGAGTGGGCTAACCCTCAGTTAGCACTGTCTCATCCCAGCCAAACGAATGTCAGTCAACCCTCTACTCAAGAAAACGTTCGGGGATTAGAAGCCGAAGATGACAATCCTAACTCACTGATTGTACAAACGTTTGAGTTTCAGCCTCCCGACCGAGGTGCGCCCGGAAACCGAGCCGACGCCGGGAGTCGAGGTGGAGACTGTTCTCAGTTGAAAAAACCGATGACAGCTTTGATCCCGACAACCAACTGGGGCGAAACCATAGCGGCTCATCCGACGTTCTGGTTGTATCTTCCCAGTCAACCTGCGGCGATCGAATTTATTCTTAAAGACGAAGCAGGTAACAAAGAGTTGTACAAGGTTGATTTTCCAGTCACCCAAGGGCCGGGAATTGTTAGTTTTCGTCTACCCGATACCGCTCCTCCCCTCCAAGAAGGCAAAGCTTATCGCTGGATGTTTAACTTTACTTGTGCATCTGAGTCGAACGGTAACTCGACTAACACTGATGTCCAAAACCCAAGTGTGAGCGGAATTGTGGCTCGTATTACCCCGTCAGCTCAACTCAGCCGAGAGTTGGAAAATGCTTCTCTAAGTGAGAAAATCGCTCTTTATGCCCAAAATGGTCTTTGGTATGAAATGCTGACTCAACTGGCTGAACTGCGTCGCACTCAACCTGACAATCGAGAAGTAACTGCTCAATGGATTAGTCTATTAGAACATGAAGCCGTTCGCTTGAATAATATCACCCAAGAACCAATATTATCTTGCTGTCAGGTTGATCAAGTCAACTCCTTCTATTTTCCGGTCAAACAAACGGGATCAAAAGGGGAAGTCGGGAAGTAGGGAAGTAGGGAGGTGGGGAGGATTTTTATGAATAAAAAGCTATTTTTAATGTTTTAAAAAAACCTCATACCACCCCCGGAACCCTATTAACCCATCACCCCCGACAATTTTTTGGTCAGTTATTTTGAAAGCCAGGGACGACTAACTTGTTCGAGTTCGTTAAGTTCGGCTTGGCTCATTTCCCACCCTAAAGCCCCGGCATCATCTTTAACTTGAGCGGCATTTTTAGCCCCGGCGATCGCAATCACTCCGGTTTGAGCATTAATCCAATTTAACGCGACTTGAGCGGGTGTCCGTTGATATTTGGCGGCAATTTGACGCACCACAGACATGACTGGTTCTACTTGTTGGAGTCCGGCTGGTGAAAAGCGAGCATCTATCCGCCGCCCACCGACAGGCGGGTTACTCGGGGTATATTTCCCGGTGAGGAGTCCTTGGGCTAACGGACTATAAGCGAGTAAAGTCACACTCAACTGACGCGCCTTCGCTAAAATTCCTTTTTGTTCGATTTTGCGGTTGAGTAAGGAGTATTTAACTTGATTTGTGGCTAACGGAATACCCCGTCGAGCTAAAATATCGTGGGCAAGTTCCATTTCCGAGGCGGAATAGTTACTCACCCCAACCGCTAAAATTCGTCCTTGTTGGACTTCATCGGCGAGAGCATTCATTAACGTTTCCTGGGTCATAAAAAATGTAAACGGCCAATGAACTTGGTACAACGCGACTTGAGGCACCTGTAAGCGTTTCAGACTTGCGGTGATCGCGTCAGCCACGGCATTTCCCCAAATTCGCCAGGGTAACGGGCCATACTTGGTTGCCATGATCACGGGCTTGTCGGTTTTTTGCATGAACTTTCCGAGTAACGCCTCAGATAAGCCCTGTCCATAGACTTCTGCGGTATCAAAAAAGTTGATTCCCAACTCTAAAGCGGTATTAAATGCAGCTTCAACTTCTGCTTCACCGAAGCTTTTACCATAGTCCCAGAAGAAGTTATCACCCCAAGACCAGGTGCCAATACACAGTGAAGGAACGATAATTCCTGTTTGTCCGAGTGAGGTCGTGGTTGTTGTGGATGTCACAGTCAAATACTCCTGGCACGGTTCATTTCTTTAATATTGTGCCGCGATCCTCAGAAAAAGTCCTTGTCTACTATAAAATTGGTCATTTGGCGCAATGTATTTGACAAATCCTTCTAAATTTACCTCAATTGAATCAAAAAAAACTGGTATATTTATAGAGAATAAAAAAACAAGATTTTTTAAAGTAGAGGATTCTCCAGTTTTTAAAACGCTTTTCACTAAATTTTAACTTTTTTGTGAGCTGAAATTTTAACTTTAAGTCCGTTCAATTTGTTTGATTTATTGTTTGATTTGTTTAATTTAGTTAAAATCTCAACAAAAGTTAATATTTCTTAGTGATTTTCTATCCAAATCTTTCTACAGATGCTAAAATCATACAACTGAGAAGCTTATACGGGATTTAGAGAAGTAGTAAATAAGTTGAAATCAATCAATATAAGTTAATTTATTGTCTCAAACCCTAAATTTTACAGTATATTTGTATATCTTCACTAAAGTCATGCAAATATAATTAGGAATTGGGTATAGAATTAGTGAAAATCTCAATGAATAAACCCAGAGTAAAAATGTAAGACTTGTTCATCCGACTGAATGTTGCTTGAAAAAATTAGAATATATACTTAGTATACGAAAAGACCGGGTAATCTATTCGCGATCCCATCAGTAAAAAATATACTTATCATTCTCAAAACTTTTTAACGTGCTTTTAGAAAGTTTTTTTGGGTCTACATTAGGAGCCATTTTATGTCTAAGCGATCACTAAAAACTTCCGTTGAGGGAGCTATAAAAGCAAAAAAGGCATTTTCATCTAAAGGTTGGACACAAGAACAGTTAGCCGCAGAAGTTAATCTCAAAACTCGTCAACCCATTTGGAGATTTTTTACAAACCGCTCGATAGAACGTCATACTTTTTTAGAGATTTGCAATTTACTGAATCTAGACTGGCGAGAGATTGCGGAAAATCCACCGGCTGACCTCTTAGATAACTCCTCATATCTTCAACAAAATCCAGAAAACCTCGATATTAATGTTATCGTTCA
>CAZNCM010000291.1:0-2695 GCA_964571155.1 uncultured Lyngbya sp. | reverse complement strand
GTGCGATCAAAACGCTACGAAAAAATTGAAGATCGATGTGGTAGTTTAACATTGTTAGAAATGAACCGTCCTATCGAGCTGGATGATATTTATATTGATGTGGATATCTTAGAATCTGTCAATAACAAATACTGGATAGATCTCAATGAACTCAATCCTGCTCTCAAAAATCCGACATCAGAGGAGCTAGAACGCTTAGGGTTAGGGAATAAGGTCAAGAATAGTATCTCCGGAATCCAAGCCCTCCAAACCCACTCTAAACTGAGAGTATTAGGCATACCGGGATCAGGTAAAACGACCTTTTTACAACATCTAGCGATTCAATGCAATCAAGGTCATTTGTTCAATAATCGAGTTCCTATTTTTATCAACTTGATAGATTTTGCCGATGAATGTGAAAAAACCGGAAGTATCAGTTTTTTAAACTATATTATCACAGAATTTAGAACCTCGGGTATTGCCAATTTACAATCATTAATGGCTTTGCTGCATACAGGTCGAATGTTGATTTTAATGGATGGATTTGATCAGATTATCTTAAAAAATAATCTAGCAATTATTAAAGAAATTCGTCGATTTGCTGATCAATATCAAAATAACTTGTTTGTATTGAGTTGTCGAACGGCAGCCCAGGAAGTCAAACTCAGAGGCTTTACCGATGTTGAAATTGCTCAGTTTAGCGAAGAAAAAATTGCCCAATTTTCCCGAAAGTGGTTTATCGCATTTACGAAGACTGATCTTGATGATGCCTTAATAAAAACCTCTCAATTTCTTAAAAAAATTAATCAACCTGAACACTTTAATTTACGTCAACTGATTGTCAGACCTTTGTTTCTACATCTGGCTTGTTTGATATTTAGCTATGATCAAAAATTTCCCCTCAAAAAAAGTGTACTGTATAAACAATGTCTAGACTTACTGATCGGCAAGTGGGATCAAGATAAAAATGTGAGTGGAGATGAAACTTATCACAACTTATCACTTTCTCAAAAGCTAAAATTATTCAGTCAATTGGCAGCAGAAACGTTTCAAAAAGGGCAATTCCTCTTTCAAAAAAGTTTAATCTTGCAATATATCGCTGAAGAACTATTTGATTTATCCGATGATTCGATTAATCCAGAGGAACTTCTGCTCAGTAGTGAAGCGATACTCAAAGCGATTGAACTCCAGCATGGAATCATAGTAGAACGTTCACCGGGTATTTTTTCCTTCTCCTTCTTAGCATTTCAAGAATATTTTACGGCTCGAAAAATTGTCGCTGACTATAATTTACGACAACGGGATAAAAATTTACAGGATTTGGTTCAGTACATCAGTGAACCCCAATATCGAGAAATCTTTTTGTTAACCGCGTCTATGTTGCGGAGTGCAGATACTTTTATGGAGTTAATCAAGCAACAAATTGATAGCATCCTGGCTGAAGATTCGTTTCTGCAAGAGTATTTATCTTGGCTGAGTCAAAAGTCTCTTAAGGTTGCGAGTTCACCCCCTTTAGAGGCGATTCGGGCGTTTTACTTTGCCTTGACTAAAGCTCCTCACCTCGCTCCTGATTTTACCCTAGCTTGTACCTTAGATCAGGGAATTTTCTTAGATGGTTTATTGAGTGATTTAATCAAAAAGAGTAAGAACAGTGATCAGACTAATTTTCGGATTTGTGACGAAGCCTTAGATAATATTTTAACGGTTGTAGCTGATTCAGAGTTTAAGTCTGTTTTGCAAAAACTCAAACAGCAGCTCGTTGATTTATCCTCAAATCAAACAAGCTCTATAAACCAATTTCAAGTTAATTATACAAATTGGAGAGAGCAACTGCAAAAAGAGATTATGAAGTATCGAAATATTCACCACAATTGGAAGTTTAGTCCCGAACAAGAGGAAAGGTTGCAGCGTTATTACCAAGCTCATCGATTATTGCTGGACTGTCTCAATAGTGTCTCAAATGTAACGGAGGCTGTACGCCAAGAAATTAAAGCATCTTTGCTATTGTCTATCGATGAACTTGAACAGAGGGAGTGGGCTTAGAGCTTAATTTGTATAACTTTGAAAAGATAAAGTCGCTGATGGTCTTGTAAATTTTCCTAACAAACAACACAACTTTTACAATTCATACCGTAATTCTTTGAGGGATATACTTCATCTTAAACAGGGATGTATTAGAGTTAAGATTTATTAGAAAACTCAGCAAACCATAATTACACACCATTACAAGATCAGGAAACTTAAAAAACCATGACTACCTTTGAAAACCCTCAAACAATGGCTCAGAAGATTCAGTATTTTGCTGAAAAAATGCTCGGAAATTTTTTTGATGACAAGATCAAACCTAAACAACAACAAATCAATCCAGTGTTCGATCAATCTTTACTCGATCAATCTTTGGAAGATCAACTAGAGTCGGAAAAAGATCAGTTTACCGAGGAGGCTGAAGAAATTTTTACTACATATTTAGAAAAGATAGGATTAGCCTGTTGGATAGAGATTATAACTGAATCTCCAGAATGTATTTACTACTTTGGGCCGTTTGCTAGTGGGATTGAGGCGCAACATTCTCTAGAAGGTTATCTAGAAGATTTGCAGGAGGAAAAGACTAAAATTGTTGAGACAAATATTAAACGCGGAATTCCCAAAAATCTAACGATTTTACCCGAAGAAATGGCGAATTATTCTATTAATTCTGAGTTTTCTACCTTTATTC
>CAZNCM010000290.1:4333-7773 GCA_964571155.1 uncultured Lyngbya sp. | reverse complement strand
CGGAAAAATTATTCGCTCTATCTCCTCTGGTGAGTTGACTTCTTCTGTCCCCCCTGCGGCTAATCCTGATATTGTTATTTTGGGTGAACCGACTTCTATGACTCCTCAAGAAGTGATTATTGTTCCCAGTATGGAAGTTCCTAAAACACCCCCGACGATTGATGGAACCCATATCGTTTTTGGGAATGCTCCGATTTCTGGAAAATCAACCTCGGCAAAAGCTACTAGAGTTGCTCCTGTGGGGTTAAAGGTGGGAGTTTCAATTCACAGACTTGGCGATCGCGAATATGCCGCTCAAGAATATGCTGGAACTCGCGGCCAGGGTCTTCCTTTAGAAGCGTTTCAAATCAGTATTGTTCCTCCCGTTCCCGGTTTGAGTTTACGCTATATGGCGCACATCTCTGAAGTTGGAAATACTCCGATGATTTCTGAAGGACAACCTGTGGGTGAACCGGGTAAAGGCAGACAAATTGAAGGATTTGCGATTGAACTCACCGGGCCACAAGCTTCAAGCTATGAGATTTGTTATACCGCTCATGTGCAGAATATCGGTGATGTTCCCGTTTGTTCTAACGGACAATTTTGTGGAACTCGGGGTAAAGGATTGCGGGTTGAGGGACTGCAAGTTTGGATACAATCCAAAGCCTGATCAATCTATCATTGGATCGATTCTCGGTTAAACCCCAATGGGTAAAACTAAACCTTCTCGTGCCATAATTGCCTTGGGAAAGACCGCTTGCACCTCTTGTTCTATCTGATCCAAAAAGTCATCGCTGTGGGTGGGATCGTGGTGAAAAATCACGACTCGCTTCACCCCTGCGGCTTCTGCCATTTTGACGGCTTCCTGCCAGGTTGAATGTCCCCAACCCACCTTCGGAGATTTGGGGCTGTGATATTCTTCATCGGTGTACATGGCATCGTAGATCAGCACATCTGCATCTTGGGAAAGGTTCAACACATTTTCGTCTAAGCCATCCGGTAAATGTTCGGTATCAGAACAGTACACAACGCTCGCCCCATTCCAAGTAATCCGATATCCCATCGCAGTATTGGGATGATTGAGTTGTCCGGTTTCAATTTTGATGTCATCGAGCATCATTGAATCTCCGGCTTTGAGTTCATAAAATCTCAAATCGGCTTGTAATCCTTTGAGAGGAACCGAAGAATTGGGATGTAAAACTCGTTCAATAAAATGCTTTTTCATCGACTCCCCCTCTGGAGGAATCGACCCATAAATATGAAAACAATTACCTGGCAGAAATGCTGGGGTAAATAAGGGAAAACCCTGAATATGATCCCAATGATAATGTGTAAAAAACATATAGGCTTCAATCGGCATTTCTGCCATCATGGCATCCCCTAACATTCGCAAGCCTGTACCGCCATCAAAGATTAGCCGTTTACCAGCTACCCGCATTTCTAAACAGGAGGTATTTCCCCCATAGCGAATGGTGCTTTTTCCCGGCGTGGGAATACTCCCTCGTACTCCCCAGAACTGAACCACAAAATCATCTGGGTTAAAAGAGGAGATAGAGGGGTTTGGGCTATCGAGAGAAGTTACCATAGCAGGCGTGGTCGCGGTTTCCATGTCGTTAATCTTCAGGCTTTAAAGTTCCACATTGGCCCTGATGACGTAACAAATGATCGCACATCACAAGCGCAACCATTGCTTCTACCATCGGGACAGCTCTCGGCAGGACGCAGGGATCATGTCTTCCCTTGGCTGCCAATATTGTTTCTTCTCCCTCACGAGTTACTGTTCGTTGCTCTTTGCGAATTGTAGCCGTTGGCTTAAAAGCAACCCGTAAGATGATATTTTCTCCGTTTGAGATGCCCCCTTGAATGCCACCCGAGCGATTGCTCACGGTGCGGATCGTTCCTTGTTCGTCTGTGTAAAACTCGTCGTTGTGTTCACTCCCACTTAAAAGGGTTCCTGCAAAACCAGAACCGATTTCAAATCCTTTACTTGCAGGTAAAGACATTACCCCTTTGGCGAGATCTGCTTCTAGTTTATCAAAGACAGGAGAACCGAGTCCTTTTGGCACATTTCTCGCCACACATTCGACTACGCCTCCAATGGAATCTCCCTGATTGCGTATTTGTTCAATCAGTTCTATCATCTTTTGGGCGCACTCACTATCTGGACAGCGAACAATGTTGCTTTCGACTTGTTCTAAGTTCACGGTCTCAGGATCGACAATTCCTTCTAGATCTTTGATTCGTTTGACGTAACCCACTATTTCGACGCCGACGACTTGTTTTAAAATCTTTTTGGCGATCGCTCCGGCTGCCACTCGCCCAATAGTTTCTCGGGCTGAAGATCGGCCTCCCCCCTGCCAGTTACGAAGTCCATACTTGGCATCATAGGTGGCATCTGCGTGAGAGGGACGATAGGTGGTCGCCATTTCACTATAGTCTTGAGGGCGAGTATCCTTATTTCGCACTAACATTGCGATGGGCGTTCCCAAGGTTTTTCCCTCAAACATACCACTGAGAATCTCACAGGTGTCGGTTTCTTTTCGCGGTGTGCTAATTTTACTTTGTCCGGGACGACGCCGATCTAACTCTGCCTGGATTTCAGAGACATCGATGTTTAATTTAGGCGGGCATCCATCGATCACCACACCCACTCCACCACCGTGAGATTCACCAAAAGTAGTGACCCGAAATAAATGCCCAAAACTATTACCCATGGTTTAAGAGATGATCGTGCTCGATAATTATTCCCCCATCGATTCTAGCAAATCTTGGATTCTTGACATCAGCCTGAGCTACCATCTTTTTTCTGAGATCCCCATATAGATTTAGGTCTGATTGTTGATCCTAAACTTGATGGAAGTCTCACCTCAATACCAAGTAGACAGATTGGAGCCGGTCCGGGTTGCAAGTTGGGCGACCTGGCTTTACTCCAACTCTATCTAAACTGATCGCAACAGTGAATCTACAAACTGTTAATCTTCATGATCTTCAAAAGGATCACTTAATTCCTTAGCCGGAGGCCCGAAAGCCGTGTAGACGGCGTAAGCTGTAATGACGACGACGACCGCCGCGATCGAAATGTTAAGAGCTATTGCAGGTTCCATAGGATTATTCTAATCTGACACTCATCCTTATATAATATTACGAAACATTAAAATTTGTTGTCGATATTAGATCAGCAGGTAACTTATGGCACAACGAACTTGGTTAGGTGACATCTTACGTCCCTTAAACTCTGAATACGGTAAAGTGGCTCCCGGTTGGGGTACAACGCCTCTGATGGGTGTTTTCATGGCGCTGTTTTTTGTCTTTCTGTTAATCATCTTACAGATTTATAACTCCTCACTGCTGCTTGAAAGTGTGGATGTAGATTGGGCGAACCTAACTCGCTAAGGTTGTGTTGGGCGTAGGAACCTTGGGGAGAGTTGCTCAATGGCTGTGATGCTCTTGAATCAGCCCAG
>CAZNCM010000290.1:2244-4238 GCA_964571155.1 uncultured Lyngbya sp. | reverse complement strand
GAAAAAGCTACCCGAGATTGGTCGCAGTATGGGAAAGGCAATTCGGGGATTTCAAGAGGCTTCTAAAGAATTTGAAAATGAATTCAAACGAGAAGCCAAACAACTAGAAGAAGCAACAAAAACGAGCAAATCTCAACCCGAAAAAACGATGACCGTGGCTTCAACTGATGAAGCGGTTGATGCTTAATTAAAATGTTGAGATTAATATTGAGAGCGAATATTATCGGAAATTGAGGGAGAACAATCACCGTTTCTCCCTGTTTTAATTTTTAATTTTTAATGTTCAAAACCATCCACATCGGCGCGACAGCACTTTCAACTCAGAATCAACCATGACGGAGGCTACTTCATCTCAACCCTTAATTATTCCCCAATTAATTGTCGGTTTGGGGAATCCTGAACCTAAATATGATCGAACCCGACATAATATTGGTTTTGAAGCGATTGATATGTTAGCGAAAACATGGCTAATTTCCCTCTCTGAAAACCGCAAATTTAAAGGACTATTTGCAGAGGGAACTTGGAGAGGACGCGATAAAATCAGACTCCTCAAACCCCTCACCTACATGAACCGTTCGGGACAAGCAATTCAAGCGGTTGTCAATTGGTACAAAATTCCCCCAGAATCGGTATTAGTGGTTTATGATGACATGGATTTACCCCTCGGGCGGTTACGGTTGAGACTGTCAGGTTCTGCGGGGGGTCATAACGGGATGAAATCAACCATTTCCCATCTTGGAACTCAAAACTTTCCTCGTTTGCGAATTGGTATTGGTAAACCAAAAGACCCTGCATCCAGTCAAACGGGTGAAACCATCTCTCATGTTTTGGGAAAATTTTCCCCATCCGAAACTCAGGCAATGGAAAAAGTGCTTAAACTGGTAGTAGAGGCTGTGGAATTAAGTCTAAAGCAGGGCGTTGAAAAATCCATGAGCCTTTACAATAGTCGCAGTATTGCCGAATAAACGCCAAAAAACACCAGTGAGTTCTAGAAGTTTACCAGAAACAACTGCCTATGTTCGGGTAACAAGCCAATCGTGGCCCCAAGGCATATTAGAAGGAGAAGTTAGTGCAGGAGAATTTGAGTGGCGATTTCAATGGCGGTTTAGACGAAATAAAACCCTAATTATTCAACCCTCTCAAGGTCGTGCTTTAATTCACGAACCTCTAGGTCGTTTTCTCGAAAAATGCGATTATAAACTCGAACCGGGAGGGGATTATTCGTTTACGATTCGGGCAAAATTTTAGGGGATAAAACCCGAAATCTACGACAATCGGCTTCGGAATTGGTTGATCTACGTTTACTTTAACCCAAACTTGCCACGAATTAGAAGTGATTCACTTGTGGAAACAGACAACGGAACAATTTTTAAATAGACGGGGGATTATTAGCATTTGCGGTATTAAGTCGAACCGATGAAAAAGTTGACGTATTGCGGGAAGTGGTGTGTCGAGTTGAGACAATTTCGGATAGACGAGTTCAGTCAAATATTGTTGCTTCGGCTTTTATTCTGGGCAGGTTAGTATTGGAGAAGGAGATTATTCAAACGATTGAACAGGTTGATCAGTTACAATCCATTTTGAATCAAACCGAACCTCCTGCTTCTGAAGGTAATTAATGAAAAATAATGCCTATTAAGTTACTGTCAAAGAATGATATTATTCAATTTTTTTATAAAGTAACATGAGAGCTTACAGTCAACTTGCAGATCTAGAAACACTTTTAATTAGTATTCCCGATGAAAATATTAGAGCTTATGCAGGAGAAGCAGTTGCTTCATATTCAGTAGGAGCTTATAGATCGGCGATTGTTTCAATTTGGATTGCTGTTATATACGATCTTTATCAGAAGTTTCGTTATCTGGATGAACAGTTTAATGATGCAGCAGCAAAACAATCTATAGAAAATATAAACAAAAGTGGAAAAAATTTCTTGAAGAAAAAAAGGAAGTATGGGGTAGCATGGATAACCTTGAAGAACTGATCGCTGATGC
>CAZNCM010000290.1:0-2234 GCA_964571155.1 uncultured Lyngbya sp. | reverse complement strand
AGAGAAAAAATATCAATAAAAACTACTCGATTAAGGTAATTTTTACACAATGCTTGGTATCCAGTTCTTCATCGACAAAATAACTAATTTTAATTTCATAAGTGGCAATTATCGAACCATTTAATGTGATTTTTGTGATAAATAACGTTCTATCAAAATAATCGCCACAATATCATCAATGGGTCGAGGAGGGGTTCGCATTCCTTGAGGAATTAAACGGGTTAACCCTTGGGGCGGATACATTTCCCAATAGCGATCGCGTGCTTCTAAGCTGCTATAACGTTCGTCTATTTGAATAATTTCTATTGTTGTCGGTAACGCTTCTGAGAGTTTTTGTTTCCAACTTTTTGAGGTGGTTTGATTTCCCATCACGCACAAATTAATGGGATATTTTTCAGACAAAGTTTTTAACGTTTCTATGGCTTCTGTTGAGGGGATAACTTGATGATATTGCAGTTGATTATTTTTCCCCATTACCGCAATTCCGCATTTATCTTTACCCGGATCGAAACCGAGAATCATTTCCATAATTTGCTTCCTGTTTTGCTTTTTCCACCTTGAGAAACGAATTGTTAATCATTGGTCAGAGAATGGGTGCGATCAATAATAAAAGGTGAATTTTCTGTATCAATATCTTCAGGTTTAATCTCCTCTGTTTGCCATTGTTGAGTTTCCGTTTCTTCTTTAGTCATTACTTCTTGATCTTGAGGACGGGTACTTACGATGATCTCCCCATTTTGACGGGCGAGTAAATCAATTTTTAACGGCCCAATTGTATAAGTATCTTCGGAGGCGACGGCTTGTAATTCAACGGGTTGATCGTGTTGTTGTAACTTTTCAAAAAAGTCCACCAAGGTTTCGACGCGAGCATCCCCAATTTGAATTAACCCATCTACATCTAATATTCCCACAAAACGGGCGCGAAATCGAGACGCATCTAACAATTGTTCGAGTTGTTGTTGAAGCTGATCGTTACTGAGCGTTGAGGGTTTTATTGAAGTTCCGGCAATCACTTCTCCCGAGGTAAAAAGTAAGCGATTGGCTTCGGCTTTGGTAAACACAGCCACGCGACTTTCTCCGGCTAAATAATTGGCTGCGGAGATAATCTGTACAACATAATCTCGACCATCATCAATCTCTGTAATCAATTCTTCAACTTCTGCTTTGGTAATCTGAAGAACCTGTTCTTTTTCCACACTAGAATTCCCCATTTGTACAGAATTCAGAGCATTGCGATTGGCTTCTTGTAGTAGACTATTAACCACTTCTGTAGATTTTTTGGGGTCTTTGACTCGAATTAATCCACTTGCTAAAACTGCACCCCGTTTCAAGACAACGCTTCCTTCTCGTAAGAGTTGAAAATCTCGCTCAACCAGCTTAAATTGCTCTTTTAAATAAGCTTGTTGTTGTTCAAGTTCTACTTGTTGTTGTTCGAGATCTTTCAGGAGTTTTTCTCGTTCAACAATCACTTGATCGCGTTTAGCAATCACTTGATCTCGTTCAGAAATAACTTGATCTTGCTCGGCAATTTCGCGATCGCGATCTTTAATTTGAGCTTGAACTTGTTCTCGCTGTTGGATTAACTTTTCCCGATCAGTCTGTAGTTGTTCAATTTCTGACTGAAGGGATTGTTTTTGCTTAAAGACTTCCTGAAGTTGACTTTCTGTGCGATTGAGTTCAGATTCGGTTTGATTTTTTGCCTGATCAATCTCACTCAATTGGCTTTGTAGTTGATTGAGTCGAGCTTGAGATTTTTTGAGTTGACTTTGAGTTTGTTGGAGTTTGGTTTCTGTTTCTGTTGCTTGAGTATTGGCTTGATCCAATGAAGAATTGATTTGGTTAAGTTGAGCCAAAGCTGAATTTAAAGTATTTCTGGCTTGTTCTAACTCAGCTTCTACCATTTCTTTTTCATCTTCTGTACGGGTGAGATCTTTGCGAGATTGATTCAGTCGTTCTTGAATTTCATCAATTCTAAAAACTCCCCGACGAAGAGGTTTACTGGCTGCAAATAAAATGCCGAGTGTCATACCCGACAAAACGGTACCTGTGACCATGGTGACAACAACAGCAGTGCTTCGAGGACGTAGTTTGAATAGACTCAGACGGGCTTTACCGACTTTTGTCCCCAAGCGATCGCTGACTGTTGCGATCACGCCCCCCAACACTAATATCGCAATTACTAGGATGAATCCGGCAGTCATTTCAGTAATCCGTGATTAGTTACCCGTGTTTTG
>CAZNCM010000289.1:2811-7773 GCA_964571155.1 uncultured Lyngbya sp. | reverse complement strand
GAAATCGTAAACTGTCTTCTAAAGAAAAAAAGGAGTATCAAGCCCTTGAAAAGAAAATTGCCAAGTTAGAAACTGAAAAAGCGAAGTTAGAAACTGAGTTATACAATGTATCTCCAGGAAAAGTTAGCCAAGTTCAAGAACTTCATCAAAAAGTTGAACAGTTAGCCCTAGAAATTGATCAAGCGACTGAACGTTGGTTAGAATTGGCGGAAATTGATTCTTAAATGGTTCGTACTACTGCCAATTTCCCACTAAAACAAACGGCGCCCAATAAAAAGGATGGCGAGTTCTATCATTATTTAAAAGATTAAGTTGAGCGGTTCGTAAAGCTTGGGCTTTATTGGATTTTTGTTGAGGATTTGCTAACTCTCGATAGAAGTCAACCATCAGCCTAGCTGTACTTTGATCCTCAACTGTCCACAAGGTTGCAACGGTACTACGCGCTCCCGCTCTGACTGCAATTCCTGCTAAACCAAGCGCCGCTCGATCATCTCCTCGGACGGTTTCACAGGCACTTAAAACTAATAATTCAATCGGCCTCTTTTCATCCGGTTTGCGTAAGATTTGATCGAGCGTTGTCACATCTATTCTATCATTATAAGTGAGGAGAAAAGTTTCTTCTGCATTAGAACCAAATTGACCGTGAGTTGCGAGATGAACCACCGGAAACGGCACCTGATTAATGAGGTTTTGCAGATTTTCACGAGTAAATTCTTCGTTCTGACGTTTTTCGTGATTGGGAATGGTTTCAGCAATTTGATTTAATTCTTCATCCACTGCCGGAAGTGTACCGAATTCCCCAAAGGTTGGCGCATCTGTTGCACCCGCTAACAACGCTTTTAAGTCTTCTTGAGTCAACGGTTGGGGGTTTAATAATTGCAAACCCGGAGTGAGTGCGATTGCATATTTTTGAACTAAAAATTCATTTCCATCATACAATGTTCCCATCGGAATATTTCTCAGGGTTCCATCTAAGACAAACACTAAAGTATCAACTTGACTATTTGTTAAGTCCACTTCAGCCGGACGAATCAACCAGTCATAAACTTGTTGAGTTAAAGTAAAAATTTCAGGTGTTGTTGCGGTGCTTCCATCTGTGGGAGGTTGTAATAATTTTCCTTGTAGTTGTCGAACTGTTTGATTGATTTCTTCTGAATTAACTTTTGTTGTATAAAGTCGAAATGTGGGTTCTGGTTGTGTGGGTAAACTGACAATTATTTCTAAACGATCAGGTAAAATAATGGGGTAAATAACAGCAGCCGTTTGAGCAACTTCATCAATAATTTTAGGGTTGGCATCCACACAAGCATCCCGAAAGAAATTATTGAGTTCAGCTAACTGTAAAGACTCAATCACTTGACGAACATCTCGAATTTGAAGTTGTAAGTTTTGCGTGTCTCCCGCGATTTGAAATTCATTGGCTTCTTGTAACTGTAAGTCTACCAATTCACGATATACAGGTTCAACACTTTCACGGAAAGAAAACTGTACTTCTGGGTTAATTGCCACTAAATCACTCCGTAAAGATTGGAGGGTATCAAAAGCATTAGTATAAGACGCAATTGCTCCTTTTCTATCTCCTTGTTGTTTGCGAATTCGTCCCAGTTGCCAAGACAATTGATAAGCAATATCCGGTGAATTGTACGTGGGAGCAATACTCAGCGCTTGTTGGGTAAATTCTTCGGCTATTTTCCATTGTTCTGCTTGTTCATAGAGTTTTCCAAACGTTCCCAAAGCATAGGCTTGAGCTTTAATATCCCCTAAACTTTGAGCTTGAGTTAGGGCATTTTCTAAGATTGAAATAATTTTTTCCATCGTCAGATTTTGAGGCGAATTTGCTAACTGGAGAGCCAATAAACTTTTAGCAAAATTAACTTGAGCATAAATTCCCGTTCGAGTTGGGGGCAGAGTTTTTAAAGGTTCATAGACTACCAGCCATAATTGTTCTGCTTTTGACCATTGTTCACTATCAATCAATAAACTCAATTGATTCAGTCGAGCTTGGATTTGAGTGAGTAATATGGGAGAAACAACTGTTGCTTCTTGATATAAATTTACAGCTTTTTCTAAATCTTCTAAATAAGCTTGACGCTTCGTTCGCTTAACTCGTTCTGAATCTCCATCTTTAAACGAAAGACGGCGTGTTCGTTCAGCAATGGCTCGCTCTGTATTCCCTAAATTCAAGTAAATTGTAGCGATAGCATCGGGATTTTCCTGTTTTTTAGCAATGTCTAAACTGCCTTCTAAAAGAGTCTGAGATTGTTCGATATTACCGACAACACGGAGTAGATTTCCTAAACTTTTCAATCCTTCTAACTTCCAAGCAGAATCAGGCTTTTCTAACAAGAGAGTGACTGTAGAATCTGATAAATTACAGCCTTGTTCAAGATTTTGTTCAACCTCAAAAATTTGTAATAGAGTTTGACAAACTTTTGGATATAAGCCTAAATCTTGAAAAGCGAGTGCTTGGTTTAATTGATTTTGAGAGAGTCGCGTTTTATCTCCCATCTCTTGATAAATTTTCGCCGCTTCTACCCAACTATCAATTGCATTTTGAATTTGTCCAGTTTCCCATTGTAAGCGTCCTTTGATATCAAGAGTTTGAGCTAATATTTTTAAACTTTCAGAGGAGTTTTTGAGAGATAGAAGTAAATTTAAACTTTGATTGATTGTGGCTTCTGCCTCTTGCCATTGATTTAACTTTTGATAGGTTAAGGCTAAGTTACTGAACGCCATTACTTGGTTAAGTTTATCGCCTTTTTGAGCAAAACTCGCCGCCGCTTCTTGCCAAAATTGCACCGCTTTTTCAAACTGTCCAGCTTGATAAAAAATTTGAGCCTGCTGAGTTAATTGTAAGCCCTCTTGCTGAGTTTGAACGAACAAAATTTCTGGCATTCTAGCAAGAACAGGTTGCACTGCCATTGACATCAAAAACAACATCAAAATAAAAATTCGGAATCCTTTATTTAAGTTTATTTTTAAGTTTTTAAAGTTAATCATTATTGTGTTTCCCAATTGATTCTCATTTTTCACCATAATTTACCGATTATCCTGCTTGTATTTTAGAAAAAAACTGACTTTTTGTCTATGAAATGCCAATATTTTTAATAAAAAGATATTCTTGAATTTTTTAATCAGATTGAAGACCCGTAAATTAATTGATAGATGAGTTAAACTTTTCTATAAATCATAATCAGAAATAGTCTTGACTGCTTGATCCTATTATTTTTCGTACAAAATGGTAATCTTTAAGAAAAACAGAAGAACTTAAAGTCTAAAATTTAAACTTTAAGTAAGATTGTTGATTTACCAGATGGCTAACAAAATGTTAATATTTATATTGGTTTCCTTGAAATCAAAAGATTAAAGTGAAATTCTAAAATCTTTAAAACCTGCTATCAACTCGGGAAGACGTTAACAATTCAATTCAGAATGAGTCAATTTACTAATTTACCTCAATTACCCAATTTTTCTCGACGAACCACCCTGAAAATTTTAGGAGTGAGTGCTGTTTCTGGACTGATTGGTTATTCTCGATTTAAAAAGCCCCAGCCTACACATTTTCAGCAGGATTCTTTGATGTTACCTCGCCTTCTCAATCAACCTAAACAGGTGGTTATTGTGGGTGGAGGACTCGCCGGATTAGCCTGTGCATATGAACTCAGTCAACGAGGATTTAAAGTCACATTATTAGAAAAATCTCCTCAACTGGGGGGTAAGATAGCAAGTTGGCCGATTAAAGTAGGCAACGAAACCTTCAACATGGAACATGGTTTTCATGGTTTTTTTCCTCAATATTATAATCTCAATAGTATCATTGATGAACTCAATATCAAAACTAACTTTATTTCTTTAGAATTCTACTCTGTTGTGTTTAGAAACAACCAATATAAACCGGAAGTTTTTCGTCCCAATCATTCAGCTTTTCCCTGGAATATTGTTGATTTAGCAATTTCTTCTGAGAATCGATTACGTTGGGGAATTAACCTAATAAAACCCGCTCACTGGAAAGTTTTTAGAGAAATAGGCGGCTTTAAAATACCTGATAGTTTTCAACGTTTGGACTCAGTATCCGTTGCGAATTGGGTGAAAAAAGATTTTCCTCAAGGCTTATATGACTTGTACTTTTTACCCTTTGCCAAATCCAGTTTAAATGCACCCGATAAGCTCAGTACAGCCGAACTGATGCAATTTTTTCATTTTTACTTTTTTGGCAACCCTGAAGGCTTGGCATTTGAGGGTACACGTCAGGATATGGGAACCAGTTTAGTTCAACCTATCGCTGAATCTATTCAAAAACAAAACGGTAAAATTGTCACCGAATCAACCATTAGCAATATTCAGATCAAAGCTGGAAAAATTGATTCAATTTCTTATTTTCAAGGAGAATCTTTAAATTCTGTTCCTTTTTGGGTAAAACGGAATCAATGGATTGGAAAAGATTGGGAATATTTTGGATCGGGCGATCAAGTTTATGCAATTAAAATGGGAACAAATGAAGCACTTTCTTTAACTTGTACCCATCAAGGCTGTACAGTTCAACACAGCAAAAATAGCCAGTTTTATTGTCCGTGTCATGGAAGTCTTTTTGAAAGCAACGGACAAGTGATTTCCGGGCCAGCCCAACGAAACTTACCTCAATATAAAGTCATTCAACGTCAACCTAACCAGGTTAAACTTGTAGCATTAAATGCTGAAAAAACAGTAAAAAATTTAAGCAATTTACCTCAAAACGAGATCACAATTCAAGCAGATTATTATATTTTTTCCACAGATATTCCCGGAGTTCAACACCTTTTTTCTTTAACTGAAGGAGAAGTAAACTCAACCCTACAAGAACAAATTAAAAATCTACAAGTTGCCGATCCTTTTGCCGTTTGTCGGTTTTGGTTTGATCGCGATTTTCCTTGGGAACAGAGTAACTTTACCTCTTTATCTGGCTATGAACTCACCGATAGTATT
>CAZNCM010000289.1:2548-2801 GCA_964571155.1 uncultured Lyngbya sp. | reverse complement strand
CCTCTATCATCGCATTCAACAGCAATTTATTGACTGGCATCAACAAACAGGGGGAAGTGTGATTGAACTGCACGCTTATTGTTATAAAGAATCTCAATTTCCGACTCAAGAAGACTTACTAACAACCTTTGAACAAGAACTCTATGAAATTGTCCCCGAACTTCAAACCGCTCAGTTAATTCATCGAGAATTAGTCAATCAAAAAAACTTTGCCGGATATCCACCCGGAAGCTATGCCAAACGCCCTCAAACT
>CAZNCM010000289.1:0-2538 GCA_964571155.1 uncultured Lyngbya sp. | reverse complement strand
ATTATTAGCCGCGAATGAAATTTTACATCAAGAAGGTTTACACCGACGCCCATTACTTTCTGTGAACCCAGAAGGATTTTTAACAATTTGAATCATTTGAATTATATGAACCTAAATATCAAAATTCGTGACTTAGGAATTAACCCCAATTATTGGTATGTTGTCGCTCGAAGTAATGAAGTAAAAACTAAACCGTTAGGGGTGACATTGTGGAATCAACCTATTATTTTATTTCGGGATAACCAGGGAAAAATTCAGGCTTTAGAAGATCGTTGTCCCCATCGACAAGTTAAACTAAGTCATGGTAAAATAATAGCAGGTTTGATTGAATGTGCTTATCATGGCTGGCAATTTAACGCTCAGGGTAAATGTGTCAAAATCCCCTATTTAGCCGAAAATCAGAAACTCCCAAATTGTCAAATTTATCAGTATCAGGTTCAAGAATTAGATGGTTTTATCTGGATCTTTCTGGGAAAAAATTCAACTCAAACTCAACCGTTAGGCGTTCCCGAGTGGGATCATTTGAATTATATTGCTACTGTTTCTCTAATTCACTGTCAAGCTCATTATTCTTTTGTGATTGAAAACTTGATGGATATGTATCACGGACATTTACATCAAAATTGGCAAGCTTGGACAGATGCCGTTTTAGAAAAAATCGATGAATATCCCGATCAAATCGATGTCCAGTATCAAGCCCAAAGCTATTATAAAATCGATAAAATTTGGTCAATTTCTCAGCTTTTCTTTCCAGCTTTACGTCAACTTCATCCTGAACCCTTAACGGTTAGTTATATTTATCCCCATTGGGTTTCAACATTAGGAAAAGACTTTAAAATTTACTGTCTATTCTGTCCGATAAGTTTAACAGAAACCAAAGCTTATCTGATCCATTTTACATCACTTCATTCCTTTTGGCGTCTGCACAAACTCCCGATTCCATTTCGTCGCTTTCTCAAAAATAAACTATTCGGTTCAGCCCAAAAATTACTAGATGGATTAGTGGAACAAGATATTAAAATGATCGAAGAAGAACAACAAGCCTATCAAAATAACCCCAAACTAAAAGGATATGAGTTTAACCGGAGTTTAGCCAGTGTACAGAAGTTAATATTACATCAAGCCTCACGCTATTGAATCTTGTCTTTATTCTGTTTTTTATGATGTTTTTAAATTCTCAACTAGCCATTTAAACTTAGCCTCAGCTAACTCTAAAAAATCTTGTTTACTCTCAGTCATATCTTCTGTATCCTGTTCCATATCTTCGAGATAATGATCATCAACTTCATATCCCAAACGTCTAACCGTCCCCCGCATCCGACTCGCTAAACACAGACAAATTCCTTGATAAAAGCGAGAAGCAAAGCCCGCATTTTTATGAAGTTGAGAAATTAATTCAAAGCGAGGAACAACCAAAACCAAACTTTCTTCAATCGCTTTCACCGTCGCTAAAGGAGGACGATTATCAATAAATGAAATTTCCCCCACCACTTCTCCTTCAACTAACCGGGCGAGTTCTCGCTCTCCATTGGGAGAAATAGATACACTTAATACCCCTTTTAAAACAATATAAAGCGCACTAATTGTTCGACCTTCATAAATCAATGTTTCCCCCGGAGGAATCACTTGTGTTTTCCCCCGATTAATAATCCAAGATAAATCCTTATCATCCAATCCACCTAGAATAAATAGAGCTTTTTTAGGTTGTTCAATCATTGGTTATTAGAGTTTTTCAACGTAATTTTTATCTGAAAACAAAAACATTAAAACTCGCTTCTTCCTAAAGCAAACAGATAAACAATAAAATCCTATTCCTCCTCTTTTGTCACCTTATCAATAAACCGAATCAACCCTTCGTGAAACTTATTCGGCGCTTTCATATAGCAAGCATGACCGACTTTGGCTAAAATAAGCTTCCGAGCATTAGGCATGAGTTCCACTAACATATCCGCCTGTTCAACCGGAATAATCGGATCTTCACTTCCCCAAATCGCTAAAGTCGGAAGTTCAATTCCCCGAAGCTGTTGACTCATTTTCAGAATTCCCACCGGAGCGATCGCCACAAACCCCTGAAGATCCTGTGAATGTTTGACCAGAAAAGAAAGACTGTAAGTTCCACTCATCGACGGAGACACTAAAACAGTCTTCTGGAGATTCAATTTAGCAATCAATTTTGGTAAAAATTCCGCATGATAGTCTGAGATTGATTCAGACTGACCATAACCCGGTAAATCAATCGCAATCACATGGAAGTTTTTCTGAGTTAAGCGCTTGAGTGTACCCAGATCTTTCCAGGTTTTCGCATTAAAACTCGCCCCATGCAGAAACAATACAGACGGATTTTGTGAATCTCCTCCCTCCAGATAATGAATATTTGCGGTTTGAATCTTGATAACCTTTGATGCTATGACATATTCCATAAAGGGATTAATATAAATTAAACAAAACACCTGAATTTCTCAGGATTTTATTTAAACATCCTAGCTTATTATATCTTAGAGGCTCGGAGAGGGTTTATATTAAATTAAGAAAGTTGAT
>CAZNCM010000288.1:6746-7814 GCA_964571155.1 uncultured Lyngbya sp. | reverse complement strand
CTCCTTGATTTAGAATAAACAGTGACGGATTTAAATACCATTCAGCGTAGGTAAGTTCTCCCTAACTACCATAAGCCCAGACACTCAGCTGCTATTCCCCATGCTTTCCAGGTATCATCAGTTAATCTCAGAGAGCGGACTTAACGGTAATCCTCATCTTTGAGAGTAAACTTTCCTTGAATATCTCTTTTGCGTTTCACTTTAGAATCTTTCCATGTATTTCATGGAAAAAAGTTTAACATTCCCTAACCATGTATTCCTTGGCGAATTGATTCCCATCGTTTCGCTAAAAATTTTTTCTATACTTCATATTGAAACACACTCAGATTACTTTCGCCAACAGTATCTTCGCTAGATCTGCCCCAACTAACGTCACAGGTTCACCAAGCAACCAACTAGCGATATCGCCGGGTGAAAAGTCTGTCCCGGAATCGGAGTCGGTCGGTTTATGTCAAAAGCGCATTTTTTATATTCCAAAACTTCATAAAACTTAAAATTTTGTAACTTTCGCTACGCTTCCTCTCGATTTTTCCTTCTACTGTAGGTAGTGTTCCTAAAGACTCCGGCTCAAAAATCCAGTGTTTAAGGGAGTTTGAAGTTAATTCTTCTCTCGAACTGAATAGATGTGAGCAAAAGTTAACAAAAATGATCCGGAATGTTCCATCGAATACAGACCGAGAGCAACTCATCTGTTAGCTTTGGCCGTAAGGGGTACTAGGATTTTCAATCAACTGCTTTTGAATAGCGAATGGAAAAGAGGAATACTGAATGACAAGTGCAGCAGAAGCAAAGACAAAGCTCAATAAATTTGAAAAATTAAAAGCAGAGAAAGATGGTTTAGCAGTTAAAACAGAAATCGAAGAATTTGCCCGTATTGGTTGGGAAGCGATGGATGAAACTGATCGCGATCACCGTTTAAAATGGCTCGGAGTATTCTTTCGACCTGTAACACCGGGTAAGTTTATGTTACGGCTAAGAATGCCGAGCGGAGTGATCACTAGCGAGCAGATGCGAGTTTTGGCAGAAATCGTTCAACGCTACGGTGATGATGGTAATGCTGATATTACC
>CAZNCM010000288.1:4600-6698 GCA_964571155.1 uncultured Lyngbya sp. | reverse complement strand
ACAAGACAGAACCTTCAGCTCAGAGGAATTCGCCTCGAAGATGTACCGGATATTTTTCAGCGAATGCAACAAGTCGGGTTAACCAGTGTTCAGTCGGGGATGGATAACGTCCGAAATATTACGGGTTCGCCTGTTGCTGGACTCGACGCCGATGAACTTTATGATACTCGCGAGTTGGTACAGCAAGTTCAAGATATGATCACGGGTTCGGGTAAAGGAAACTCCGAATTTACAAATTTACCGCGAAAATTTAATATTGCGATCGCTGGATGTCGGGATAATTCGGTTCACGCTGAAATTAATGATATTGCCTTTGTTCCCGCTTTTAAAGATGAAACTTTTGGTTTTAATGTATTAGTTGGGGGCTTCTTTTCTGCGAAACGCTGTGACGCGGCTATTCCCCTCAAAGCTTGGGTAAAATCTGAACAAGTTGTGGCAATTTGTCGGGCAATTTTAGAAGTTTTCCGCGATAATGGGCCCAGAGCAAATCGCCAAAAATCTCGCCTGATGTGGTTAATAGATGAGTGGGGAATAGATAAGTTTCGTAGCGACGTCGAAAACCAAATGGGTGAGACTTTAGAAGCCGAAGCCGAAAAGGATGAAATTCTCTGGGATAAACGGGATCATATTGGGGTTTATGCTCAGAAACAAGCGGGATTTAATTATGTTGGCTTGAACGTTCCTATCGGACGGTTGTATGCGAACGATATGTTTGAATTGGCGCGTTTGGCTGAGGTTTATGGAAAGGGTGAAATTCGCCTAACCGTCGAACAAAATCTGATTATTCCTTATATTTCAGATTCTCGAATTGATGCCTTTTTAGCCGAACCGTTGTTAGAGAGATTTAGCATCGAACCCGCACCATTAACCAGAGCATTAGTTTCCTGTACCGGCGCCCAATTTTGCAACTTTGCTTTGATCGAAACTAAAAATAGAGCCTTAGCTTTAGTTAAGGAACTCGAAGCCGAATTATCCTTTACAAAACCTGTGAGAATTCATTGGACAGGTTGCCCAAATTCCTGCGGTCAACCGCAAGTTGCAGATATTGGTTTAATGGGAACAAAAGCCAGAAAAGACGGTAAAATGGTTGAAGGTGTTGACCTATTTATGGGCGGAAAAGTAGGGAAAGATGCAGAACTCGGAACCTGCATTCAAAAAGGAATTGCCTGCGAAGATCTCAAGCCCTTGTTGCGAGATTTGTTAGTCGATCAGTTCGGCGCAACACCTCAATAAATGATCTGAATTTCGACACTTAGAATCCGATCATTTTCAGCTTTTTTCAAGCTTATTAATCTTTTTGTTAGTTTGGCTAACAACAGGATTTTCCGATCAAATTTTTAGAGATTTCACTCACAAATTAAACCCGGATAAACTCAAAATGACAACTCAAGAAATCAATTCCAACACTCAAGAATCCTCTTTGATTCTCAAGTCAATTACTGCGGTTGGTGTTGCTGTTTTCAGTGGTTTTATGTTGATGAATTGGCAACATACATTATCAGAATCAAAAGTTGCTGAAAAAGCTGAAAAAGCAGTTACCACTCAAGCTAATACAACACCCGTACAAACTCAACCCGTTGTCGTTAATTCCACTCAAACTCCCGTAGAAACACCAGCAAGTAATCCATCTATTACTCCCCCCGTCGAAACCCCTTCAGTAAGTTCTAACGCCATGACAAGCATTGCACCGGCAGCCGAAATCACTGACCCGGCAATGATTAAAAGTTTAAACGAAAAACTGTATAATGAAGTCGATCAAGCTTGGCAACAAATCCCCACATTTTCCGATAGCTTAGTTTATCAAGTCGAAGTTCAGGAAAACGGAGAAATTGCAAATTATGCCCCTCTAAATGCAGCCGCATCTGACTATTTATCCGAAGTTCCCATCGATGAATTACACAATAAAACAGCAACAGACTTATCCGAAAAAGTCGCTAAATTCTTAGTGGTTTTAACTCCCAGTGGGAATTTACAAGTTAATCCTTGGTTCAAAAAAAGCTAAACTCTAATTTCCAGTTTTCGGGGATAGTTAAACGTTACCCTAGATTTTCGATTGTAAAATTTAGGAGTTCAAAATTCATCACTTAAATCTTTCAAG
>CAZNCM010000288.1:3095-4580 GCA_964571155.1 uncultured Lyngbya sp. | reverse complement strand
AATGCTTTCAGAATTATGGTCATTACACGGCAGATACAAAATTCTGCATATGACTTGGTTCGCTTTCTTCCTCTCTTTTGTGGTGTGGTTTAACCTCGCCCCTCTCGCCACCGCCCTGCAAGAAGAAATGGGTTTAAGTGTGGCACAAATTAGAACCCTAGCCATTTGTAACGTGGCTTTAACGGTTCCCGCCCGAATTATTATCGGGATGGTATTAGATAGATTCGGCCCTCGAATTACCTACACTTGCTTGTTAGTCTATGCAGCCATTCCTTGTATTGGGTTTGCAATGGCGCAAAACTTCAATCAACTGGTGATTTCTCGCTTGGCTTTAAGTATTGTTGGTGCGGGATTTGTCATCGGAATTCGGATGGTTGCTGAATGGTTTCCGCCCAAAGAAATTGGTTTAGCTGAAGGAATTTATGGCGGTTGGGGAAACTTTGGTTCAGCCGGTGCCGCTTTTACACTCCCAACCATTGCAGCAATATTAAGCTTTAGTGGCGGAAGTTTAATTAACTGGCGTCTAGCTATTGCCGGAACCGGAATTATCGCAGCACTTTACGGAATTCTCTACTACTTCAACGTTCAAGATACGCCTTCTGGAAAAGTCTATCAACGCCCCGTTAAAGCCACCGGAATTGAAGTCACAACTGTTAAAGACTTTTGGTTTTTGATGTTGATGAATGTTCCCTTAAATGTGATTTTGGGTGTACTCGCTTGGCGTTTAAGCAAAGTTGGGTTCTTAACAACAGGGGGAATGTACATCGTTTGGTTGGGTTTAGTTGGGTTATATTTATTCCAAGCTTACGGTTGCTGGAACGTTAACAAAGACCTCCTGACTGGACAAAAACAGTATGCACCAAACGAACGTTACAACTTCTCTCAAGTCGCCTTATTAGAATGCACCTACTTTGTGAATTTTGGGTCTGAACTCGCTGCTGTTTCGATGCTTCCTTCCTTCTTTGAACTCACCTTTGGCTTAAACAAACAAGCCGCTGGAATGATAGCCGCCAGTTATGCTTTTATGAACCTTGCAGCCCGTCCCGGTGGAGGTTTAATTTCTGACAAACTCGGTAGCCGCAAACTTACTATGACTATACTCACCGCAGCAATGGCTGTTGGTTATCTAACAATGGGTCGAGTCACAGGCGGTTGGTTCCTTCCCTTGGCGGTGTTGCTAACGATGACTTGTTCTTTCTTCGTACAAGCAGGTGAAGGGTCTACCTTTGCGATAGTACCGTTAATTCGTCGTCGTGTGACCGGACAAATTGCAGGAAACGTCGGCGCTTATGGAAATGTTGGGGCGGTGGCTTATTTAACCCTATTTAGCTTGTTACCCGAAGGCGATGTTGGCAACCGAATCTTCTTTGAAGTGTTGGGCGTGGCTTCGATGATTGTTGCTTGTTTATGTTGGTTTTTCCTCAAAGAACCCAAAGGGTCTTTTGCCGAACATCACGAAGGCGAAGAAATACCAATTATCAATCA
>CAZNCM010000288.1:0-2990 GCA_964571155.1 uncultured Lyngbya sp. | reverse complement strand
AATGGGTATCCGAAAATCCTTCTCAGGGCGCAAAAAAAAGCGCCCCTACAGTACAAAATAATTGAAGAATTGATAACTGTTTATGACTGAACCGACAAAAACTCTTTGTCCTTACTGCGGTGTTGGCTGTGGTTTAGATGTATTACCCCCCGCTTTACCCGGAAAAGCGACCAACCGAGATAAACAAGGAAATCCAATTTGGCAAGTTCGAGGCGACCGAAATCATCCTTCAAGTTTAGGTAAAGTGTGCGTTAAAGGCGCAACCATTAGCGAAGCCCTAGATAAAGACCGCCTCAAATATCCGATGATGCGAGATTCTCTCGATGAACCCTTTCGACAGGTGAGTTGGGATGAAGCGTTTGACCGAATTGTCCAACAAATTCAAACCGTGCGAGTCACACAAGGGCCGTCTGGGATTTGTATGTATGGTTCAGGACAGTTTCAAACTGAAGATTATTATATTGCTCAAAAACTGTTAAAAGGTTGTCTGGGAACCAATAATTTTGATGCCAATTCTCGGCTTTGTATGTCTTCGGCTGTTTCGGGATATATCCAAAGTTTTGGTACCGACGGCCCGCCCTGTTGTTATGACGATTTAGAAGAAACCGACTGTGCATTTTTAATTGGTACAAATACAGCCGAATGTCACCCGATTATTTTTAACCGTTTGCGGGTTCACCACAAGAAAAATAAATCGGTGAAAATGATAGTGGTTGACCCCCGTTGTACCCAAACCGCAGAAGCCGCAGATTTACATTTAGCCATTAAACCGGGAACCGATATCGACCTGCTCAACGGTATTGCTCATTTATTAATGAAGTGGGGATTCTTTGATAGTTTATTTATCGACGATTGTACATCGGGTTTCCCCGAATATGCCGAAATTATTCGTCATTATCCTCCCGGATTAGTTGCTCGAAAATGTGGGATTCGTTTGGATGATTTAGAAACAGCCGCCCGCTGGTGGGGAGAGTCAAATCGGGTGCTTTCCTTGTGGTCGATGGGGATGAATCAATCCTCAGAAGGAACGGCGAAAGTTAGAACATTAATTAACCTGCATTTGATGACCGGAAATATCGGAAAACCGGGAGCGGGGCCGTTTTCTTTAACAGGTCAACCCAACGCAATGGGCGGACGAGAAGCAGGCGGACTGGCGCATATTTTGCCCGGTTATCGAGTTGTGAAAAATCCCCAACATCGCGCCGAAGTCGAGGAATTTTGGGGCTTAAAACCCGGAAGTATTTCACCTAATCCCGGTTTACCCGCCTGGGATATGATAACAGGTTTAGAACAGGAAAACGTGGGCTTATTGTGGATAGCGGCAACCAATCCAGCCGTCAGTATGCCCGATTTGGAACGCACAAAAGCGGCTTTGAAACTATCTCCTTTTACCGTTTATCAAGATGCCTATTATCCCACAGAAACAGCCGCATTTTCTCATCTGATTTTACCTGCGGCACAATGGGGCGAAAAAACGGGAACGATGACAAATTCCGAACGGATGGTAACATTATGTCCGGCGTTTCGTTCACCTTTAGGAGAAGCAAAAGCCGACTGGGAAATCTTTGCAGAAGTGGGGCGACGGTTGGGGTTTGTAGACCAATTTAATTTTGAAAATTCCGCAGCAGTTAGGCAAGAATTTGTGCAATTAACTCGCGACCGACCCTGCGATATGACGGGGATAACTCACGAAACTTTAAGTCAGTTTGGGCCGATACAATGGCCTTGTTCAGATAGTAGTAAAGATGAACAGGTTTATAATAAGCGTTTGTATACAAATTTCCGTTTTAATACCCCCGACGGACGGGCAAAATTTGCCGCTTATCATTCAAAAGGGTTAGCTGAACCTCCCGACCCAAATTATCCCTATGTCTTGACAACGGGGCGGCTTTATGGTCATTGGCACACCCAAACTCGCACGGGGCGGATTGAAAAAACGGTAAAAATGCACCCGCAACCGTTTATCGAAATTCATCCTCGGGATGCGGCGAAATTAGACATTAATGAAGGGGAAATTGTTGAAGTGCGATCGCGTCGAGGAATGGCAAGATTTCCTGCTAAAATAACTAAAGGAATTACACCCGGAACTATGTTTGTTCCCATGCACTGGGGGAGTTTATGGGCAGACCAAGCTGAAGCCAATAGTTTGACTCATCCTGAATCTTGTCCCGATTCTTTGCAACCGGAATTAAAAGCCTGTGCGGTTCAACTTTTAGCTGTCAAAAGTGTGTTAAATTCCGAGTCGGTTAACTCTGAAAAACAACAACTTTTTGTTTAAAATAATCCGTATAGGAGGACGTTTTGTAGTGATCTGTTGGATACCAAGGTTGATCTTGTGACTGTTCATTAGATCCACATGAATAATCAACTATTTACCAACAAGTCTACTAAATTGAACTCTTAGGTTTACATATGATATATGTATGTTCGTGATCGTAAAAATATGACCACATCCGTCGCATGGTATTATGTTTCGCCATATTCCCCGGCCAATTAGAATCGTTAAATTTGTGGTCGATGTCATTCACACCTGGCACATACCATCCAGACCACGTGCCATTAAACCACTTGATTTTGTAAACAACTATCCGCCCCTTAAGAATTTCCCAATCGACATAGAGAGAAAGTCCTTCATACCAGCGATGATCTCTGTTTGCCGGGGATGTTACCTCAACGCATTGATCTTGAGTGGAAATATCGTGTTTGACCATGTGGTCATCGGGGCTTGGCAATCTCCGCTGCTGAGTCGTAGCAGTCTCTATACTTTCACTCAAAATTCTGTCTATTTCCTGTAGGTCAACATCATCTGGAAGCGAATTAAGGACTTGAATGAGTTCTTGCTTTGTTATTGTCATAATGATTAAGAGTCACTCCAAGTCGAAGTCTGTCTAATTTTACCCTGAATAATACTCAGCCTAGCGAACAAGATTGTTAAGTCACAAGATTGTTAAGTCAATCGTTGTACAACTCCCAGTCCATAACAGTATATT
>CAZNCM010000287.1:4693-7814 GCA_964571155.1 uncultured Lyngbya sp. | reverse complement strand
GCCGTTTAAACAGGAGTCGGGAAGCGCTAACATAATTCAGCATTTGTTGTCTTTGTTGTAGCGTTTGTTTGACTTTCTTTCCCTGTCCAATTAAAAAGGCAAACGGATAAATCAGTTTTAAAATAAAATGTAAAGGTGCAGGCCCATGAGCCAACCAACGACGCCAACGCCAACGTCCTTCTTGCTCGCTTGCCTTCACACCTTCCGGAGAAATTAATACAATACGTCGGACTCGTTCCGGGTATTTTAATGCAAAACTTGCCGCGATCCATCCCCCTAAAGAATGACCGACTAAACAAACATCTTCTAACTTCAGTAAGTTAAGATATTCTGCTAGATTATCTACCATCAAATCGATAGAATAGTGAATATTGGGAAACTCTGATTCTCCACATCCCAACAAATCCGGCGCAAAACAACGATATTCGCCACACAAATGCTCAAAAACAGGCAACCATTGACTACCATCCTGCCACGCTCCATGTAAAAATACGAGGTTAAGGTCGGAGTAGCCAGCTTCACGCCAGAAAATTTGACCCTGAGACAGTTTGACGCGCGAGTGATGAATCTGTTCAAACATCGGTATAATGTGATTTTATGAGCTGAATAAACAACAGGTTTAAGTGGGTATGAGAGTGTTTATAACAGAAAAAACTCGGAGCGGCTAGAGGGGACAAAGTACCCATGAGATGATTAGATTCACTCTTTTGTCTCTCCTAACTCTTGTTTATGTCGAGTTTGTATTACTCATTGGTTTATTTTTAACCAACTTTACAAATTGATGTCAATTTAGATCTACACTCAACTGAATACAAACTCTAATCGTCTGTTTAAGCCAATGTTGTGCGACCTTCTAAGTAGTCTTGAATTTGGCGAGCATAGTCATGGCTGAGATTATCTATAGGAATTGATTCTCGACTAAAAGCTTTAACTTCGCTAATTTCAACTTGATCCTGAATATTAATCGTGCCTTGAACCTTTGCTTCGACTAAAATACAAATAGAATGAACTCTCGGATCGCGATCAGGTGCGGAGTAAACCCCGACTAAACGACCCATTTCGATTAACTCAAGTCCGGTTTCTTCGAGGAGTTCTCGTCGCATCGCAGTGGGGATATCTTCGCCCCAGTCTACCATGCCTCCCGGTAAAGCCCATTTACCATTATCACGCCGTCGAACGAAGATAATTTGACCATCCGGTAAAATCGGGACAACACTCACGCCTGTAACTGGATGGCGGAAGATAATTCCCAATACCGTCTGTCCAAACTGCCATAACTTTTTGACAGATTCTACCAATGTTTTAAACCTCTATTCTGGGGTAAACAGTTTAAGAACTTCAGCCGCATGATCAGCAGGTTTGACTTTGCGATAAATCTTAACAAGCTGACCATCAGCATCAATCACAAATGTATGACGGTAAACTCCCATAAACTCTCGACCCATAAACTTTTTTAACCCATAACTCCCATAAAGACTAGCAACTTTTCCGCCTTCGTCAGACAACAAAGGAAAAGGAAGTTGATGTTTGGTGACAAATTTTGCATGAGATTTAGCATCATCTGTACTCACACCCAACACCGCAATATTTTGAGAACGGTATTGGGCATACAGATCCCGAAAACCACAAGCTTCTTTTGTACAGCCAGGAGTATGATCGCGAGGGTAAAAATACAACACCAGAGGTTGTCCTCGAAAATCACTCAAACTTACCGAATTTCCTTCGGTATCTGGTAACATAAACTCAGGAGCTAGATCGCCAGGATTAAGAGTCATTGGATGTAAGAGTTTTAGGATAAGATCCTCTTTGAACACTAACATTATGTCTGATCATGACTTTTTCTGCAAAATCCGGAAATATAAGTTTAATGTCTCTCTCCACCATTAACTGACGATAATTTCCTCCTCAACTCTTAATTCTTGAATTCCGGTTGATCGCCAAAGATTCATCTAAAATAAATGTTTCAAGCAACTCGTCGCCGTTTGGCAATTTGGTACACCAGTGTCACTGCTGTTTTGTTAATATTATTCGTTTGTGGCTTTTTTCTCTATTTTCGGAATACGCTGATTGAACGAATTGATGATACCCTCAATCATGTCCTCGAAGTTGTCGAACGAAGTCTGGTGATTGAGTCTGTTTTTCTTGGAGAGGAAATGACTTCAGCAAATCGTCAGTTTTTAGTCAATGTAGAAGCCAGTTTTCGCCACAACACTGACGCCACAGATGATGATCGCATTGAGATCGAATGGTTTAGTCCGACGGGGGAATTATTGTGGTCTACGTTTTCTGAACCCTTAAATTTTCCTTTTCATCTCAACCGCAATGGGGAAACGGTTCGCATTCCAAAACGGGGTCAAACTGAATCAATTCTACTCCGACAAATCAGCGATCGCATTCAAGTCGGTCGTCAGGTCTTAGGCTATCTCCGCATCAGTCATCCCTGGTTTGAAGTCACCAAACCCACTCGTCAATTGATGATAGATTTGAGTTTGGGCGCGACTGTGGCGGTGATTTCGGTGGGGGCGATTGGTTGGTTTCTCTCCGGTTTAGCGATCGCTCCGGTGCGTGAATCCTATCAACGTTTAAAACAGTTTACCGCAGATGCGTCTCACGAATTGCGGAGTCCAGTCGCAACGATTCAAACCAATGTTCAAGTTGCTTTAGCTGAACCGGATCTCAATCCAAGTGAACGTCAACACCTGCAATTGATCGAACGTTTAACCCGTCGTTTGGGGCGTTTAGTCGATGATTTGCTATTTCTCGCCCGTACTGATAGCGGAATTGTTCAATCTCAGTTTGTTTCGCTTCCTCTCGATGCGGTTTTAATGGAAGTGGTCGAAGAACAAACCGCGATCGCGACTGCAAAAGGAATTGATCTCCATCTCGAGATTATTGATCCTCAAGTTCGAGAAATCGAATCTTCTACCGAGGAAACGGCAACTCCTGCAATGGGTTTGGAAGATTACTTTACCTTAACAGGGGATTGGGATCAATTGGTGCGTTTATTTACGAATTTGGTCGATAATGCAGTCCAACATAGTTTTGAAGGGGGTAAAGTTACTGTTAAACTGCAATGGATTCGAGCGGGAAAACGTCTTTGGTTGACTAAAGGAAGCGAATC
>CAZNCM010000287.1:0-4683 GCA_964571155.1 uncultured Lyngbya sp. | reverse complement strand
TTTCAATTTGAACGACTTCAAGTTTGGGTTCAAGATACCGGGAGGGGAATTCCCCCAGAAGCCTTACCGCAAATTTTTGATCGGTTTTATCGAGTTGATCCGTCTCGGAGTCATCGTCGTTATCAAGGAACTGGACTCGGACTCGCGATCGCCCAAGCTATTGTTGACAATCACCAGGGTCAGATTCAGGTTGAGAGTCAACTCAATCAAGGAACAACGATTACGGTTACTTTACCTGTTTCTCGGACAGGGCTATTTAATTCTAATCCCAATTCTCTGTGAACCTGGCGCAACTTCCACCAAACCCATGATATTGATCGATGCGACTACTTAGGTATAGAGGAGTTGTTAGTCACCTGACGCGATACATCTTCAAAATTTCTTTCTCTCGGTTGCGAAAAGTCTATCAGAGAAACCCTATAACTCTATACACGCGCTTCCTTATCCTCAGTGCTAACACTGAATACCGTAAGGGTATAGCAACTGCTGTACCCCTACTCTCTCTACTGGGTGTCAGAGTCGGAAATGTTTCTAACAACGAACACAACTCATTCTACTATTTAAACCGGGAGAAGCCTTTTATGCGTTTACCTATTAATGTTCTTCGTCACTTGAGTAATAAAACAACGGTGATTTTAGTTCGTCACGGTGAGAGTCTTTCTGATCTTCCGGGTTATTATTCAGGAAATTGTGATGAGGATATATTGACCGAAAAAGGCCGTGATCATGCTTATTTAACAGGTTTAGCATTAAAAAAATCAAACATTAGTGCGATTTATACTAGCCCACTCAAACCAACTCAACAAACGGCTATTGAAATTTTAGCGGCTTTTAGTCAAACGGGTAAATCTTTACCTCAAATGCGTCAGTCTGAAGATTTAGAAGAAATTGATCTTTCAGCTAGTCCAGGTTTACCCTTACAAAAGGTTAGAAAAGAATTTGTCTCTAAATTTCAGAGTGAAGTTTCCTCCTCTCCCACAGCAACAAGACTTAAAAAATCGGCAGTTTGTACGCCAGTTCAAGCCTCTCCTTCTCCGGTGTTCGATCTTTATCAAGACTCTAAGAAGTTTTGGAAAACTGTTCTGAGTCGCCATCAAGGTCAAACTATTTTAGTGATCAGTCATTCTAATAAAAATCGAGCTTTAATTAATACGGCTTTGGGTATTGAAGCGAATTTGTTTCATAGCATTCAGCAATCAAGTTGTGGTATCAGTATTTTAAAGTTTCCGCAAAATCGTCTCAATCCTGGAGAATTAAAGGCTATTAATATGACAGCTCATTTATGTGAAAGTTTACCTCGACTCGAAGTTGAAAACCAAGGATTACGTTTACTGTTTGTTTCCGCTTCCAATCAAAACCCTCAACAAATCCAAAAAATCTCTGAACAGCTGCAAGAGGTTTCAATTGATTTTTGTTTAAGTCAAATTTTGAATAACTCTCAAATTATATCCGACAAAATTCTTAGTTATCATCCCAATGTCATGCAGTTTCAAGTTTTAAAAGATGATTTGTTACAAAAATGGGAGAAAAAAATTCAAGAACGAAATCAAATGGCTTCGGCTTTTAAACAGGATAAAAAAATACGAACAGGTTTAGTGATTGTGGATGATTTGATTATCAAACACTTTTTGAGTCAAGTTCTCAATTTAAGTTTAAATCAAGTCCAAAATTGGCAATTAGACCCTGGAACGATTCATTCTATTTACTACCCCTTTGAACATCCGGCAACAATTCAAACCCTAAATTATCGGTGTTATCTGTAGATAAATTGAGGATATATTCGCCTAAAAATTATCGATCTGGAGCATTATAAATCACCAAATTATCTCGATGAATCACCGTTTCTGCTCCCACATATCCTAATACTTCTGGAATCTTTTCAGAACGATATCCTTTGATTTTTTGGAGTTCTACACTATTATAATTGACTAACCCTCTAGCAATTTCTCGACCTCCTAAATCACAAATTTTTACCGAATCTTGGGCTTGAAACTCCCCTTCAATTTGCGTAATTCCAGCCGCCAGGAGAGACTTTCCCTGTTGACTAATTGCCCGTATGGCACCATCATCTAAATAGAGTCTTCCCATCGGAATTAATACATTAGCAATCCAATGTTTACGAGCATTAACAGGTCTTGCTTGTGCTGCGAAATGGGTTCCTATGGTTGCACCGTCTAGAATTTTTTCTAAATTTTGAGGGGATTTTCCCTCTGTAATTACGGTTCTAACCCCTGAACTGGTTGCAATTCTAGCCGCTTCTATTTTGGTAATCATTCCGCCTGTTCCCCACCCACTGCGCGAGTCTCCAGTTTGGATTTGTAGGTCTTGAAGTTGTTCGATATGAGTGACTAAATTAATCGGTTGTGCATTTGGATTATCACGGGGATCGGCTGAATACAATTGATCAACATCAGTCAACAAAAATAGCCAGTCTGCTTCGACTAAACTCGCCACTAACGCTGAAAGAGTATCGTTATCTCCAAATTTGAGTTCATCAACCGCAACGGTATCATTTTCATTAACAATCGGAATAACACCCAGTTTTAAGAGTTGTTGAAAGGTATTATAAGCATTCACATAACCACTGCGTTGAATCAGATCCCCACGAGTGAGGAGAACTTGAGCAATGGGTTGATTTAAACAAGTAAATAAATCATCATAAACCCGCATTAAACGCCCTTGACCCACTGCGGCTACTGCTTGTTTGAGGGTAATCGTGCGAGGTCGTTCACTCAGTCCTAAGCGATCGCAACCGACTCCGACAGCACCCGAAGAAACTAAGACCACTTGTTTTCCTTTTTGGCGTAAATGAGTCAGCGTCTCTACTAATGTTGCTAAGGTCGATAACGCTAAGTGACCTGTTTTCACTTGAGTTAAACTAGAGGTGCCAATTTTAACAACTATTGTTTGAGACATAGGAGTTTTTAAAGCGTAAAAATCGGGCTTTATTGTTGTTTTAACTCTCTCAGTTTGGGGTTGATTTACAGTTAATTAATTATCTTTGTTTTCTATTGAATTAGAACCTCAGTTTTCCATTAATAAATGCCAGCTTAGTTCTCATAAATATAGCTGGCACAATTGGCAGGAGTTGATTGACTACATTTTATACTGAGGGTCTTTATATTAAAATTGACCCAGATTTGAAAACATTGATATCTTCTCATGAAAGGTTAATCACAAAAGCTTTGTTAACATTTTTTTACATTTGAGTTAATTAAACCAATCACTACCCGGATCAACATTCATTTAATCCAGCTTGAGAGACACACCCAAAATACTAGAAAGCCACACTTCTAGCGATCGCATCGAATACAGTGTACTTCCGGGTGTAGAATCTAGCATCGGTTCAACCAAAATCGTAAACATTCCCAAGCGATTTCCGGCTAATACATCGGTAAATAGGCGATCGCCAACCATACCAATTTGTGAAATCGGCAAATTCATCGCATCGACAGCGCGTCTGACTTTACGTCGAGACGGTTTACCTGCTCCACTAATGTAAGGCAAATTCAAAGCCTGAGCGATCGCACTAATTCGAGGTTGACTAATATTGTTACTCACCAACCACACACTCACGAGAGGTCGAATCGTTTCAATCCACTGATGAAGTTCCTCAGACACTTGAGAGCGGGTAATAGGAACTAGCGTTTCATCGACATCCAATACCAGCCCCCTCAAGCGATGTTGCTCTAGGATCTCTGGTTTCAAGCCAGTCACGGAATCACCTAATATCAAATCAGGTTGTAACAGGTTCCCCCAAGTCATAAACTACTCAGAAATTTTAGCTTTTTTATCATAGCTGAAAATTGTTCCCTCTTGATAACCGGGTTTACCGTGACACTTTAAAAAGTGGATGGTTGTCTGAGCAGATCGCAGTTGAAATTTATTTTTTGTCCTGATGATGACTGAAGTTCAAGATCTAGACCCAACGCTACCCTGTGCTACCCCGTTGACACTTGAAGATGTGGATAGTTCCACTCAGCAGATTATCCGGAAATCATTAAGATCAAGATAGAGAGAGGATGCTGTTCATTATACCCTCTACTCCTGATGTAATAAATGTTGGAGGGTGAAACAATATATGTTATCGAGTCCGAAAGAAGAAATCTACGAACACAACGGTAAAGGTGAGATCGAGCCGAGTATTGCTGAACAACCGATTCCGAAAAAACCCAAACATCGCTTTAAACGCTTCCTATTGGGGTTATTGGCTACAGGTTTACTGAGCGTTCCTTTGGCGTTGTATTTGGCTGGGAACCGCGCCCAGCTTAAACCAGAGATGATTGAAAATCTCACCGTTCCTGTCGAAACTCAGGATTTAACGGTGCGGATAACCGCCAGTGGCGTTGTTCAACCGGTACGACGGGTTAACCTCAGTCCGAAAACGCAAGGACGTCTGTCTGAACTGTTTGTCGAACAAGGTGATTATGTCGAAGCGGGTCAGGTGGTTGCTCGGATGGAAAGCGGAGAACTCGAAGCCCAGTTATTGCAAGCCGAAGCGGGGTTAGCGCGAGTCAGAGCGAACTTGAACAAATTACAAACGGGTAGCCGTCCTGAAGAAATCGCCGCCGCCCAAGCCAAGTTAGATCGGGCTTTAGCCAATTTAGCCGAACTCGAAGCCGGAACCCGTCTTGAAGAAGTTGCTGTTGCTCAAGCTAAACTCAATGAAGCTAGAGCCCGACT
>CAZNCM010000286.1:1104-7822 GCA_964571155.1 uncultured Lyngbya sp. | reverse complement strand
AAAATGCTCATATTTGTTTAATGATTCTTAGCGGTTTATTACTCTTTTCTGTGTTAATCTGGGTGCGATCGCTATTTGGGATTCTGGCGATTTCTCTATGGGGAGCTGGCTTGTTATTTACTGCCCTAAAAACTCCACATTGGTTTCAAGGATGGGCGATTCAGTTTTTAGGCGTACAAGCGATTATTAGCACCTACCATCAACGGGGTTATTTGTTTATGAATAAAGCTGTTATTGGAGGTCGAATGATTGTTTCTGATACTGGACAAATTGCTCAACAACTGTTTCTACCCCATTGGTTCTGGGCCTGTTTAATTATTCTGATTTCTGTAGGAATTTTGGTTCAGAGTATCAGAATTGCTTACCGAAATTAGCCAGCAACACTTGATCATCGAACCGAGAAAGTTACATCAAAAATTAGCCAATATTTCACGGAACAAAGCATTGAAATCTAATTATTTTCTTGCGTGTATCCAGGGAGGCTTCTATGGTTTCAAACTTATATATCGCAGCAGTAGACTCCGACAGTGGTAAATCTCTTGTGCTACTCGGCATTATGGAATTGCTGTCTAAACGCATTGGTCGATTAGGTGTTTTTCGTCCGATTATTCATCGTCGAGATAGACTTGATCCTGATATAGAATTAATTCGCAGTCGTTATCAACTTGATTTTCCCTATGAATCTCTCTACGCTTTAAATCACGAACAAGCCCAACATATCGTCGCTGAAGGACATTATGATCAACTCCTCAAAGTTATTCTAGAAAAATATAAAACCCTAGAACAACAGTGTGATTTTATTGTTTGTGAAGGCGCTGATACGGTTGATGTGACTTCCGCCTTTGATTTTGATTTGAATGTTCAGGTCGCGAATGATTTAGGTTCAGCAATTATTATTGTCGCCAATGGACAGGGAAAAACCCCCGAAGAAGTCGTTGATGGAGTTCGCAGCGAACGAGAAGCTTTTCTCGAAGAAGGATGTACAATTGCTGCTACAATTGTCAACCGAGTTTTACCCGAAAATATTAGTAAAATCACCGAAAAATTTCAAAACTGCTGGTCTTCAGAAGATCCGGTTTTTGTATTACCTGAAGAAGAAATTCTTTGGAAACCGACCATTGGAGAAGTCGCTCAAAAAATTAACGCAAAATTCATTCATGGCGATGGAGATCAACTCAACCGAGAAGTCCATGATTGCAAAGTAGCAGCGATGCAAGTTCCTCACTTCCTCGAACATATCGAAGAAGGAAGTTTAATCGTTACTCCCGGAGATCGGGCTGATATTTTATTAAGTTGTTTAGTGGCAACTTTATCAGAGAACTATCCCAATATTGCCGGAATTATCTTAACGGGAAATATCCAAATTCCTCTGAGTATTTATAAACTCATTGATGGGTTTAGTCAGTGGAGTGTACCGATTATGATGGTTGAAGAAGATACATTTGAAACTGCGACTAAAATTAGTCAAGTTCGAGCAAGAATAACCGCAGATAATCCCCGAAAAATTGCCACTGCTTTAGGCATATTTGAGTCCTATGTAGAGGGTTCAAAAATTGCTGAACGTATCTCTGTTTCCCGTTCCCGTCGTCTGACTCCGTTAATGTTTGAATATGAGTTAATTGAACGCGCCAGAAAGAATAAAAAACATATTGTCTTACCCGAAGGAAACGAAGAACGGATTTTACAAGCCAGTGAGATCTTATTACGACGGGGTGTAGTCGAGATTACGCTGTTAGGTCAAGAGTCAGAAATTAACAATAAAATTGCGGCTTTGGGGTTAAATTTAGACGGTGTTAAGATTGTTGATCCGAGCAATTCTGACTGGTATGAAGACTATTCCGAAACCTATTTTGAACTGCGAAAACATAAAGGAATTAGTCGAGATTGTGCAGCCGATATGATGCACGATAATAGTTATTTTGCAACAATGATGGTGTATAAAGGGGTTGCCGATGGCATGGTTTCAGGTTCGGTTCATACAACGGCTCATACCATTCGTCCAGCCTTAGAATTTATTAAAACTCAGCCAGGATGTTCGATTGTTTCCAGCGTGTTTTTAATGAGTTTAGAAGATCGGGTTTTGGTGTATGGAGATTGTGCAGTTAATCCCAATCCTAACCCTCAACAACTCGCCGATATTGCGATTAGTTCAGCACTCACTGCAAAAACCTTTGGGATTGAACCTTTAGTGGCGATGTTGTCTTATTCTACCGGAGAATCGGGGAAAGGGGAAGATGTGGATAAAGTCCGTCAAGCCACTCAAATTGCTCAACAATTACGCCCCGATTTAAAAATAGAAGGGCCGATACAATATGACGCCGCAGTTGATGAAAGTGTGGCGAAAACCAAGCTACCCGGAAGTGAAGTCGCCGGACACGCAACGGTGTTTATTTTCCCCGATTTAAACACCGGAAATAACACTTATAAAGCCGTTCAACGTTCCGCAAATGCGGTGGCAATTGGCCCCGTTTTACAGGGGTTGAAAAAACCTGTTAACGATCTCAGTCGTGGGTGTACAATTACCGATATCGTTAATACCGTTGCAATTACCGCCATTCAAGCCCAATCTCAATAAATGAACCGTTAGTTTGTAGTTGCGCTAAAGCACAAAAAGTCAAGGCTGAAGCCCAACTACAAACTTTTTCAATTCACCGATTTAAAAAGGCTTTTGTAAGTCAGAATTCTGTGAACTCTCCCCCACAATTGCTTTGATTCCCTCTAACGTTGCGGGAATACTACGGGGGTCAAGAAACATCACCTTACTGCTGTCGCTATTCCCAATTTTTGTTCCCATATCCATATAATTTTGAGCGAGTAAAAATTGCAACGCTTCATAGGCTTTTGGATCACTTTTGAGAACCTTTGTAATAATTTGCAGCGCTTCAGAGGTGGCGTGGGCTTTCAATACTTGAGTTTGACGTTCGGCTTCAGCTTCTAAAATCATCGCCTTTTTATGGGCTTCTGCATCCAAAACTTGGGCTTCTGCATGACCTCGCGCACTATTAACCGCAGAATCTCGTTCCCCTTCAGACTTTAAAATCGCCGCCCGTTTTTGACGTTCAGCCGACATTTGCAACTCCATCGCATCCATAACCGCCTTCGCCGGACAAATATCACGCAACTCCACCCGAGTCACTTTCACACCCCAAGGATCGGTGGCAATATCAAGATCTCGCAACAACATTTCATTGACTTCTGTACGGGCGGTAAACGTTTGATCGAGTTCAAGTTTACCCATTTCCGAACGAATTTGAGTGCGGACTAAATTTTCCATCGCAGCTTGCAAATTATTCACTTTGTAGCACGCTTTTTCTAAGTCCATAATCCGCCAATAAACAACCGCATCGACACTAATCGAAACATTATCGCGAGTAATACACTGTTGGGGCGGAATATCTAAAACCTGTTCTCGAACGGTTTCTTTGTAAGCGACTCGATCCAAAAAAGGCACCACAAAACTCAAACCCGGCTTCAATTTTCGACCGTTATATTTCCCTAACTTTTCGACTAACGCTTCATCACCTTGATTAACAATTTTGACCGATCCGGCAAGACCAGAACCTCCCAAAGCAAGCAGGACCAGTAACAGAAAATTTTCCATTTTAAGTTCCCTCAATATTAAGTTATCTTGAACAGATTGCAATCAAAAGAAACACAAAAATATAACAAAGACTCCTCTAATTTTAGATCTACAGTTTCAAAAGGTCTAATCTCGGAAATCACCACTCCTAAACAAAACCTCAAAAATTAATTAGTCCGAAGCATGGAGTAACTGTTCTGAAATGACAATCAATGTATTGCCTTCTCGTCCAATGACAATTACCCTTTGATGAGGAGCAATCGCGATTTCACTGCCATCAGAACGCGCTCGCCAAGAATTCCCTTCGTACAAAACTCGACCCGCTTGACCGGGTAAAATTTCGGTTAAAGTTTCAGCTTCTTGTGCATCTTCTATCGTCGGAACTCGGTGACTCGGAAGCCATCGTCGCAAGCCAACAATTGAACCGACTGATAAAATCATCCACAGTAAAACTTGTACATTGGCATAGGGAACAATTAACGACACTCCCGCCACCACAAGCGCACTCAATCCCATCATTAATTCGACAAAAGCCGTCGGCACAAACAACTCCATCATGCAAAGCAACACGCCAGCGAGTAACCAAAAGATTGTCGGGTTGAGTAACATAAGCGATGGTGGGGTGGGAGAACGCAAACAGTAGCACCGCAGGGGTGAAGCTTAAGTAATTGTTCTGTTATGCAGAGTACAACTCAGAACAATCCAGCCTTGGGCTACAATCATTTTATATTTGAATTTTTCTAAGTTGAGTCCTTAAGCAATATATCTTGACTCGTGTCTTTACAAAAACTGTTCCAAATTAGCAGTGCATCGCAACCCCCGATTTACTGTCCCAACCCCACCTGTCCTCAGCCTCGCAATACTCTTGGTCGTCAAGTTTGTCAGACCTGTCAAACGCAATTGAGTTATCGTTATCTGTGGGCTGTCGGTTCAACTGCGGGTCAAATTCAGCCCGGACAAGTGGTGGGAAATCGCTATTATGTCGGGGCGCCTCAAGTTTGGCTGGATACTAAACCTGCTGTACCCCCCACAATTCCCGAGTCAATTAGCGATGTAATCTTGCCTTATTTGCACCTGTATTCCCATCGTTTACACCTTCCGGGAGTTCATGGGATTTATAACTTAGGTACGGCTTCTGAAGGCGAAGAAGTTTTATTATTGGATAATATTCCCACCGATTCTAAGGGGACAATTTTACCGTCCATGGCGGAAGTTTGGCCGAAAACTAAAAGTGTTCGTCAAGTGTATTGGTTGTGGCAAATGTTGCAACTTTGGACACCATTATCAGAACAAGGGGCGGCTTATAGTCTTTTAGTTAAAGATAATCTTCGGGTTGAAAGTTGGCGAATTCGATTAATCCAATTGCATCAGGGAAAAGTTAAACCGACTTTGAAAGATTTGGCTGAATTTTGGTCTGCTTTTATTGAAACCGCTCAAGATGAAGTGCAGCAACCGTTGCAAAAAATTTCTCAACTGATGCAAAGTTCTCAGGCTTCTCTGGAAACTATTTCCGATGAATTGAACCAACTTTTATTACAACAAGCGGCTCAATTACCTTTACATTTAGCAGTTGCGGCTCACAGTGATACCGGGCCATTGCGATCGCATAATGAAGATAGTTATTATCCCCAAAAAGTTAATTTAGAACAGATTGATAGTTATCCCCATCATCAGTTAATTCCTCATTTAAGTCTAATTTGTGATGGAGTTGGGGGTCACGAAGGTGGAGAAGTTGCCAGTCAGTTAGCGGTGAAATCAATACAACCGTTAATTGCCACTTTTATGAGCGAAATTAATGAGCAAGAAGGCTTAACTCCTCCCGACTTAATTATCGATCAACTCCAAGAAATTACCCGAGTCATTAATAATGTAATTTCTGCCCAAAATAATGACCAAAAGCGCTCCCTACGTCAACGGATGGGAACCACTTTAGTGATGGCATTACAACTTCCCCAAAAGTTAAAAACTGCCAAAAGTTCAGAGTTGAAAAATGCTCACGAATTGTATATTGTAAATGTGGGAGATAGTCGCGCCTATTGGATGACTCGGGACTCTTGTCAAGCCCTCACCATTGATGATGATGTGATTACCCGAGAAGTGAAACAGGGTCGGAGTTTGTATTGGGAAGCCTCTCAACGTCAGGATGCCGGGGCTTTAACTCAAGCGGTTGGTACCCGAGAAGCTGAATTTTTGCGTCCAACAGTACAGCGATTTATTATCGAAGAAGATGGTTTATTGTTGTTATGTTCTGATGGCTTAAGTGATAATGATTGGGTGGAAAAATCCTGGGCGGCTTATGCCCCGGCTGTCTTGCAAGGTGAAAAGTCTTTAGAGTCTGCTGTAGAAGGATGGATTAATTTAGCCAATACTCACAATGGTCATGATAATACTTCAGTTGTTTTAACCTATTGTGGGGTTTCCCAGCAGAAATTAATTTTGATTGATACTGCCGCTAAACCCAGTATACCCGATGAAATTGAGTCGGAACCAACCGAAGCTTCTAAGGCGTTAATGTACGACGACGAAGAATCCGAAAAACAACCCCAAGCAACACCTTCAGGTTTGAAAAAATGGCAACAAATTCTACTCGTTATTGGGATTGCAGTATTAGTCATTGGGGGCGGTTTAGCCCTGTGGTGGCAAATTAATCGTTCAACCGAACCTGAACCCCCAAAAGAAACGGTACAAAGAAGTTCAGTCGTTGGTTAAAAGTAGCGTAGAGGCGGGTTTATTGATGTTATTTGTTGTGATTTGTTCAAAACATAAATTCACCCCGAACCCGCCCCGAGAGATTAAACCTCCACCGAAACCTGTTCCCTGTTGGCGGAAAGCTGTTCGCGATCGCAATTGGCCCGCACAGCCCGGAACATCCCAAAGCGGCAAAGTCCCGCCCCGAAAGCCAACCGCATCAGCAGCAGGGTGGGTACTTCACGCACAGATTTAACAAAACCCGACAGCCCAAAACCCAGCCACCCTTGGGGCCGAATTATTCCCTGCCAAATCGAATCTATCCAAGAGGGAAGGGTTTGTTTTGTCCAATCTGCGGTGATTACCTCGCCCTCTACCAGTCCTGTTTCCGCCAAAAGTTCAGAAAAGCCCTCAATACTCGAAAACGCCGGATGGGACCATTGATCGAGT
>CAZNCM010000286.1:0-1094 GCA_964571155.1 uncultured Lyngbya sp. | reverse complement strand
CGCATCACGGGGTTTTCCCAGCCATTCAGGGGAATTTGACGGTCATCTCGTTGGTTCCAGTCGGCGACTACTAACACTCCACCCGGTTTGAGGACTCGCAGCAATTCTTTAGCAAAAACCGCTTTATCCGGCATATGTGGCCCCGCTTCGATAGACCAAACCACATCAAAACTTTCATCGGGGAAAGACAGCGCCATCGCATCATCAACCTGAAATTTAGCGCTGAGTCCTTCCGGGGTCAATTCCTGGGCGCGTTTCACCTGTTGGGGGCTGATGGTGACTCCCGTGACGTCAAACCCGTAATCTTGGGCTAAAATGCGGCTACTTCCCCCAATTCCGCAACCCACATCTAAAACAGTTGTATTTGGGGGTAATTTATCTAAACCTCCCCAACGCACCATTTCATGTACAAAGTCTTCTTTTGCTGTGATAAAATCCTTTTGTTCGGGTGGTAAACCGTAATGACCGAGGTGAATGTGTTCGCCCCAGTAGAATTCTAAAATGCCATCTTCCGTCCATTCATCGTAGGAATTGGCAACAGAATCAGAAGATTGATAACGACGAGCGCTGATTAGATACAATCCAATCCCTAACGTGAGGATAATCAGGAAAATACCCAGGATGTAAAATAAATTCATTTGAAATTTAACTAAAATGACGTTCAAAAACTCAACATTTATTCATCTTACATCCTGCACCGTATTCGGTGTTTACACTCTGTCTCCATAGTCTAAAACTGCATATCTGCAACGACCCCAGAAATAAGTTAGAAGTGAAGCAACATCTACCCCAACCCAAACTCCGATGCTGAACCCAAAAGCTCTAACCCTGGCGGTGGTAATTGGTGTGTTGAGTCCAATGGTACCTACAAACGTTCTGTCTGAGTCTCCCGTTCTTGTACAAAAGGAACGACAAGCAGAAGCAGATCGATTATTTGAACAGGGTAATCAACAACTAGATACAAGTCAATTTCAAGAAGCCTTGCAGTCTTTTCAAGCAGCATTAGAAATATATCGGGAGATAGGCGATCGCAATGGGGAAACTAATTCTATAAGACAGTTAGGCAATGCTTACGGTAGTTTGGGGCAGTATCG
>CAZNCM010000285.1:7050-7842 GCA_964571155.1 uncultured Lyngbya sp. | reverse complement strand
GAATGGAGATTCATTTGTTAACCGGAGATAGCCGTCAACGGGCGGATTTAGTTGCAGAAGAATTGAATATTCCCCCGAAGCGAGTTCACGCGGAAGCTTTCCCCGAACAAAAAGCGAAAATTGTTCGAGATTTGCACCGTTCCGGGCGAACTGTGGCGTTTGTTGGCGACGGGTTAAACGATTCGGTGGCGTTGGCTTATGCGGATGTTTCGGTATCTTTTGAAGACGGTTCCGATGTGGCGAGGGAAACGGCCGATATTGTGTTGATGAATAATGATATTAGTAGTTTACTACAGGCGATCGCCATTGCCAAGGAAACTCGCAATTTAATTGACCAAAATACCCTGCTTGTTGTCGCCCCGAATTTAATTGCTTTGGGGTTAGCTTCGGCTATCGGTTTAAACCCATTAATTGCGACGGTTATTCACAACGGTTCGGCAATTGCTGCGGGTTTAAATAGTTTGCGTCCGTTAGTTCAACATCAGTTAGAAGGAGGAGGTTCAACTTCTCGTTAAAATCATCAAATTTTTGGGTTTAATTGTTGATAAAATATTAGGAGAGCAATTATGTCTCTAATTCATTGGGATCGGTCTGTTTTGTCACTTCATTTGAGAGAAATTCTCGAAGACGAAAATCCCAACCATCAACTCGCCTTAGCCGGACTTGGGGTAATTGTGTTGGGAACCATTGTAGTTCCGGCTGCAACCAAGTTGGGACGGCCCTTGTTAAAAGCTGCGATTAAACAGGGGTTATCCCTTTACCAAGACAGCAAACCCATTCAGACAGAGATCG
>CAZNCM010000285.1:6043-7036 GCA_964571155.1 uncultured Lyngbya sp. | reverse complement strand
CTGCCGAGAAAATTTTTTAGTTTTTCGGGCTGCTGTGGTTAGATAATAAAGCCGCTTTTTGTTCAGCTTTTTGTTGGGCTTCGGCGGCGACTTCCGCTTGGGCTTCGGCAACAATATCTCCGAACACTTCGCCCGTTTCTGCCATCGCCGCTTTCGTTTTTTCGTACATCGAAACGCCGCCTTTTATCGCCGCTTTTGCCACAGGTTTGAGTAAGGGAATAACCGCAGGAGTCAAGACTAAAACTCCGACTCCAATTGCTATCGTGCGGGTGGGGTTATTTTGATAAGCGGTTCTGATGCGCTCAACAAGTGCCAATTTAGCCTGATTTTGAGTTAACATTTATTATCCTCCGCCAAGTACCTGCGTCAAATCTGGAGAAACTTCTCGCCTGTACAATTTTATTTTTATCGAATTGCGATCGCCAGATCAGATGTTCCCCAGATTCTCATTTAAGCACAAGCGGCGAGCAAAACTCAAGGGTGTTGCAAATCTCAGCATTGTCTTAAGATTCCCCCCTAGCCCCCTCAACCCCCACCTACTGCGAACTCGCCATCGTACGGGTTGACAAGTTGCTCGTTTGTGCGACACCATTGCTGTAGTTGGAGGATTGCCAGAACCCAGAACAGATTCTATTTTGTTTTTGTAGTGTCGTTAATCTTCTGATAAATATAATCGAGCAATTCTCTAACTGTGCAAGTTGGAGGGTGGTAATTTGGTGGTTGAAAGTTCTCTGACGTCGAAACCAGCCAAAGTCTATTGGGAGAACTATTGGTTTTATAATATGAGAACAAGCCAATTTTTTCTGCTTCTTCCTCCGGTATCTCAATTTTAAATTCATTTTCTATAGCGATACTAAGTTGCCATCCATCTAGTCCATCTGCACCTAAATCGTCTGCAAGATGGCTATCTAAATTTACTTGTTCTGCATCGACTGCTAATTCTTCGACCAGTATCTCTTTCAGTTTGAGAAAAATTTCGGGTTTCAACTCGGC
>CAZNCM010000285.1:0-6033 GCA_964571155.1 uncultured Lyngbya sp. | reverse complement strand
CTTTTTGTTCTGCTTGTTCTCGCAACTCGGCTTCACGTTTAGCTTCTTCTGCGGCTTTTTGTTCTGCTTGTTCTCGCAACTCTGATAAACGTTTGGCTTCTTCTACCGCTTTTTCTATAGCGTCGTTAATCTTTGGATAAATATAATCGAGCAATTCTCCAACTGTGCAAGTTGGAGGACTGTGCAAACAACCAATTTTTTCTGCTTCATCGTCTGATATCTCAATTTCAAATTCCTCTTCTATAGCCATAGCAAGTTCCATCATATCTTGATAGCAATCATATGTACTACCTGAACCTAAACCTAAATCGTCTCCAAGATGGCTATCTAATTTTACATCTTCTTCATCGACTCCTGATTGTTGAGCCAATATCCTTCGCAGTTTGAGAAAAATTTCGTCTTGTTTCTGCAACTCGTCTAAACGTTTAGCTTCTTCTGCCGCTTTTTGTTCGGCTTGTTCTCGCAACTCGTCTAAACGTTGGGCTTCTTCTACCGCTTTTTGTTCGGCTTGTTTCTGCAACTCGGATAAACGTTTAACTTCTTCTACCGCTTTTTGTTCGGCTTGTTCTTGCAACTCGGCTTCACATTTAGCCTGTTCTGCGGCTTTTTGTTCGGCTTGTTCTTGCAACTCGTCTAAACGTTTGGCTTCTTCTGCGGCTTTTTGTTCGGCTTTAAGCTGAATTTGATACCTGATATTTTCAAGGCGAGAAATAACGATATCCCTCACCCTAGCCAAATCAGCTTTAAAACCACTCTGTTGATAGATTTGGGTTGCCAAATCCCAAACAATTTTATCAACATTAGATTCCATGAACCTTAGATTTTCATCCGTAGGAGTGGCGATTTTATCCAAACAAAGATTAGCCGCCATATCCAGTATCTTTAATTGATATTCGTTTTCGGATTCATTCATAATCGGATAGCAACTCCAAAAATGAGGGCGGCAAACAGAATTTTAATTTTAAGAGCAACTAAAAACTAACCCCTTCCCTGTCCTAACCCCCCTTTCAAAAGCCAGGGGGGATAAACAAATTGCGACTAAATAATCGGTGTTTCAACAACTTCGTGATTGTGTCCGTGACAGTGACCTTGACCTCTGTGACCCTTGCGGTTTCCGCATCCCGACTCAAGGCTTGACATCAATAAAACCTGCTGAAGTTCTGCCAAAAGTTGACGAACTTTTTGCCATTCTACCGCATCGGGCGAAGCCGCATTACATTCTTGTTGCCAACGATTCATCAACTCTTGTAGGTCGTTTTCTGCGAAGCCCACCGTCTCCCCATTATCCAACTGTCGGGTAATTTCGAGCAACTGTTCTTTCAGCGCCATCGGTACGCGAATGGTTTGGGTTTGCCCGTGTCTCCAAGCCCCCGGACGTCCGGCACCGTGACGACATCCTCCTCTTCTGTGCATATTCGTTCAACTCCTTGCGTTGCGATGTCTCTATCTTAGACCGGTTTTAATTTTGTGACAATATCTAAAACACTTTTATAGAAGAAACTATAGATTTTGTCACGAAATCATAGATTTAGGGTTATGTCCCGCTCGTTGTTGCGCGGAGAGCCCGGAGAGAGGGTACTCATCCCAACAACCCCGACAACAGTTGCAGGTTATTGTCACAAAATTATCCTTAAGCCGTAACCAAATTATTGCCTAAATCTTAGTAAAAAAAGCGGGATTTAAACAATTGAACATTGTTGTCAATTAGATTTTTTAAATCATTTAAAACTTTCCCAAATCCACCGATAAAAAAGACCTGAAAGCGGCTCCCCCAAAGTTTTCGAGAAAGTTTTCTATAATAAAATTTGTAAAAAAAAAAGAGTTCTACTTGTCATTAGAACCCAAAAGGTTTAATCTAGAATTAGAAAGAAACTTAACCTTCGTTTAACCAACCCTGGCACCAAGGGGTTAAGTTCAGCATCTACTCTAGATTCCCCCAAAGGAGGTGGAATATGACCAACACGACCCCGCAACCCATAAACACAGCAATTGAAGTGGTTCATGCAACACCGGGACGTGTGCGAATAAAAGCGAGAAATCACAAAGAAACCGTCGCCCAACACCTGCGACAAATTGAGGGAGTCTACAGCGTTATATTGCATCCCGATACCGATAGTTTAGTCTTGAAATTTGACACGCGAAAACTCTCGCTTTCTCAACTTTTAGCACAGTTAACCGTTTCTCACTGTGCGTTAGAAAATAAATTAGAACATCAGAGAGTTTCTGGCGAACAGACGGTTACATCTATCCCCAATTCTCAACCCTCAACCGAAGTGATTGAAACCCTAATTCGGATGAGTGCGGCGATGCTATTAAACCGACATTTAGGAATAAGCGGTTGGGTGTCGCTTCCGGTTTCCTACGCAACCAGTCAAGCCACAGCCAAAGTCATCAACGGCGTCAAACCCCAACTCAAAAATGCCGCACTATTAACCGCCAATTTGAGTGCTACAAATTCTAACAATATCCCCGAGAAAAAATTAGAAATCAGCGTCATTCATTCCACACCCAGACGAATTAGGCTGAGAGTTCCGCAAGTGAGAGAAGATTCCCGCTATGCCAAACGCTTAGAAAGATTCGCCGAACAAATTTCTGGGATTAAAACCATTAATATCAATCCCGCAACCGCTTCGGTGACGATTATTCATCATTTTAATAGTATTGTCAAACTGGAGAGTGAGTTAAACCGTTTGTTTGAGAAAGTCGCAGAAAGTAAACCCAATTTTTCTGAAATATTAGCCGCTCCGGAAACAACATCTGAAATACAACTCGCCCCATCCGTTGAAGAAGCAAAAGCCGAAACAATTGTTGAGAATATTGTTGAAAATTCGGTTAAACAAAAAGTAGAAACCGTTTCCAAAACCGCTGTGAATAAAACCCCAAAACTCCCCGAGAAAAAAGGAGTATTTTCAGACTTTAAGTCTTCGATGTTATCAATGTTTTTGAACTTTATGGCAGGTCGTCCCGCACCTCAGACGGTCGGCTAGTTCAACGCAAAACCTTTTCAGCCTTTGAATAAAGCGAGGAAAATTATCATGGCACACCTTCATCTATTGAGAACCTTCAAACAAACATCAGTGACAACCGCAGCGGTTGGAGTCGGTGCATTAGTCTTAGTTCCCATACTCGTTCCCGTCGTTAAAAATGTCGCCAAAGCGAGTATAAAAAGCGGCGTTAAACTTTATCATAACGGACAAAAAGCGCTCGCCGAAGTGGGAGAACTTTGGGAAGATACCGTCGCCGAAGCCGAAGCCGAATTAGCCGCAGAAAATCCCGGTAAACAAACCGTCGATATTCAAGCTTCTGCCAACTAATTTACTCATTAGTGATTGTATGAATTCCCCCTTTCATTTCCGCAGAAGGAGTTGGGGGAAAGATTCAACAATTTGACAACAATAAAACCGCCCCGGCTTTTATTCGAGGCGTGAGAACAGTTATAATAAGAGATCATGTAATTAGCTGCAAAATTCCTAATCCCTAAAACTCTATGGTTTCAACTGTTCCCGCCCTCAACACCGATAACCTCTCTCAACTGCGACTAGAAATTCGCAATTTGCAACCGCGATTAGTCGAATGGCGTCGCCGACTTCATCAACGTCCCGAATTGGGGTTTAAAGAACAGTTAACCGCAGAATTTATTACCGAGAAATTAAAAACTTGGGGAATTGAACATCAAACCGAAATTGCCAAAACCGGAATCGTCGCCACCATAGAAGGTCATCAGCCAGGGCCAGTTTTAGGCATTCGGGCGGATATGGACGCCTTACCGATACAAGAAGAAAATCAAGTTCCCTACAAGTCCCAACATGACGGAATAATGCACGCTTGCGGACACGACGGACACACCGCCATTGCATTAGGAACCGCTTATTATTTAGCCAACCATCGCCAAGATTTTCAAGGAACAGTTAAATTCATCTTTCAACCCGCAGAAGAAGGCCCGGGCGGCGCCAAACCGATGATAGAAGCGGGAGTATTAAAAAATCCCGATGTTGATGCAATAATTGGCTTGCATTTATGGAATAATTTAAAACTGGGAACAGTCGGGGTGAGAAGTGGTGCATTAATGGCGGCGGTCGAGTTGTTTGAATGCACCATTCAAGGTAAAGGCGGACATGGGGCGATGCCCAATCAAACGATTGATTCTATTGTGGTTGCAGCCCAAATTGTTAATGCTCTACAAACCATTGTTGCTCGTAATGTTGACCCGTTAGAATCTGCGGTGGTAACAGTTGGTTCCCTTCACGCCGGACACGCCAATAATGTGATTGCAGACTCAGCAAAAATGACCGGAACCGTGCGATATTTTAACCCAGGTTACGCAGGCTTTTTTGGGAAACGCATGGAAGATATTATCGCCGGAATTTGTCAGGGTCAGGGGGCGAATTATGACTTAAATTATTACCCCTTTTATCCGCCCGTGATTAATGATAGTCGTATAGCAGAGTTAGTCAGAAGTGTCGCCGAAACGGTGGTAGAAACCCCAGTCGGAATTGTCCCCGAATGTCAAACAATGGGCGGCGAAGATATGTCCTATTTCCTGCAAGAAGTTCCCGGTTGTTATTTCTTTTTGGGTTCGGCAAATGCAGAAAAAGATTTGGCTTATCCCCACCATCATCCCCGGTTTGATTTCGATGAAACGGCGTTGGGAATGGGAGTCGAAATGTTTGTTCGTTGTGTTGAAAAATATTGTTCAAAATAGCAATGATCAAGAAAATTGTGGTAATATTAATTAAGGGATATAAAATGTTTATTTCTCCCTTATTACCCCCCAGTTGTCGATATCAACCCACCTGTTCAACCTACGCAATAGAAGCGGTTGAACGGTTTGGTGTTCTTCAAGGGGGATGGTTGGCAATTAAAAGAATACTCCGCTGTCATCCCTTTCATCCGGGCGGATATGACCCCGTTCCTCACAAACATAAACATTCCCCAAAATGTAAGAAGTAGTTGTTATATTTTGAGGCAATAAAAAATCCTGTAGGGGCGGGTTTATACATTAATATATGTTTCCAACAAATAAAGTTAATAAACCCGCCCTCCTCCTGTATTATGTTGGTTTTGGGCGCAAGCAAGAGCGCCCCTACGTTTTACCAGCCCACAAAAGGGAAATATTTTCATATTGCTGAAACATTGAATCAGCACTTACAAGCATCATACCTTCAATTTGAGCCTGAGCAATGAGCATTCGATCAAAGGGATCTCGATGATGTAATGGTAAAGCCGCCGCTTGTAAGGCATGACGAGCTTTAATTTCTAGATATTGTGCATCTAACTGTATCATACGAGTGGTAATATAGGTTTCTATTGGTTCTGGCAATGGCAACTTTCCAATCGCAACCTTAATCCCTATTTCCCAAATACTAGCGACAGAAAACCAGACTTCATTACTTTCGTCGCCAATGTGTTCAATTGCCTCCTCATTTAGGCGTTCGGGTTGAGCAAACCACCACAACCAACATTGAGTATCCAACAACAATTTCACTCTCGATCCCCTTCAAATGATGCTAAAATATCTTCGGGTAAAGGCTGATTAAAGTCTTCTGGTACGATAAATTTCCCTCGATCCCGCCCCAAACTTGCTCGTCGATTGGATGTTGGACGAAGCGGAACTAACTTGGCGATCGCAACACCTTGATTTGAAATAATGATTTCTTCTCCAAGTTCTACGCGGGACAATAACTCAGAAAGGCTCATTTTGAAGTCGTGGGGTAGGTTTTCAATCTGAAGTGTAGTCATCGCCATTTCACAAATCACTTGATTGATTATATCAATTATGAATTATGAATTATGAATTTTCCCTGTTCACTGCTAACACCTGGAAAAGTGAACCAATTTGAACAACTCTACGTCTTGAGAATTAAACAAATCGACTCGCATGAAGGACGCTCCGATCATGTTCACTTCTAAGTTAGGCCGTTCCGGAACATCTCTATTAATTGCATTGGGGTTAACCGTTAGTGTGGCAACACCCGTAATTTTTAACCCCAACCCCGCCGTCGCCCAACGTTTCCCCGGTTCTCTCCGACGCGA
>CAZNCM010000284.1:0-7889 GCA_964571155.1 uncultured Lyngbya sp. | reverse complement strand
TTGAGCTAATTTACGGGTAATCGAACGTCGTAAAGGGCCGATTCCCTGCGCCCAAGCAATTGTTTTCAAACCCATTTGTTGCGCCAAACCCATTAATCCACCATAATAAAAAGGGCTAATGGCGCTGGTGACATCCTGAATTAAACTTCCACCGCCCCAAATCAAAGCATCTGCCCCTCGCAAAACCTGAAAGACTTCCAAAGCATTCATCCGATCATAACTCGCCACCTGATAACGCTCTTGGGTTTGGGGGGGGTTTCCCGACAGGACGAGGGGTTCAACAGAAGGGGGTAACATCTGTAATAAGGATGCGAGTAATGCCTCATCTCCACCGTTTCCTTTGCCATAATACCCACTACAAACGACCCTTTCCATATTGAAATTTATGACGACGAGATTTTCAACCCAAAGTTAATTCTCAACACCAAACCCGTAACCGATCGGGATGAAACCAAAAAAAACAGCAGTTGAGATTTAGATGTTAGACTACCATAAATGAAGCATTGATAGCAGAGTAAATTGGCGGTCAACTTGGCTAAAATTCTATTATGCACGCACTTTCAATTCCCACCTGGATCATTCACGTTTCCAGTGTTATCGAGTGGATGGCAGCAATTTGGTTTATTTGGAGGTATGGTGAAGTGACTCAGAATAAAGCGTGGTGGGGACTTTCGGTGGCAATGTTACCCGCCCTCGTCAGTGCCATGTGTGCCTGTACCTGGCATTATTTTGATAATCCCCCTTCCTTTGAGTGGATGGTTACGCTTCAGGCGGCGATGACGGTACTCGGGAATATTACCCTCTGTATTGCGGCTTGGTACATCTGGCGCAGTTTTCGATCCGTTAAAGAGTAACATCAGCAGCTAGAACAATGTTATCAAAAGACACCCTCTTTGCCCTTTCTTTATTTCCCTATTTAGGTTTTTTGTGGTTTCTAACTCGTTCAGGACAGACACCCCGCTTGGCATTAATTGGATTTTATGGCACGTTAGTATTTGTTGGAGTCACGATTCCGGCTGGCATCTATGCCAAGATGGTTTATCACGACAGTTTAGCGAATATTGATTGGTTACATGGGGGTGCAGAGGTTTTCCTGACGCTATCAAATATTCTGATTGTGTTAGGGTTCAGACAAGCAGTCATCACCAAACAGTCCTCACGATAATGGAGAATCTTACCTTAAGTGGTCACGCCGACGGTGTGAAATCGGTCGCAGTCAGTCCGGATGGAAAAATCCTGATTAGTGCCTCTGAAGACGGTAAGATTAAGGTCTGGAACTTCAAAACCGGAGAGTGTTTACTCACTTTAGGAGGTCATCCCTTTGGAGTCAAAAATGTCGCTGTCAGTCCCGATGGTGAATTTTTTGCAACAGGCGGGGGAGATGGAACCATCAAAATTTGGAGTCTGCAAAACGGAAAACTGCTGCGAACTTTAGTCACGGGTTATTCTCGCCTCGACTCTGGATTTATGCCCGTTGCTATTGTTCCCAATGCTAAAACGATTATCAGTCATAGCAGTAGTTATAGTCAAACGGTGCGGTTGTGGGATGTGGAAACCGGACAACTGAAAGGGACGCTAACGGGTCATGCGGGTTCGGTGAAGACTTTTAGTATTTCTCCACGCGGGGATATCTTGGCAAGTGATGGTGCTGATAATAGCATTCGGTTGTGGAAATTACAAAATGAAGAATTAATTGGCACCCTAGAAGGACATACAGGCGGAGTGTTGACCTTAACCGTTAGTCCAGATGGTGAAACCCTCGTCAGTGGGGGAAAAGACGAAACGATTAGAATTTGGCAAATTCGCACTCAGAAGTTATTGCGAACCCTCTCCGGTCATTCCTATGCAGTGAATTCCGTTAAAATTAGTCCGAATGGTCATATTCTCGCCAGTGGGGGCTACGACAGTTTGATTAAGTTACGGGAATTAGGTACTGGAGATTTACTCAATTTGCTTTCTGGACATTCAGGGGCTGTCAATACCGTTACCTTTAGTCCCGATGGCAATATATTAGTCAGTGGGAGTGAGGATAAAACCATTAAACTCTGGAATTTAGATGATTTGCTGAATTATCATTAAGTTATCATTCAAAGCTAAATAATCCTTAAGATTGTTCTTGATCGCACTCAAAAGCCGTCATACTAGAAGACACAAATTCAGTGTTAGACTGCTCATGCTGTGCTTATGAGCTACTGCTTTAACCCCGATTGCAACAAACCTGAGAATGGTCACAAGATCGACATTTGTCAAACCTGTGGTTCAACTTTGCTCCTGCAAAAACGGTATCAGGCGAGGCAAGAAATTGGCTTAGGTGGAATGAGTCGTACCTTCTTAGGTATTGACCTGGGAAATCAAAAAAAACCCTGCATTATCAAACAATTTTCCTCTCACGGATACAAAACAGTTAAGCTACAAAAATCCATTGAATTATTTCATCAAGAAGCCCTACGGTTACAAGAGTTGGGAGAACATGATCGCATTCCCTCTCTACTCGCTTCCTTTGAACAGGAGGGCTGTTTATATTTGGTGGAAGAATACATTCCTGGACAAAATTTAGCCGAAGAACTTGAGGAACAGGGGCCTTTTAGTGAACCTAAAATTCAAGAACTTTTAATTGACATTCTCCCGATTTTAGCCTTTCTTCACAACCATAATATTATTCATCGTGATCTCAAACCAGAAAATATTATTCGACGCCAAAAAGATCGGAAATTTGTCTTAGTTGATTTTGGGATTGCCAAACAAAATCAGAATATTTTTCAACCCCAAACCGGAACCATTACCGGAACTGTCGGTTACGCCCCTCTCGAACAAATTCGCGGTGGAAAAGCCTATCCCGCCAGCGATCTTTACAGCTTAGGCGTGACTTGTATTCACCTATTAACCCAAGTTCCTCCCAATCAACTCTTTGACTGTTTTACCGGAGAATTAATTTGGCAATCTCATCTACTGAAAACCGGAAACACGATTAGCGATCAACTCGCTACAATCTTAGATAAACTGCTACAAGACTTAGTACAAAATCGCTATCAATCTGCCGAAGAAGTCTTGCAAAAACTCACAGAATCAAGCCCAACTTTATCGGAATGTTGTCAACACGAAACCGCACTGCAAATTATTGCTAATACCGAAATAGAGGCAGAAAAACTCGTCCCTAACTTTCACCAAAACTGGATTAAATTGGCTTTAGTCTCTCAACCTGAAAATCATCCGAGTTTTTCGAGTTTAATCGCCAGTCAATCGGTTAAATTTATTCCTAATGGTCCCGCTCAACCCCGTTCAATTTTTTCTTTTAAAGCCGAAAAAAATAACAATAATAACCCTCAAGAAAACGTCAGTCAAATCAGTCAAAATGTCAACCCTTTACACGGTCATTCTGCACCCGTTAGAGCGATTGCAATTGGCCCAAAAGGTTATATTTTAGTGAGTGGTAGTGCAGATTGTAGTATTCGACTTTGGAACTTGAAAACCGGACAACTTTTACATCGATTTTTAGCCCATCGAGATCTTGTAAATACCGTTGCAATTCACCCGAATGGTCATAGATTAGTCAGTGGAAGTTTTGATCGAACGATACTCGCTTGGAATTTAAAAAATCGCACCATGGCGGATCGGTTTTTTAGTCATTCTGGATCGCCCTATAGTCATCGTGGTGGTGGTGTTTATGCTGTTGCTTATAGTCCTGATGGTTGTATTATTGCCAGTGCAAGTGAAGATAAAACCTTAAAATTGTGGAATCAAAGAAATGGTGAATTACTCTATCGACTCGATGAACATTCAGATCAAGTTTTATGCGTTACTTTTGCTCAAAATAACAGAAATTTAGCCTCTTTAAATAAGAATTATGAACCTCATCCTCAAAATAGTTTATTTGCCAGTGGTAGTGCAGATGGATTAATTAAAATTTGGCAGTTTGGTCATTTAAAAAGTCTTCATACTTTAGTCGGACATTCAGATCGAGTTTATACTTTAGCATTTAGTCCAGATCGAAAAATTTTAGCCAGTGGAAGCGGTGATCAGACCATAAAATTATGGAATTTTTATACCGGAGAAACTCTACATACACTCAAGGGACATGATGATGAAGTCCTTTCAATTGCCATTAGTCCTGATGGTCAATTCTTAGCCAGTGCGAGTCGAGAGGGTATCGTTAAACTTTGGGATATTAGCGATCGCCATCCTTTAGGACGGTTATTAAAAACGCTAGCCGCTTATCCTCCCGTTGCCTTTACTCCAGATAGCCAAACCTTAGTGACAGGCGGAAAACATGGTGATATATTAGTACGGAAATTCAGATAAAATCGGGATAAAAATCATGCAAATTCAAACTCATCGTTTACATCTCAGACCCTATAAACTCGATGATTTAGATAATATTTTTAGTATTTTATCCGATCCAAAAACCATGAGTTATTGGCCGCAACCGTTCAATCAATCCCAAGTTGAAGCTTGGATAAAACGCACCTTAGAGAGTTATAAACTTAACGGATTTGGTCGTTATTTAGTTCTCTTAAAAGAGACAGAAACAATCATCGGAGATGCAGGAATTTTAAAGTCAAAAGTTGCTAATGAATGGGTTAACGATTTGGGTTATATTATTCATTATCCCTATTGGGGAAAAGGATATGCCACCGAAATTGCAACAGCACTAAAAGACTATGCTTTTACAGTTTTAAAATTAGATCATCTTCATATTAATATGCCCGCAAATCATCCCGCATCTCGCCGTGTTGCAGAGAAAATTGGGATGAAATTTATTCGAGAATTTAACAATGAAAAAAATCGTAATATAAAAACATTGTTGTATGGAATTTGAAATTATTTCTGAGTTTTTGAAGTCAATTCAATGATTACATCATATCGAAAATCTTTTACTAATTGAGTTAATATTTTAGCTAGAGAAATATGCGTTTCAGGAATTTGACCAATCACTTCAGTGATTAACTTACTATTAAGTTTAGTTGCGGCTTGATGCAAGGCTTGTATCCAGGCTTCAGGCATTACAGCTAACACTTCAGAGGTGAGTTGAGAGGGATCAGTTATTTCCATTTTTTGAGAAAGTTGAGTTTTTCCACATTCATCAACATCGGGAGTTTCTTCATACAAAAACTTCACCCCTAAATGTTTGGAGATTTTTTCAAACAACACTTCAACTCGGAAAGGTTTGCGAACAAAATCATCACAACCTGCGGATAAAATCACCGTTTGATCTTGTTGAAATACACTAGCCGTTAAAGCAATAATCACGGTAGCTTGACCCTGCAAATGTTGTTTAATATATTGAGTCGCTTCATACCCATCCATCACAGGCATTCGCATATCCATAAAAATTAAATGAGGTTGCCATTTTTCCCAGATTGAAATTGCTTCTTGACCATTTTCTGCTTCTTGAACTTCAAATCCAAGCGGTTTCAATAATTTCACCACCAGTTGTCGATTAGTCCAGTTGTCATCAACCACTAAAATTCGATAATTCGGTTTATTTTCGGCTAATCCAATGACTTGTTTACTCGCAGGTTTTGAGGAAATTTGGGAAGTATTAGCGGGTTTAAAGTTAATATTAAATCTAAAGCAAGTTCCCTGATTCAATTGACTGCTGACTGTAATTTTCCCTCCCATCAGCTTGATAAATTTTTGGCTAATGGATAAACCTAAACCCGTCCCTTGTTGAGATTTTCGTCCGGTTTCCGTTTGAATAAAGGGTTGAAAAACATATTGAAGTTCTTCTGGAGAAATACCCGATCCTGTATCTTCAACTTCAAAAATGAGCCGATTAGCTTTTAAATCGCTAACCAGTTTAGCCCGTAAAACAACACAGCCTGCATCTGTAAATTTAATGGCATTTCCCAATAAATTAATTAAAACTTGACGGAGTTTGCTTTCATCCGTTTGAATATACTGAGGAACATCTGAGTCGATTTCAAACCGTAATTCTAATCCTTTAGATTGAGCTTTTAACTCTAACATATCTCGCAGAGAATGAAGCAGTTTCAGCAAGTCAAAATGTGCAGAATTGAGGGAAATCTGACCCGCTTCAATTTTAGACATCTCCAAAACATCATTAATTAGATTTAATAAATGTTCGCCACTTCGACCAATAATTTCTAAATGGTCTTGATGATCTTGAAGTAAAACTGATTGTTTCCGTTTCAAATCACGATTCATTAGTTGAGTAAAACCCAAAATTGCATTTAACGGTGTGCGAAGTTCGTGACTCATTCGGGCTAAAAATTCACTTTTAGAACGGTTGGCGGCTTCTGCGGCTTCTTTTGCTTGTTGTAAGACAATTTCTGTCTGTTTGCGTTCGCTAATATCTCGCACCACCGCACAACCATACTCTTTATTATTATATTCTAAATAGCTTAAAGTAATTTCAACACTAATAGGTTCACCCGACTTCATTTTATGAATAGATTCAAAGGTAAATGAACCTTGTTGTCTTAAATTTTCCCAAGAGATAGACCATTGATTTTCAGACGCATTTGGATCAATATCCTTCACTTGCATTTTGAGAAATTCATCCCGAGAATATCCGAGGGTTTTTGTCGCCGCTTCATTGGTATAAAAAAAACGAGCATTGATATCAGTAAACAGCACATAATCCCTTGATTTGTCTATCGAAAACTGAGTCAGTCGTAGTTTTTCATCAATCTCTTTTTGTTCGGTAATATCTTCTAAAACGCCAATAATCCCAATTACATATCCATCCGTATCTAACATCGGGACTCGACTAATATCTAGCCAAATTTGTCTACCATCAGCCGTCGGTTTTTGTTTGGGTGCGATCACATTTAACTCGGGTTTTTTTGAAGCCATTACTCGGCGATCTTGACGGCGATAAAATTCAGCGACTTCCCAATTTTTAAACAGATCATAGTCCGTTTTTCCAATTACAGACTCAGCACTTTCTAACTGAGCATATTCAGCCCATTTTTTATTACATCCTTTAAAGACCAAATTAGTATCTTTCCAAAAGACTTGTTGAGGAATATTATCTAAAACTAAGCGTAAATATTCTTTCTGTTGTTTGAGATCTTCTTCAATTTTTTTGTATTCACTAATATCCTGAACTTGTGTAATCACCGACAATGGATTTCCAACTGTATCGAGTCTTAGATAACAGTGTAAAATTCCATAAACCCAATGCCCTTCTTTGTGACGATAGCGTTTTTCGAGGTTATATTGCTTTAATTCTCCCTGAATTAATCGAGAAAAATAATCCATACTCACATCTCGATCATGGGGGTGTGTAATCTGATTGAATCCGCGTTGCATGAGTTCTTTACGGCTATACCCAATAAACTTACAAAACGATGAATTTACCTCTAAAAAATGTCCCTCTAGTGACACTTCTGCCATGCCAATTGGGGCGAGGTGAAATAAATCTCGAAAGCGATTTTCACTTTCTAAAAGAGCGGTTTCTGTTTGTTTGAGTTTTTCAGTCAGGGTTTGAATGGTTAAGTTTTCTGAGTTCATAGTTCCTTTTAAGTCAACTTAAATAGGGAGGGTAAAGTAAAAAGTTGTCCCGACACCAAACTCGGATTCAACCCAGATTTTTCCGCCATGACGTTCAACAATTTTCTTACAAATCGCTAATCCGATACCCGTACCTGGATAGTCTTGAACGGTATGTAAGCGTTGAAAGACTTGAAAAATTCGCTCAAAGTAATCGGATTTTATACCAATACCATTATCTTGAATGATAAAGATCCATTCTTGGGGTTTTTGTTCCGCCGAAATCGTGACTTGAGGAATAACACCCGGACGACAATATTTAATCCCATTACTAATCAAGTTTTGTAATAATTGTCCGAGTTGAATTTTATCAGCTTTGACTGTCGGTAAGGTTTGATGAGCCATAATTGCCTGACTTTTTTCAATTGAATGAT
>CAZNCM010000283.1:0-7889 GCA_964571155.1 uncultured Lyngbya sp. | reverse complement strand
CAAATCAAGGGTTTCAAGCCTTTTTGGTGAAATTTTTGACGGAAGTTCCGTTATATTCACGGCGAGGAATAGCCGTATCATAAAAATTGAAGTGTAACAAATACCAAATTTCAAAGCCTTCGTTGGAGTAGGCAATGTTAATATTATTTTTTCCAGCCAGTTCAATTGCGCGATTAAATTTTTGGGCGGGAAAGGAATCTCGATCAAATACACACCAAACTTGATCGTAGTTTCCTTCTTTTTTTAATAAAAGGGCTTTGCGAACAATTCCTAATGTATTGTCTCCCATTCCGTAAATATCTAACCAGTCTTCGGGTATTGGAAAACTTTTAAAATAATTGGGTTCTGTTTTTTCACCTTCACAGACAATCAAAAATCGTTCAAATTTTAAATCTCTAATTGCTACTTTTCGTTCTAAATAGCCTCGTTTTCCGCTGGGGAAACCTCCTTCTTGATAGTGCATCAGGCTTGTTTAAGTTCGATTTACAACGGAATTCCGCCATATTTTCCTAAGAGATAATCTTGATCATAAGAACTATCATTTTTGATTTTGAATTCAGCTAAAGCATATAATTCGGTTTTCCCTATTTTATCTTTAATATCTTTGGCGGTAAACCAAATCTGATCGCGTCTAAAGAGTTTGGGAGTGAGTAAACTGGTATCATAGGCGGTGAAAATCAGTTGTGCGTTTTGGGGGTTGGTTTCTCGCTGATGAAATAACTCAATAATTGTTTTAGTAATCAACGGATGTAAATTGAGATCGAGTGAATCTATCCAGATGACTTGACCTGAGTTTAAAGCTTCAACTAAAATTATAGCGAGTTGGATCAGTTTTTGAGTTCCAAGGGATTCCTCTTGATATAAATCAAAGGTTTGGGAGGAAGTTTCGGGCGTGATTTTAGAATCACCAGAACGAATGATTTTCACAACGGGCTGATTAGGATTTGAGTCTGAAACGGGTTCGATTTTAATCTCATTAATTCCCAGATTAAATTGCTTTAAAAATTGTATAACTTGATCTTGATACTGAGGCTTTTTCCAGGATTTTAGAGTTTTAACATTAATCAAGTTTGAAAAACAATTGGGAATAATTTTGAGATTGTGATGAAACCATTTCCAAATATCTTGCATAATATCGATCTGAAATTTTTCGGTAAAAGAGAGGAATAAGTTCTGGGGTTTAATTAGGGGAGTAAGTTCAGGAATGGTGGGGAAAGGGGGAAAAAATTCAAACTGATTGAGTTCTCGTTTCAGTAGAGGTACTTCTTGATGTTCAGGAACGTAATATAACCATTCTGCAATTATGTCTTTGGAGTAGATTTCAAAACCGTAGCGATAAATTATTTTATTAATTAAAATAACAATTTCAAATCGAGAAGGTTGGTTGATGGTTTTGGAGTTGAGACGAAACGGTTGAACTGGAAAGATAGAATGAATAGCAGTATCTTGAACCGAGTTCAAAACCCAATGAGTCATCAAGTTTAAAGCTTTAATTAGATTGGTTTTTCCACTCCCATTCTCACCATAAATTATAGCGGTTTTGAGTAAACTCAGTTGATCGTCGATTTTAATACGATTGTTTCGGAGTTTTTTATGAGGAAGTGGGATTTTAGCGGTGACTAAACTCAAGGTGACAATATCTTGAAACGAAAGATAATTTCCAACACTAAACTCGATCAGCATTCAAGACTCCATTTATAACAGCATACGATTCAGAAAATGACTAAATAATTTGAGTTCATTAGGTTCTTGATAATTTTGAGGTAATAAATCAAATAAAGCAGCTTCTAGAGTTTCTAAAGCCATTTTGATATCTTTGGGTTTAGGTCGATCAATTTGTGGAAAAGTGAGGGGTTGACCAAAACGAATTGTCAGTTCTTTGTATAAATATAGATTTTTTGTACCCATAATTCCCACAGGTACAATCGGAACTCCTGTTTTTAACGCATAGATAACTGTTCCTCGTTTTAAAGGTAAAAATAATTGACCTTCTTGAAATCCTAATCGTCCTTCTGGAAAGATAATGATACCTTTTTTTTGAGCAATAACTCCTTGTACAATCCGATCTAATCGTCGTAAACTTTGAATGGAGTTTCCTTTCGGAACATCTTGTTCAATTGCTGCGGCTAACTCTGTTAAATCTTCCTCTCCGGCTTTTGCGGCTTCTAAGACGGCTATTTCTTCTTTCCAAATTCGTTCGATAGGAATTGTTCCTCCACTAAATCGCAAAAAGATCCGTTTCCAAACCTTATTGTGAAGACTGCGAGCATCACCTAAAATATAATAATAGGGTTGATCGGGAATTTCGGATAAAATCAGGAAGGGATCGATATGGCTGAGGTGATTGGGTGCGATAATAACAGGCTGTTTGGGTAAGAGATCAAGACCTTCGACTTTAACCCGAAATAAACTCCGAATAACGGTGCGAATACACAGCCAGCGTATCCATCCCCGTCGTTTTAAGTTAGATTTTTGTTGAATAAAAACTTCAGTTTGATGTAAAGATTTTTCAACAATTGCTTCAGTCTTGAGTAACTGGGCGGCTTCTAAACCCTGTCGGGCGCGTTGAACGATCTCTGGCGTTAAGGAAGGTAAGACAACAGGCTGATTGGGTGACTGAGATTGAGAAGAAACGTTGGTATTCATGTAATAGAATACGAAAAGATCAGATGAGTTTTTTGCAGCTTAAATCGTCATAACAGAAAGTGAAAAGAAAGAGTTACAATTTAGGGTGAGTACGGGTATCGATTGTCATCTTCTGTTCCGGCTTAAAATGAATTTACATTAGCATAAAATAGCTCAACCGAGTAGATTTTAATAAACTGTCACAAAAGAAGTTCAGATGGGGGTTGATGTAGGGCTTGAAGTCCTTCTTTTAAATCTGTTGTGAGGTGTCGAGTTGCTTTTTTAATCGAATCCTGTTGATATTCTCTCACATTCAAAGGAGAACCAATGTTCACCCAAATCTTACAACCCATTGGCGGTGGGGCGGGATGTTGATAATAAATACTAACCGGAACAATTGCTACACTTAAATCGGATTGATCTGAAACTGCTTGCAAGGCAATTCTAGCAACTCCGGGCTGAATTTTATCAATTTTATGATCGGGGATAATATGCCCTTCGGGAAACAAAACGAGAACGTTTTGATTTTGCAGCAATTCTACACTATAGCGAATACTGGCTGTTGTTGGGCGAGTTCGATCAATGGGAAACCCACCCAAACGACGCACAAACCAACCCTGTATTCCCTGAGTTTGCTCTAATAATACCATGTAGCGAAGGTCTCGCCCCGTTGCCAGGCGACCTGCGGCATAAGCCAAAATAATCGGGTCCCAGCGAGATCGATGAGTTGGGGCTAAAATCACCGCCCCGGACTGGGGTAAGCGTTCCTGTCCGCTAATCTGAATTCTACCAAAAAAGATCGGTAAAACCAGATTGGACAACAGCGAATAAGCCAAAGGAGTCAGCCAAGGTGAAATTTCTGAGTGAATATTAACTCCATTGGTTTCGGAGGCGATATCGGACATAATTCCTCCAACATTTCGAGGATATTAAAATAAACCACTATACCGTTCTTCCGCCCAAGGTTCGCCCCGTTTGTGATAACCGTTGCGTTCCCAAAATCCTAGCGCTTCTTCGTCGAGAAACTCTAAACCATTAATCCATTTTGCACTTTTCCACGCATACAGATGAGGAACGACTAAGCGTAACGGGCCACCATGATCGGCGCTTAAAGGTTCATCAAACAGAGTATGGGCAAAAAAGTTTTCTTCTCGCAGAAAGTCGTCTAAAGCGATATTTGTGGTATAGCCTCCATAGCAATGTTCCATAATATGAACCGCTTGAGGATCGACTTCAACCTGCTTCATAAAGTCAGTGACTTTAATTCCTCGCCAGGTGACATCTAGCTTTGACCAACGAGTAACACAGTGAAAATCAGCCGTAAATTCACTTTGAGGCATTACCATCAGATCAGACCAACTAAAGGTCTTGGGTGTGGCTAAACCCCAAACTTTAAATTCCCAGTCTTCGGTAGAAATTTCGGGCGTGTCTCCGTAGGTAAGGACGGGAAACCCTTTGGCAAGGTACTGACCCGGAGGAACGCGATCGCTTTGTTCGGATTCTGGCTTTTGAAAAAATTTGCCTAGCATTGCTTTGACTCAATAGCAATCTTGATGCAATGTTCAGTATATCGCAGCAGATGGGTAAACTTACAGCGAACAGTTAGGAAGATGGGGAGATGGGCAGGTAGCCAGACAGTGAACGGTCACTGCTTAAGTTCAAATTTCTAACCGTAGATATTAATATGACAATTTTGTAAGTCGTCTACTATACTGTGATGAGTCTAATGTTAAGAAATAAGAACTATGACTACACAATTTATCATTCCTCTAGTCATTTGCTGTGTTGCGGTTTGGGTAAGTTTGGGCGATCCGCTAGGAACCCCTGAAGAACTGCCTCGTCTACTTGCAGCGGTTATTGGTATTGTCTGCGGAGTTTGGTTTTTTGTTGTTTCCCCTTGGATACTTCAACTGAGTTTGATGGTGATGCTTCTCATTTTGAGCAACTTTTTCCTGAGAGATACTTTTAAGGTAAGATAAGCACTGGATAGATTAGAGAATGTTAAAACTCGGTGCAACTTCAGGTTAAAATTAGTCGATTGCGTGGGTATCCGCGATTTGTTCAGAGTTTTATTTGTTTGTTGATTATTATTTGGGCAACTGGGTGTCAATCTCAACTTAAGGTTGCCGAGTCTCAACGCAGTCAACAGGGTATGGTGGTTTCGGCTGATCGGTTAGCGAGTCAGGTTGGAATTCAAATCCTTAAACAAGGCGGTAACGCCATTGATGCGGCTGTAGCGACAACTTTTGCGATTTCTGTGGTTGAACCCTTTTCTGCCGGAATTGGGGGGGGTGGGTTTTTATTAGTGGGTTTTCCTCCAACAACGTCACAAGCTGAGGCAAATTACACTATTCAAGCCCTTGATTTTCGCGAACGGGCGCCGAAAGCGGCTACTCGGGATATGTACCTAGACGAAGCGGGAAAGGTTAAGCCGAGAGCGAGTTTGGACGGGCATCTCGCCGCAGGTACGCCGGGAACGGTTGCGGGACTTTACACCGTACATCAATATTATGGAAAGTTGCCCTGGGCGACGGTTGTTTCCCCTGCAATTGGTTTAGCTGAAGATGGATTTCCGGTTAGTGATTATTTTGTGCGATCGGTTAAACGGCGTCAAGAGGTTATTTTGAATAACCCCGCAGCGAAAGCAATTTTTACTCGCAATGGAGAATTTTATCAACCGGGTGAGGTTTTAATTCAGCAGGATTTAGCAACAACGTTAAAAAGAATTGCTGAAGATCCGAACAGTTTTTATCGCGGAGAAATTGCCGAATCTATTGCCGCAGATATGGCAAAAAATGGCGGTTTAATTACTTTAAATGATTTAAAAGCTTATACTCCAATTTGGCGTAAACCTGTTTGTGGAGAATTTCGGGAAACTCAAGTCTGTTCAATGTCTCCGCCTTCTTCGGGGGGTGTGCATTTGGTTCAGATTTTAAATATTATCGGCGATACGAATTTAAAAGCTTGGGGAAGACAAAACCCCGATACGCTGCATTTATTAGCTGAAGCGATGCGAATTGCTTATGCAGATCGGGCGACTTATTTGGGCGATCCCGATTTTGTGACGGTACCGGTAGAAGCCTTAACGAGTTTGGGCTACGCTAACCAACAGCGAGAAGCAATTAATATCAAAAAAGCGAGGAATTCAACTCAGGTCAAATCGGTTGATGAGGCGACTTTACAGCGTTCTCTTTGGGAGTCTCCCCAAACCAGTCATTTAACGGTTGTTGATAATGAACGCAATGTGGTGAGTTTGACGTTTACCGTGAATGGGAGTTTTGGCGCTGCTGTGGTTGCGGAGGGGACGGGAATTATCTTAAATAATGAGATGGATGATTTTGCAGCGGCGCCCGGTGTTCCGAATTTGTTTGGTTTGGTTGGGGGAGAAGCCAATGCGATCGCCCCGTTGAAAACGCCGTTATCGAGTATGAGTCCGGTTATTGTGACCAAAGATGGAAAGTTTGTGATGGCGGGGGGTTCACCGGGTGGGAGTACCATTATCACCACGTCGCTGCAACTGGTGTTGAATGTGGTTGAGTTTGGGATGAATGCAGGGGAGGCGGTATCGGCACCGCGAATACATCATCAGTGGCTACCGGATAAGTTAATTGTTGAAAAGGGGAGAATGAACCCGGTAACGTTGGATGAGTTGCGGCGTCGCGGACATGATATTGAGAAATGGGACGGTTGGGGTAATGCCAATTTAATTCGACTGACGGGAAACGGAGTGTTAGAAGGGGCGGCCGATCCGAGGCGAGAAGGGGCGGCGATCGGGCTTGAGAATTAGGGGTTAAAAACCTCTCCCTAACCCTCTCCTACAAGGAGAGGGACAATTGTATCTTCCCTTGTAGAGAAATTTGTATAAATTTGTAGGTTGGGTTGAGCAACGAAACCCAAAAAAGCCCGATCAGAAATCCGTCAATTCAAAGGTGGGTTCAAGGATAAAATGTCCGCCAACAGCAGAGGATTCGGGTAATGCTGCGACTTCTTTTTCAAATTCGGAGGGTTTCATTTGATAATGTTTTAACAGTTCGTATTGGGAGACGTAACCTTCAAATACTTCGCTCCGAGCCATTAATTTTCGCAGCGCTGGAATAACCAGGGTTTTCTCTTTTTCTAAACCAACGCCAACATTTTGATTCAGGCCCGATTTACCTTTTCTCAAAAGACCTTTAGAATACCAAAATTCGTTAATATGATTGCGTCTTAATTCATCAATCCAAAACAGTCCTTTCTCATCTTTATATGCAAAATCCAACCATTTTGTTAACTCTAAGACTAAAACCTCATCAACAAAATCGCTTGCTATAAAACGTTGGGGATACTCTCCAATCAGAAGTTGTTTGGCGACTCTACGAGCTTGAGTTTGCCAAAATAAGTTCATTTCCTTAATTTCTTGTAAAGCAATTTCAAGCATTCCTAATTCAGCCGTACATCTTGCATGGGCTAATGCTGTTAGCGAAAAATATTCCTCATTAGCCATCGCTATCTCAATTGTATTAGACTGGGATAAAAGCTCCTGATAGCGCATATTGATCTCGCCCAGTTTTTTGCGGGAATCGTGCAGAATTGTATGGCGATGTTCAACCGGAATATGATCGCCGACTTTTAACAGTTGGTTGAGAGCATAAAAAAGTTGTGCGCGTTCGGTAGTTTCTAAAAAAGATTTGATTTCCTTAACATCTTTTTGGATTTCTTGCAGCTTATTATCGATGGCGTTTAACCGATTATTAATAACAGCAAAACTAACACAACTGACCGTTAAATTTAAACCCGATAAAATTGTTGTACCTGTTGCGATTTGAAGAACTTGTTGAGTCATTTGTGAAAGTGAATTCACCTGACCCGACAACTGAAATAGTTGATATGTGTTAGATTGGGCAATTTCTTTAATTTGTCGAGTTTCTCCTTTAACTTGTTCAAGTTGAACATTGCCAACAATTCCAGAAATTAAATTAAGCCCTGAAACAAACGCTGTACCTGTTGTCATCTGAAGAACTTGTTGGGTCATCTGTGAAAGTGAATTAACCTGACCCGACAACTCAGATAGTTGAACATTGCCAACAATTCCAGAAATTAAATTAAGCCCTGAAACAGCACTGTTGAGGGGATTGAGTGGAGATGCTACTAAATGTCGAACAATTTGACCTGCATTTTCTGTTCCCGCAGCCCAACGAATTACACCGCCATAAGGCTTGTATTTTCCAGTTATTATACCCATCATAACTTCTGGGGGAATTGCTCGAACAACCGTCCATCCTGGA
>CAZNCM010000282.1:7717-7929 GCA_964571155.1 uncultured Lyngbya sp. | reverse complement strand
GGTAAAAACCCGTTTTCTGCTAACATCGGCATGGTGTAGACTTGACCGCCTGCTAAATATACGCCGCCAAAATGAGAAGGATAGCCGGGATCTTGTAACAGCGCAAAATCACCGGGATTGAGAAGGGCTAAGGGTAAATGGGCGGTTCCCTCCTGACAGCCAATGAGTTGTAAAACTTCGGTTTCTGGATCAACGGGAATATCATATTTGCG
>CAZNCM010000282.1:3072-7691 GCA_964571155.1 uncultured Lyngbya sp. | reverse complement strand
CATAGCCATGAGTGGAAGGATCAGCAAGTGAGTCTCGGATGCGATCTAAAATGCGATCGGCGACGGGTAGATCAGCTGAACCCAGAGAGAGATCGATGAGATCTCGCCCCGCAGATAATGCTCTGGCTTTGGCGCGATCCATATCTGCAAAAACGTTAGATTGCAGCAGTTGTAAACGGTTAGAAAAGTGCATAGCGCTCAAGATTGATGAGACAACAAATTAGGAGATTGGATTTCTCTATCCTTTATAGGGTAAGGTAAAAAATTCTTCCCTTTCCTGATTTAGATTGATTGTTAATCTATTATTTCACCCGGTTGAGTGCTGCGCCACTACTGGAATTTATACGTTTTCAATCAGGTCTGAGTTGCTTTTCTCGGTTAAACTTACGGGTTAAATTAACTATTTTTGTCTAAGTCTTCGATGTATTAGCTTGTCTGAATGCCACTGAATAAATAATAAAGACGCGCTATAGCACGTCTAGAAATGACTTAAAGAGAGAAGATGTTAAGACTCAGTATTAGTTGTCTATGTTGTTGTTATCTTCTTCGGGTTGGGCTGGAGCAACAACAGCCTGATTATTGACAGACTGAACTCCTTTGATCTCTTTCGCTAAGGGTTCAATTCGCTGTAGCTGTTCTTCTGTGGGAACCGTTCCTGATACAATGATCATTCCTTCTTCGGCTTTAATCAGTAATTCACTCGCGGGTAAATTGGCTTCTAATTTACTGCGAACTTCGCTCGCAATATCATCACTATCCCGATCTTGATCGGCTCCGCTATTAAACGCATTATTACGCTGTTCTCTGGCTCGAATATCAGAATTTAGCTGATTTCGACGAATCTCACTTTGAGCATCTTCTTGAGCGTCTTGAACCTGTTCGGCTTCGGGAATATCTGGAGTTGTTTCTACAGTATTGGGAGCATCCGCACTGGTTTTAGCATCATCAGCACAAGCCACCGCACCCAAGAGCAAAACACTACCAAGCAAAAAAGAAGTTAATTTTTTCATGGTTTTTTCCGACCTGAAATGTGGTAAATAAAGGTTTAAAGCTTGCAAAAATTGGGAGTTAAAAGGAGCAAGCCATTCAATCAACTTGCCCCACAATTTAAGTTTTTAGAAGGAGAATAGTTTTCTCAATCTCCTCTGGATCGTAAATTCCGAACTCTTGAATTCCTTGACGGTTGAGAATAGATTGAACGTGGCGCAGATCATCATCTGTACCTTTAACAATCACTAAATAATGACCTTGACCAATGTGATTATGATAATGTTTGGCACGATCTTCAAAAATTCCTAAACCTGCATAGTTATCGACACGATCCATACGATTAATGTCAGGAATCCGATTCATCTGATCAGAATCGTGAGCCACAACAGAGACATTCCTCATCGGAAAATCAACATTTTTGAGTTCTGTCAGGGCATATTCAGCTTCTTGACGAGTAGAGAAGATGCCGACACCATGTTTGTAAGGAAGCGACTCAGAACCTGTTCTAGCTGTGCTAAAAGTATGAATATTGGTATCTGATCGCTCATTTTCGGATCGTTTAAAAATAGCCCATTCTTGAATTCCTCGACGGCTTAATAGGGTTTCGGCGCGCCGAATTTCGTCTGGAGTTCCTTCTACAATTACCAGATAATCTCCCCGATCAAAGCGATCGTTGAAAAAACGATTACGATCACCAAGAAACCCTAAAATTCCGCGATCAAAGCGGTTATGAATGTGAAAACCGTGGCGGTTGGGATGATGGTCATAGTCGCGCCCGACGAGATTAACTTGACGAGCGGGAAAGCCTGCGTTGATCAGTTCATCGAGTGCTGCATCGGCATCTCGACGACGGGGAAATACACCAATCGCGCGATAGTCGTGATCGGATTGACGGGTTACAGGTTCAGTTGTTTGATGAGGATACTCTGAGGCGGGAATGTCAAAAACACCCCAGTCTTTAATTCCTTGACGGTGTAAGACGGTTTCAGCGCGATGAATTTCATCGTCAGTTCCGTCGATCATCACCAAGTAATGTCCCTTTGACACTCGTTCGTTGTAGGTTCTAGCGTGTTCTTCCGGGATTCCTAAGCCAACGAGCGCCCCAATTAAACCGCCTGCGGCTGCCCCAATTGCCCCGCCTGCTGCTGTTGTTGCAATAGTTGTGGCGGTTGCACCTGCAAGCATAATTGGCCCGATACCCGGGATAGCCAAGGCACCCAGACCGACTAATAAACCTGTTAAACCACCTAATGCACCGCCTGTAAGCGCTCCGGTTTTGGCGCCGTCATCGGCTTTATTTCCGTGGTGGTGATCGTGAACTTCTGTTTCACCGATGCGGTCGGGTGCTTCTGAGTCTTGGGTAATGATGGATACTCTATCCATCGGAAAGCCAGAATCTCTCAGTTCGTGGAGTGCCTTTTCTGTATCTCTGCGGTTGGGAAATGTACCAACTGCTCTTTTATTAGCTCTTAAAACCATTTGTTTTCCTCCCTGAAGGGAATTTTATTTTAGAACGCCTTTTTATAGGAGTTATTCTTACAATTTACTGGAGGAAAACTGAATTGACATCTATCTAAGTAGACAAAAATATTTCTCTTTATATATATCTTTTGATAGACAACGATTCTTTAGAGATCATATTTTTAATTTTAAAAGTTAGAGCAGTTTCAAATAGGTCTCAAGGAAATGATTATTGTTAAGTTTTTTCTCTTGATTCGATAATTTTTTGTAATCCTCAGCTTTTTTTGTACTCAATTATCATACAAATTCTATGGTTTTGGATCTATCTTTGAGATTAATCCTAAAGTTTAGCTTTAGTTTTTTTCTGACTTTTCGGCTGAACCTTTAACGGCCATCAAACGTGCATAGCGAGGACGACAAGGGGTTCCGATACAAACTTGACCGGGGGGCATATCGCTAAATACACTACTACGGGCGGCTATGACTGCATTAGAACCAATCACGACTCCGGGGGCAATAAAGCAGTCTGCGGCAACCCAAGCGCCATCTTCTAGGCTAATAGGAGCGGTTTTCAGACCAAAAGCGGGGTCTGTAATCTCGTGACTTCCGGTACAAAGATAACTCTTTTGGGAAATAACGCAGTGTTGACCGATATTAATCTGATCTAAACTATAAAGGACAACATCATCACCAATCCAACTATAATTCCCAATTTTGACTTTCCAGGGATAGGTAAAACGAGCCGTCGGACGGATGAGAACTCCCTCACCAATTTTCGCACCAAACCGCCTTAATATCCAACAGCGAATTCCACTCAAAGAATGTAAGGTGAGGGGAAACGTAACCGCTTGCACAAACCACCATAATAAAATAAACCAACCGGGTTTTCCTCGATCAAAATTCGATTGGTCGTATTGACGTAAATCAACCCAGGATGTTGTTTGTTGAGTCTCGATCATAATCAATAATTAGGTGCAGAGACGTTATCGATAACGCCTCTACTGGTGACTATTTCTGAACAGCTTGGGGAACAGAGGGGACTTGATTGGTGGTCTTTTCAGTGGATGCTTTACTGACGTTTAAATGACCGCCAAATGTTCGCAATTCATAGAGTTTTACACCAATTTGATATTCATATTGACTGAGCAACCGACCATAAATATAACCCGCTCGACCATCTAAAAAACCGAGTCGTAGGATATAAAACAATACAAATCGCAAAAAGGGTTTAAACGGAAGTCTGACCCAAACTTTTTTTAAGAATCGTTTGCGTTGAACCGCATCTCCAAACAAGTTAGCGCCGATAGTATCACTTTCATCTTGTCCGGTCAATATATTATAGTAAACGCGAGCTTCCCAGTTAGAATAACGGTTATGTCGAGCAATCCAGTGAAACATATCTCGGAAGTCTTCATGAAGCATATCATTTTTCAGATAGCCGATTTTTTCCGGGCCTGACATCACGACGTGTTCGTGAACTTCGTTATCTCCGGTATTACGAACCCCTTCAGTTTTGAGGTTTTCGTAGCAACCCTGTTTGTGCTTAAATAAACGCAGATTCCAATCGGGATATTTACCCCCGTGACGAATCCAAGCGCCTAAAAAGAATACCCTTCGATTGAGATAATAACCACAATATTCAGGATTTTGAATAACCTCTGCAATTTCATCCCAAAGCTCGGGGGTAATGCGTTCGTCACAGTCTACAATCAAAACCCAATCATGGCTAAAGGGTAAGTTTTCTAACGACCAATTTTTCTTTTTAGGCCAATTTCCGTTAAAGTGAAATTGTACGACTTTCGCACCGTGACTTTCAGAAATTTCGACAGTACGATCTTCACTTTGAGAGTCTACCACAAAGATTTCGTCTGCTCTGGCAACACTAGCTAAACAAGCGGGTAAGTTTTCTTCTTCGTTTTTAGCAGGAATCAGAACGGAAACCGGAATCTTAGATGCAGTTGAGGTCATGGCGAAAAGTTTCCAGTAGTAGTTTTACAAGAAATTTAGATGCGTGTCCACAGTGTCACAAACTGTAGGATGTAGAGAACAATAGAGAATATATCAAGAGAATATGAGTATTCAATCTCTCCCCTTTCCACTCTAACCTTTCCCCACTTGCCTTGCCTAATAATCAGCCTCAGTTATCTTGGTCTGTTTAGCGGCTAAAG
>CAZNCM010000282.1:0-2957 GCA_964571155.1 uncultured Lyngbya sp. | reverse complement strand
ATTATCAAACCGTTGTGCAGGATCGCTTAAATTCTTAACGGATTTGTACAATCCTCTCACAATTCTTTCCCCTCCCCGGCCTAACTGACCCCAACCAGCTTGGCCTGCGAGTTGTTCTCGGTAACATTCACTAATTCCTTGCCACCAGCCTCTTTCCATAAACCAACTGCGGTTTACTCGTTCTGGGGCGACGTTATGGGCGACTAAGGCTTCAGGAAGATAGGCAACTTTCCAGCCTTGTTTTAACGCCAATTCGGTCATGTGAAGTTCTTCGTTAGAGAGTAACCGTTTCCCGACTCGGCCTAAGTTGGGGTCAAACCCGCCTATTTGGTCTAAAAAGGTGCGACGCAGGGAGTAATTTAAGCCTCGTGGGGTTAAACCGGGCTTAGTGATGTTAACGACTTCATTTCCTAAATCATAGGCCCCAAGATTACCTGCTAGCCCTTCTGATAACCATTGGGGGGCGTGAATCCCTTCTGGCCATAATAGCGTGACTTTACCGCCTGCGATCGCTAATTTCTCGTCTTGTTGATAAGCTTGATGTAATATCCCCAACCATTGGGGGGTGGCAACGGCATCGTCATCGAGATACGCGAGAATGGGGCTTTTGGCTTCTTTTGCCCCTCGGTTGCGGGCGACGGATAATCCTGTTACCCCTTCGTAAACGTAGGTTAACTTCGGATGAGGTAGCCTCGCTTCGGTCACTTCGCGAGTGCGATCAGTGGAGGCATTATCGACTACAATCACTTCATAGTCTTCAAAGTCCTGTGTGAGTAAACTATCAATCGCTGCTCCCAAATAGCGATCGCGATTATGAGTACAAATAATGGCTGAAATCTGAGGATCTGTCATAGCTTAGACTCCCAAGCGTAGCCTTTTTCAATCTTAAGCGATTATGGCTCAGTTTCAGGTGTTTTTTTCTGTTTCTTCTGTTTGTTCTATTTTTTCGATAGGAATTTGAATTTCGCTGCGTTTGAGGGCTTCAGGTATAAAAGGTGAATCATAGAAAAACCGTCGAGGTTCTCCCACCACGGTATATTCAGGGTTTTGTCTTAACCAATTGTGTAGTTTTTTGATATTGTCTTGATAACTGCTGTAGTCGTAGCTTCCTCGCAAGCCCAAACTGACCACAGTCATTGGGGGAATATCTTCGACTTCGATATTGTCTGCTATTTCTTTGGGATAAGTGTCGGTATCGCTATACAGGAAAGAAACCCAAGCTTCGCCATTTCTATTCGTATTATTGGGGTCTAGGGTAGAGATGGGATAACGGGTTTCGACTGGAGAGGTCATAGAAATCTCATTATCATTGATATGGCGAAAAAGCGGATCAAATGCCCGAAAAGTTGCCATCGATAAATCACCTGTATATCGAACTGTTGCTGATCGATAAGCCGGATAACGTTTCACTTCGATTCGACCTTCGTCTGTGGGCGCAGGAAAGCCTTTGGGTAAAGGGGCAGCAATGGCAGTATTGTAAGTATACAGTGCGATCGCTCCAATTGCTACAATTCCAAGAGGTAAGAATAATTTTTCGAGTTTAACGGGAAACATTAGTCTGATTTGTGTAAAAACAATTGAATTGAGTTCAGGACGGATGAACTTTTTTTAGGGTATCACAGTCAACAGTGAAATAAAATATTGATCGCTGAAAACATGGGTAACTGAAAACACGGGTCGGGTAATTTACGAATTTTACCAGAAAACCAATTATAACGGATTAAATAATCTCACCTTTAACTCAACATGAAACGTTTATCTTATCTCAGATCAGGTTTAACTGTGATTACGGCTTTGGCTACGATTACATTAACGTTTTTGCCTTCTATTGCTGAAAATCCTCGAAATTCTAATAATCGATTTAATCGGGATTATTCTCCTTCTAATTCTGAACCTGTTTCCGAACCCATTTCTCCCCCCGGCGTTCGACCTTCATCCCCATCAGAAGACCTCGGTAAACAACTGGTTCAAGAAATTTCTCAGTGTATGAGAAATGCGATGCCGAATAATGAACCTGAGTCTTTAGAAGCCCTACAAGCGGCATCTATGCAGTGTACAATTCGGGTGATTGTTCTGACACCAGATGGCAAAGTTAGAACGGATGCTAATGAGCGGATGAGTGCCATTTTAACGGCGATGAATGTTACCCTTCCCGCGACAGTTAGTCAAGGACAAGCTTCGGTTAAGTTAGAAAGAATTCCTGAGAGTTTTGTTTATACAGTTCCGGTGATTGTGGGTGGAAAATCTCAAAGGTTTTTATTGGATACTGGAGCCTCAAATTCGATTTTATCTGAACCGATTGTTCAACAGCTAGGACTAACGGGTACAACCCTTCCTAGTGATATTTTAGCTTATTTTGTAGTGGGTGATGACTGTTCTAATATTAAAGCAACTTTGCACAGTTTACCTGCGATTAAAGTTGATGCGGCGACAGTAGAAGGAATGAACGGAATGGGATTACCAAAAACGGCTATTCCGGGAGATTTAGCGGGAGTTTTGGGGTTGGATTTTCTTAAAAGTTTTGATGTTGTGATTAATCCTAAAGATTCAAGTTTACAACTTTTACCCCGTTCAAATACTGTTGCGGGAGGTGTTCCGTTAACCGGCAAAATGGGAGTAATGACTACAGAAGTATTTATCAATGGGAAAGGCCCTTATAATTTTCTCTTAGATACGGGTGCGGATGTGATGGTACTTTCTAACCGTTTAGCGAATACTTTATCAATGGATTTGGCGAATGCAGAAAATATAGATGTTCGGGGGTTTTGTGGTCAAGAAATGGGTCAAAAAGTTAAACTTTCTTCGGTTCAATTACAAAGTTATGAGTCAAGCAATTTAGATGGAGTTATTTTAAATAATGAACTGTTAGATTTATTAGGGGTTGATGGAATTGTGGGTCAAAATTATCTCAATCAATATCAACAGCCTTTGTCGGCTCAATTAACTATTGTGCACCA
>CAZNCM010000281.1:1761-7968 GCA_964571155.1 uncultured Lyngbya sp. | reverse complement strand
CAACTTTTGCGAGGTTTACGTTCTGTGTTTAATACCACAAAAAAATCTGGCCCTCGAAAGTTTTGAGTTTTTTGTTGTTCGGGACTGTAATAAATAGTGAGATTTCCAAACGCATAAAAGTCTTGACGATCTTGCCAGAGAGATTCTAGCATTTGAATCAGCAATAAAATTTGTCGTAGATGCAATTCACTTTCCAAGGGTGGCTCCTGACTTTCTAAATCACCAGGCGGACATTCAATATCTTCAAATTCTATTTCATTTTGGAGAGTTTCTAAATCCTGAGCAATCGTCATCGTATTCTCCAGTTCAATACTTTTATTATAATTCGTCTTTTGATTCTTTAGATCGGAGAGACTTCAAACTAACTGACAATAAACGGTTCTGCTACTAAATATGAGCCGCAATATATTCCCCTTTCAATAACTTGGCATCAAGGGGAGAACCTTCTAAATTTTTAATGTTATTTTTTTCGATAAAATTCAATAAATCTGCCCGTTCTGCTGCAAAACCTTCCCTTCTACAGTTAGAAGCCCAAAAACCCGCTAACATTCTCGCGCACCAGGTTTTTAGAGGGAGGGGGTGGGTTTACATACATTTAGACAAACCCGCCTCTACAGTTATTGTTGACGGATGAGTGATGACTGGTGACGGTAAAAGAGGTAGGATGTTAAATAATTTTGACATCTCACAGGCTACTCCAACTCCATAAAAATGAAAAATTACTTCTCACGCTTGTTGGCTCTCGTTTTAGCCGTTTCACTGTGCTTATTCGGGTGTGCGAGTTCTCCAGATGGTTTAACCGGAAACTATCAACAGGATACGTTAGCTGTGGTTCAAAGCTTGCGAACCGCAATTGAGTTACCCGAAGACTCTCCTGAGAAAGCACCCGCCCAAGCATCAGCCCGTGTATTGATCAATGATTTTGCGTCTCGCTATCGTCGTGATCCGGCGATCGCCAAGTTACGCTCATTTACCACCATGCGAACGGCTTTAAACGGTTTAGCTGGACATTATAGCTCCTATCCGAACCGTCCTGTCCCCGAGAAATTAAAACAGCGTCTTGAACAGGAATTCGATCAAGTCGAAGCGGCTGTCAAGCGGGGTGCTTGATGGCTTAACGCCCAATCTTTTTTCATCTCCCCGTCTGGCTTGAGGCGGGGAAATTTGTTTTGAGGTAATGAACCACTCCCCATCGGGAAAATCTAACAATACTGAAGTGGCTTTTTTAGCTTGAATAATCTTCTGAAGTGATTAGATGTGCGTTGTATTGAACCCAATGTCTAATTTGTCCATCTCCCTGACAACTCACTTGATGATCATGGGGTTAACAATTGTTCCCAGTCAAACCCTATCTCGTCGAGTGATCAGTGCTTTTCTCTCTCTACTTATTACTCCATTTTTCCACAGTAAATCGGTTTTGGCTCAAGTTTCACCTTATTGTCAACTTTCCAGTGAACAGATTACTTTTAAAGAAAGTCTACGTTTAGCGGCGAACAATAGTCCTGAAGCCCAAAAACAATATGAAGATACTTTAACCCAACACGCTCAAGCTGTTTTTCAATGTCGTCGTCAAAGCTGGCTCAAAGATCAAGCGATTTGGTTGAGGCTGTATCCTTGTGATGCTCAACCCGGAGCAATTGATCAAATTTTAGATGATATTGTCAATCGAGGATATAACAAAGTTTATCTAGAAGTCTTTTATGATGGTCAAGTATTACTCCCTGTCTCGGATAATAATACACCTTGGCCGTCTGTATTGCGATCGCCGGGAACCGAAACGGTTGATTTATTTGCAGAAGCGGTTCAAAAAGGACGAAGACGGGGATTACAAGTTTATGCTTGGGCGTTCTTGCTCAATTATGGTTATACTTACACACTCCTACCTGATCGACAAGAGGTTTTAGCTCGTAATGGAGAGGGTGAAACCACAGTCACCGCAATTGCAGAGGGAAGCAACAGTGATGATTTTGGAGAAAGTTATACCAATCAAGGATTTGTTGATCCGTATAATCCCCAAGCCCGTCAAGACTATCAAACGCTACTCAATGCGATTTTAAGCCGTCGCCCGCAAGGGGTATTATTTGACTATGTTCGCTATCCAAAAGGCTTAGGTGGGGCTTCTGTAGCCGCTAAAGTGAAAGATTTGTGGATATATGGAGAGGCGTCTCAACAGGCTTTTCTCCAACGGGCTAACAATGAGAGGGGACAAGAATTTTTACGGCGATTTTTGCGTCAAGGTTATCTAACCGAAACGGATTTTAAACAAGTTGACACCCTGTTTCCCGCCGCTAAAGATTCTAATTCTGAAGCTAAAGATTCTAATTCTGAAGCTAAAGATTCCAATTCTGAGGCTAAAGATTCTAATTCTGAGGCTAAAGATTCCAATTCTGAAGCTAAACCCGAGCAACTTTGGCAAGATGAAAAAGCTTTAACCCCTCTCAACGCTTTGCCTTCGATGGGAGAAAGCCTCCAACAGCAATTATGGCGTCTGAGTGTCGCTCATGCCCATCAGGGTATTTTGGAGTTTTTAGGGTTTGCAAGTCAAACGGTTCAACAACGAGGGATTTCTGCGGGGGCGGTATTTTTCCCAGAAGGAAACCGTCGCATTCGTCAACAGGGGTTTGACTCGCGTTTGCAACCCTGGAATCAATTCTCGACTCGGCTAGAATGGCACCCCATGTCTTATGGGGTTTGTGGTGATACAAGCTGTATTGTCTCTCAAGTGCAAACGGTACTCAATCAAGCACCGCCAGGGGTAGAAATTATTCCGGCGTTAGCGGGAGATTGGGGAAAAGCTTTTAATAATCGTCCCTCTTTAGAAAATCAGATGCGAGATATTCATAATGTCGCCCCTCAAATTAATGCGATTAGTCATTATTCTTATGATTGGCAAAATCCTGAATTAACCCGAAAACGTAAGTTTTGTCAACGTTGATAGACCTCAAAAACCCCTCAAGAGAGAGGGGCTGGGGGAGAGGTTATAGCCGAATTTCAATATCGGGCTTCAAAATCTCAAAGCCCGATACAGGTGGATTAAAACTGGTGCTTGAAAGTAGACCTAAAAATATTTTTTAAAAGGGCGCTAACTTTCGGAAAATTACTAGCTGTAGAGAACCTCAGAAATTGATTGAGAATTAATTAGTTGCGCTTTAGACTAGAAACGTGTATTATCGATCCTGTCTCCGGATCAACAACCTGAGAGCGAGAAATCGCTATCGAAGAATCAGCGGTCTCTACAGATGGTTTGAATAAGCAGGAAACGGAACTAGCAGTAATAAATCCCAAAGCAACAATAGCAGACACACCAATCCCAAGAGGGTTTAAACGCTTCATGGTTTTCATAACGTTTTTAGAGTTATATTTACTACTCTATTCGATTTTCGATGAATTTGTCATGAATTCCGGATGAAAAATTTCTCACATTTGTTTAACCTCCACTGACAGGCGGAATCAGAACCACCTCATCACCATTACTCAGAGGAGTCTCTGGAGGAACAAACTGTAAATTCACACCAAAATGAGTCAAAGGACGCCACTTTTCCAATTCGGGATGTTCCTGAATACAATGTTCGAGAACTTGAGATACTGGAGTTTGAGGGGGCAGAGTTAAAACCAGTTTAGGGACTTTGTAGACATCCTGATACACCGCAAACAGTTGAACAGTCACGGTAATTGCTAAGTTAGACATACCAACACTACTCCACTTTGATAGATAATTCTCATCTTAAGTTGTGAGGTCATAAGTTAGAAGTCTAAAGGCAGAAGTTTTTTTCTCTCTCCTCTGCTCCCCATCAGAAGTTAAGGATTGAGATAAGATGGAATAAAGGTAGAAAACTCTGAATTAACGCAATAATTCTGCATTTATTCGGGTAAAATCGTCATATTTTTGGGGATGCCGCGTTTAATATTTTTCTCAACAATTTTAGCATTTTCCTCCTGCAAATCTTCTAAATAACCTTACATTTTGGAACAGGTTTTCTTTAACAATCTAACTTACAAAGAAGTCGCCAAACAAATGAATATCAGTGTGATAACATTTTCTCGTCGTCTGAAACAAAGTTTGAGAGATCTCAAAATTATGCTGAACAACAATGAAACTCCCCAATCTAATTAAAGACTAGGGATTAAAGAATCGAAATGAATGGTAAAATTCTCAGCAGCCATTTACTCAATTTCAATCTTAAGTTACAATCTATTATCGAGCTGGAACACCAATATATCCGGGATCGTTAGTAGTTGAATTACCGGGAGAATTCACCCCTCCGTTATTATTCATCGGATTAGTAAGATTACGGGGAGAACTAACCCCTCCGTTCTCAAGTTGATCACCAGGAGAATTTACTCCTTCATTATCATACATCGGATTCTCGAGGTTACGGGGAGAATTAACTCCTCTGTTCTCAAGTTGATCACCAGGAGAATTTACTCCTCTATTAAACTGATTATCGGGAGAATTCACTCCTCTATTAAACTGATTATCGGGAGAATTAACCCCTCTATTATTAATACCATTCACAGGTCTTGTAGGATTTGTAGGAATAGAACCCGGAGCATTGATCTGTACACCATCTGGACTCGAGGGAACTTCTACCCCACCTGAATTAATCGGATCATCCCCAATATTTCCGGGAGTTGTTGTCGGAACGTTTCCGGGAGTTGTTGTGGGAACGCTTCCAGGATTTGTTGTCGGAACGCTTCCAGGATTTGTTACAGCTTCTTGAGCAATTAAGAGATTATTCTCAAACGGCTCTGAATTTGTTCTAGTATTAATTGATTCTGCTAAACTCGATTGAGCAAATAGAGGTGTAATTCCTACTACCGCAGTTAAAGCAATAATTTTAGAGTTGAGTAAATTTTTAAAGTTAATCATTTGGGTAACTCCAAGTTACAGGAATGAACAGTTATCAAAACCAATGTACTTATTATTATGAATCAATAATTGCTGTCGTACATCTGTAGCGAGAAAGATATCTTGAGAAATAAAAAAACCAAAAGATTAAACGTTCAATTGCTAATTTTTGCGAACTTGATTCAGCATTATTTTAGCCACAATCGCACCAATAACAACTCCACCCATGATTTCAGGCGTTTTGACCGCTTTATAGCAGTATGCGAATACGTGTTTGACATTTCTAAATCCTAAGACCCCTTCACCGTATACTGATCCGGTGTTCCCGATTCAAGTAGCGCTATATCTATTTCTCCACCTGAATGTAGATGTTGTTTGAAAATCTGATCCTTTAGCCCATCTGTTGTAATACTTAAGTTATGAATGGGAGTATGAAGTAACTCACTGAAGCGACGAGATTGTACCAGCCGACATCAAAGAAGCCTGAATATAACCGAGGAAGACCTAAAAGTTTTAATAGAGGATAAAAGGATTTAAGATCAGGTAAAGTCAGACTATAATTTATTAGGCATCGTCGCAAAATCCCTGCTTTGAGATTTGGTATTCCCCACACCTAACATTTATTCGCGCTATGGCCGATCACGTATCTATCTACAGACAGAAAATAGACAATCAATTTTGAGGAAACGATTATGACTTCAACAGTTTCATCGACAGACCGAGTGTTAGTTGCGGGTTCAACGGGTGGAGTGGGTCAGCTAACAGTCGCCAAACTTTTAGAAAAAGGGTTTCAGGTTCGGGTTTTAACTCGTAATGCCGAAAAAGCTGAGAAAATGTTTGAAAATAAGGTCGAGATTGGGGTGGGTGATATTCGCAATCCCTCCAGTTTACCGCCAGTCACCGAAAATGTTACTCAGATTATTTGTTGTACCGGAACGACTGCATTACCCTCAACAAAGTGGGATTTTGACACCCTCCAACAGTCAACCGGACAACAAAGTTGGGCAGAATGGCTGAAAATCTATTTTGATACTCAGTATCGCCGTAAACACGCCCAGAACAGTCCAGAACAAGTCGATGCTGAAGGGGTGAGTAACCTCGTCTCGGCTGCACCCAAAGACCTGAAACGGTTTGTATTTGTGTCTTCTGCGGGTGTTCTCCGCAAAAATAAATTACCCTATAATCTGCTTAATGCGTTTGGGGTACTCGATGCCAAACAAAAAGGCGAAGAAGCTATTATTCGTTCAGGACTTCCTTACACGATTATTCGACCTGGACGGTTAATTGACGGCCCTTATACATCCTACGACTTGAATACATTGGTTAAAGCCACCACAGGCGGAAGATTAGGAGTAGAG
>CAZNCM010000281.1:0-1751 GCA_964571155.1 uncultured Lyngbya sp. | reverse complement strand
AGGTCAAACTTTTGAATTGGTCAACAAAGGGGTCAAACCCGAACAGGGGACAAACTGGAAAGCCCTGTTATCGAATTTGAGTTAAGCGCCAACCTCTGTAACACCTGGGAGTGGAAAATCCGAGTTTATACGCAAGTTCAGGATAGATTGGTTGGGTTGGGTGAAGATGATTACGGTTGTTCGTCTGTTGAGTCCTGACACCAGGGAGTTGAAAACCCGAGTTTATACCGAAGTTCAGGATAAATTGGCTGAGTTGAGTGACTCCCATCACCGTTGTTTACCTGTTGAGTTCACTCCATCTTTCCGTTATTCTCACCCAACCCCAAGAACATGAGTCACTTCGCGAATTGGGTTCACAGGCGATTATAAATATATCGAGTTCAACCACTTACCCCATGCCTCAAGTTAACCTACTTCCCGGAGCCATCAACGAAATCATCGCCTCTGTCGCTGACAGCCAAAGCCTGACCCAAACTGACCGTTACGGGTTAATGGCGGCGATGTTAGATGAGTCTTTGAGCGAAGATGATCATCGTTCAATTGACAGACTCTTACGCTCTGTGGTTAGAGGCAGGGTACAAATCACAGCTTAAGCTGGTTGCCACCAACTTAGTCTACTCAACTCAACCCCTACACCATGAACTCGATACGAAAGTAGTGTGGGGGTTGTTTTTTTATTTTTGTCAATTAATCATTCACTTTGAACTGAGATCGACCGAATGTACTCTATCTAAATACAGATATCAACCCGTCCCACGATTGCTTAGAATACTAGAAATCATTATAGTAGGATGAGATTTAGAAGTGAAGAAAATATCTTGATCAGAGATGATCCTCGCATCGCCAGATCCCTAAAAGATTATTTTCTGCTAAAAATCTCACTTGTTATCATCAACCGCTATTCACAAAATTCACATGGAAACTTACGATGTAATTATTATTGGTGCAGGTCACAATGGTTTAACCTGTGCAGCTTATTTATTAAAAGCCGGATATAGTGTTCTTTTGTTAGAAAAACGTTCTGTTCCCGGTGGGGCGGCGACTACAGAAGAAGTCTTACCGAAAGAAGCACCAGGGTTTAAATTTAACCTCTGTGCGATTGATCATGAATTTATTCACCTGAGTCCAGTCATTAAAGAACTTGAACTGCATAAATATGGCTTAGAATATCTCTTTTGTGATCCGGTGGTCTTTTCACCGCAACCTGATGGCAAATACTTTTTAGCCCACCGATCTATTGAAAAAACCTGTGCAGAAATTGCTCGATATTATCCGAAAGATGCTGAACGCTATCGAGAGTTTGTCAACTATTGGCAGCGATTTATTAATGCCGCAACTCCGATGTTTAATGCACCGCCTAAATCAATTATTGATATTGCCCGCAACTATAATTCCGCAAATTTCAAAGATTTACTCTCAATGATTAATTCTATTGAGAAAAGTCTGGACTTTGTTCGCACGATGTTAAGCAGTTCTGAGGATGTTTTAAATGAGTGGTTTGACTCGGAGTTTATTAAAGCACCTCTGGCGCGTTTAGCTTCAGAATTAGGCGCACCTCCGTCTCAAAAAAATCTCGCGGTGGGGGCGATGATGATGACGATGCGACATAACCCCGGTATGGCTAGACCCAAAGGTGGAACGGGTGCTTTAGTACAAGCTTTAGTGAATTTAGTTCAGGCGAAAGGGGGTGTAATTTTAACGGAAAAATCGGTTAAAAATTTTGACTTTGGAAGCTTTAAACTCAAAGTTTC
>CAZNCM010000280.1:2316-7975 GCA_964571155.1 uncultured Lyngbya sp. | reverse complement strand
TTCTACTCTGCAAGAAAAAGCCTACACCATTTGGCAGGATGCTCCCTGGGAAAAACTGGGTGAACACCAAATTCTCTCCATCGAACTCAATGAATTTGATGTCGGTACTCTCTATATTTCCACCTTGGGTAAATTGGGGATGGACTATGGCATATTGATGTATCGCTCTTTAGACTCCTTAAAACAGTTTCGGGAGCGAGTTGTGCGACATCAACCCCACGATAATCTAGAAGAAGCCTTCCTGACTCAAGACTGTTTATTTGTCACCTATGAATCCCTGTTGGACTTTGAAGATGATGAAGATGAGGATGACGAGAATTTAGCCAGTCTGTCCATTTCCGAAATTCAACCCAGTTTTGGTAATTTACACCCGCTAGAAGGGCTACGTTCTATTCTCTACGAAGAAGAAGCCGCAACAGTATTAGTCACCCTAGAAGCCCTACATCGCTTTTTGCGAGACTTTCGGCAAAAATTCAAGTCTTACGAGTTTCCAGCCCTTTCTCGTCGCTATCGTATCCCCTTTCTCAAGTCTGATTCCCAGAAAAAGCAAATCATGGTAACAGTGGCAACTCTGCCCGAAGTCGCCAGCGAACTGTTAGACATGGCCAGCACATCCGACAGTGAGGATGAAGACGAATTAGATTTAGAAATGCCGATTTTGCGCGATGATCTGGTGCCACCAAAGTCTTTTTTGAGTTTGGGTGTCATGCCTTGGGACACCGCAGAATATTTGCGAAATCACATTCAGTTTCATCAAGCCTCAGAAATTGATATTCCCCAAGACGGTGAGGGTTTACCCGTGATTTTAATTCAAACTTCTAAACCGAAAGCCCAAACCTTGATCCAGACTTTAAAAGCAGCCGGAGGACTGACTGGAATTTGTTTTAATCCTGGTGAAGATCCGATGGCAGGTTGTAATTACGATTTGGGGATTTTGAGAACCGAAGATGGAGATCTCCACCTTTTGGGTGAATTTATCGAAGATGACCCCACCCATCAACAAGCCCGTCAAAAATGGGAACAACGGTGTCAGAACACTCAGGGCTGGTGTGGTTTAATTATTGCGATGGGATTAACCGGAGCTTCACGGGGTCAGCCGGGGTTTAAAGATATGATGGCACTCTTAGAAGTGCGATCCCTTTCTCCCCAAGAGTTGGGACTCGGACCGTTACAATTGGTGCCGACTTCGTTCTAAGCCTAGAGTGATGTCAAGAGATGTCCGAAGCAACTCTGTATCTACATCAATTCTTTTACCGACCTCGACGACCACCAGCCCAAGGAGGTGGCCCTGCGGCAGGACGAATAGTCATCACAGTTCCGTCTGAGTAAGTAATGGAAAACGCATCAAAATCATCGTCATCATACTCGCCCACCACTGTTACTTGTTCCCCGACAGAGACATCAATGGAGTGCCACCAACTCGGTCCGGCATCGACTAAGATTTGACCCGTTCCATCGTTAACGACGAAATTATTTCCCCACACTCCTGTAATTTGCCCTGAAATTGTTAAACCTGGAGTCCGTGGTAAATTTTGAATCGGAACTTGAGCAAGACTCGGTAAGTTCAACGAAAATAGAGTTGTACTCAAAATGATTGTAGTCCCAACAATTTTGTTTTTTAGATTCATTGGTTTTTTCCTCCAAAATTTTGGATACATTAATCCGCGATCAAAAAAGTCTGTATTGATTTTTTAAAGTAAAATCGTCTCCGTTGTCTACAAAACTGCTGATAATTCCTGTCACAGTTTTTTCCGGGAATCAACCCGCTAAGGGATTAGGTTCAATCATCTCTTTCCTGCCTTTATGAACTCGATGATGTTACTTTAAAAAATAAAAATGACAGGAAGATGACAGAGGGTTGATCTCAGAAAAAATTAATTGTAAATTTGATAACGAACCAAAGTCCGAAGCTGTGCTGGAGATAAGTTCAGGGTGTGAGAAAGTTCTCTTTCGACATCCGCCACATCGATGACGGGAAATTCAAATTCTAACTCTTTTAAAGTGGGGCTATCGGTATCAATATCGACTTTAGTATAACCCCGTTCTTCGTAAATTTTAGCTTCAATAGAAATCAGTTGTCCTTTCACCACCAGTTCAACTTCTGGTAATGTTTCCCCTTGCACGGATATCCGCTCAATTTGGGGGGCTTCACCCAACACGACTGCGGTTGTCCAACCGGTTCCCACCCAGAAGATTAAACCAATTAACGGTAAGGGAAACCAAAATTCTAAACCCAGCGCATAGGCTATTTTTCGCCCATCTCTCCATTTCATAATCATCTCTGAAAGTTTTATGCTACTTTTAATTATTATGCACTTTTTCTGTCCAGTTTTGACATTAGCTTTGGCAAGCCTCAACAGGTGTTTCTCTAATTTGAATTGAACAAGATAAATTGATATTTATCGAGACAGATTCAGGACAAAATTCATTTTTTTGTCGAACAATTGTCTTTAAAACTAGAGTAACGAGATAAACAACTGATGAGAATCCTATTAGTTGAAGACGACTTAGAACAATTAGAACCCATCCGCACCGCCCTTTCCCAAGCCGGACATATTGTGGATGGAGTTGAAACGGGAGACACCGCCCAATGGTTAATGGGCGAAACCGATTATGATCTGCTGATTTTAGATTGGATGTTACCTGCTGTTTCTGGAGTTGAACTCTGTCGCACCTATCGAAGTATGGGAAAAACAGCACCCGTTTTGCTTCTAACCGCAAAAGATACCACTGCTGACAAAGTAATAGGGTTAGATAGCGGGGCGGATGATTACCTGGTTAAACCGATAGATTTGCTCGAACTTCTTGCCCGAATTCGGGCTTTGGGGAGACGTTCTCCCCACTGGTTAGGAGATACTTTAAAATTAGGTGATTTAGAATTAGATTTAACTCGTTTATGCGTACAACGGGGTGAAAAATCAGTTCAACTTTCGGTTAGGGAGTCGCAACTCTTAGAATATTTTCTCCGTCATCCCAACCAAGTTTTAAGCCGAGATCAAATTGAACAATCTTTATGGGAATGGGATAACCCCCCGGAAAGCAATGCAGTCAGTACCCTCGTCAGACGTTTAAGACAGCGTTTAGGACAAGTGGATGCAGCCAACTCGATAGAAACAGTTTACGGTTTAGGATACCGAATTAACCAACCCAATGTTTAGTCAAAGTCGTCTAAATTTAGCCCGTTGGTTCACTTGGTCAATGGGGGGCATTTTAATTTTATTTGCCCAATTAATTTATTATATCGAAACTCGCGATCAACTCCGAGCGCTAGATGGTGCTTTATATGATCGAACAAATGCCCTTGCTTCAACCGTTGAATTTAACACTCGCCAAGCCCAACCCAAACTGGAATTTGAAAACCTATTAATGCTGCGGAATAATTCCGGCTTGGGTAATGAATTAATGTATGTTCGCTGGTACAATCGAGAAGGGAAACTGGTTCAGTTTGTCGGGGAAGCACCCACCGAAACTATCCGCCTCAATTCCGGCTTTAAAAGCTTAACCCTCAATGAAAATATTCAGGTCAGAGAATTAACCATCGCCGTCATTCAAAATCAAATTTTACTCGGATATTTACAAGTCGCTACCTCCCTAGAACCGTTAGAAAATACAACAAAAACCCTGCGTCTATTGTTAAGTATTGGAGTGCCGATCACGTTGGGATTTATCGGTTTAACCGGTTGGTTCCTCGGCGGAATGGCAATGCAACCCATTCGTCAATCTTACGAAGCCCAAAGCCGATTTACCGCCGATGCTTCCCACGAATTACGCGCCCCTTTAGCCGCCATTCTCAGCAACGCCCAAGTCGGTTTACTCGCCCCAACTTGCGATGAAGTTTCCCGCCAACGCCTGGAAAAAATCGTTAATTTAACCAAATCAATGACGGTTTTGATCGGTCATTTATTGCTATTAGCCCGTCAGAGCAGTAAACTCAATCCCGAGTTATTGCAAACCGTTAATATCACTCAAATCCTGACCGATTTGGCACCCCATTATCAAGACTTAGCCCAAGAAAAAGATTTAACCTTTTATACTCAACTTCCCCAAAAATCTATTTTAATTCGCGCCGAACCCGAGTTACTCCGTCAAGCCATTGAAAATCTTCTCAATAATGCTGTTAAATATACCAATTCGGGAGGAACAATCAGCCTAAAATTAATCTATGAATCCCGTTGGGTAATGATTACGGTAACAGACACCGGAATGGGTATTCCACCCGAAGATTTACCCCATATTTTTGATCGGTTTTATCGAGTCGATCAAGTCCGAACCCGCAAAACCGGCGGCTTTGGCCTGGGGTTGGCGATCGTTAAACAAATTGTCGAAGCCCATCAAGGTTACGTGCGGGCCACCAGTACCCTCGGAGTCGGTTCCACCTTTACCCTCGAACTTCCCCGCCTCGACAGTTAAGATGACAGAAAAACCCGGTTTATCGAAGAAATCAGGTTTTTGAGGCCGATAGAACCCGCCCCTACAGTGTTGAGATTGCCGTTTTTTGTTACAATCTGTGAAGACAATTAGGTTATGGATGGGCAGAATGCGGGTTGCGATCGCTGGAGCAGGTTTAGCAGGTATGGCCACAGCCGTCGATCTCGTCGAGGCTGGACACCAAGTCGAAATTTTTGAATCTCGTCCTTTTGTGGGCGGAAAAGTTGGCAGTTGGGTTGATCCCGATGGCAATCATGTTGAGATGGGATTACACGTCTTTTTTGGTTGTTATTATCATCTGTTTGATTTAATGAAAAAGGTAGGAGCCTTTGAAAATCTCCGGTTAAAAGAGCATTCTCACACCTTTATTAATCGTGGGGGAATGACCGGGAGTTTGGATTTTCGCTTCATTACAGGTGCCCCATTTAACGGACTGAAAGCCTTTTTTACCACCTCTCAACTTTCGGCTTATGATAAGTTAAAAAATGCCCTCGCTTTGGGTACAAGTCCTTTAGTTCGCGGACTGATAGACTTTGAGGGGGCGATGAAAACAATTCGAGAATTAGATCGGATTAGTTTTGCCGATTGGTTCCGCAGTCATGGCGGTTCAGAAGGCAGTTTAAAACGGATGTGGAACCCGATTGCCTATGCACTGGGTTTTATCGATACCGAAAATATTTCCGCCCGGTGTATGCTGACGATTTTTCAATTTTTTGCAGCAAAAACTGAGGCTTCGGTGTTGCGAATGTTGGAAGGTTCGCCCCACGAATATCTGCACAAACCGATTATTAATTATCTCGAAGAACGGGGCGCAAAAATCTACACCCGACGAAGAATTAAAGAGATTCAATCCGAACAAATAGACGGAAAAACTTATGTAACGGGTGTGGTTGTGGCTTCCGGCGATACCGAAGAAACGATCAAAGCCGATGCTTATGTTTGTGCTTGTGATGTTCCTGGAGTTCAGAAAATCTTACCCCCAGATTGGCGCAAATGGTCGGAATTTGATAATATTTATAAACTCGATACGGTGCCGGTTGCGACTGTACAATTGCGGTTTGATGGTTGGGTCACAGAACTTAATGATCCGCAGCAACGCCAACAGTTAGAACGGGCGGTTGGGATTGATAATTTGTTGTATACTGCCGATGCGGATTTCTCCTGTTTTGCCGATTTAGCCCTAACCAGTCCGGGGGATTATTATCGTCAGGGTGAAGGTTCACTGTTGCAA
>CAZNCM010000280.1:0-2306 GCA_964571155.1 uncultured Lyngbya sp. | reverse complement strand
TTGGTATTAACGCCGGGAGATCCATTTATCAAACAAAGTAATGAAGAAATTGCCCAACACGTTCTTAAACAGGTACAGGATTTATTCCCGTCTTCGCGAGAGTTAAATATGACCTGGTATAGTGTAGTTAAATTGGCTCAATCTCTTTATCGGGAAGCGCCGGGAATGGATGTATATCGTCCACCTCAAAAGACTCCCGTTGCTAACTTTTTCTTGGCGGGAAGTTACACCCAACAGGATTATATTGATAGCATGGAAGGGGCGACAATTTCCGGTTTTCAAGCCGCACAAGCGATTTTAAATAATACGGCTAATTTGATGAAACCCTCGGTGGTGACAACAGGTTAACTGACAATGGTTAGGGAAAGTCTGAATCTTTAACAATTTGTTAATGCTGAACTCTTTCCCTCTCTTGGTTTAAAAATATACTCTATAAACTCTAAAATCTAATGGCAGACTGGTTAGAACATAGTGTTCAAGTTGAAGTTCCAATTCCGATAGAATTAGCCTGGAGTCTTTGGTCTGATTTAGAACAAATGCCCCGTTGGATGAAGTGGATTGACTCAGTTAAAATTCTCGAAGATAATCCGGAATTATCCCGGTGGAAATTAGCAGCAGGGCGGTTTGAATTTAGTTGGTTGTCTCGGATTTTGAAACAGGTTCCCCATCAAATTATTCAGTGGGAATCGGTTGATGGTTTACCCAATCAAGGGGCAATTCGTTTTTATGATCGTCATGGGAGTAGTATCGTTAAACTAACATTTTCTTATGCTATTCCGGGGATTTTGGGGAAACTGATGGATAATTTGTTTTTGGGACGGGTCGTTGAATCAACGATTCAAGAAGACTTAGAACGGTTTCGGGATTATGCCCTAGCCGTTCATGCTAAATCCTAAAATAAATACAAAATTGATTAATTTTTAACTCAAAAGACGTTCCAAACAAGCGAATGGAAGAACAATCGGCCAGAAGAATGTAGCTTCCAGTAAAATTAACCAAGACATACCGTGAGTTTTAGGGGTCGATTGATCGCCTAGAAACGTACTTAGACTTATTACAAATGTGGCTACAGCACCCAGAATATAAAAAGATTCCAGCATAATCATAAGATGCAACTGTGATTAACTTTGTCACATCGTCTGTTATAACGGAACTTCCGTTATTTATCGGTCTAAATATCCAGATTTAGATTCCACTGCTGATTTTAGCAATTGGCATTCGCCACCCTGTACCAAAAGCGCGATCGCTAATTTTTAATCCGGGAGGGGCTTGACGCCGTTTAAACTCCGCCCGCATGACTAATTTAACGACTTGTTGAACGATCTCAGAATCATGTCCGGCGGCAATAATTTGTTGAACAGATTCCTGCTTTTCTACTAATCGATACAAAATATCATCTAAAATCTCATAGGACGGGAGTGAATCTGAATCCATTTGACCGGGTTTTAGTTCAGCGCTGGCAGGTTTTGTTAATATATTATTGGGGATAATTTCTAGTTGATGATGTTGATTTAACCATTTGCAAATTGAATAAACTCGTGTTTTCGGTACATCCGCAATTACCGCTAATCCCCCATTCATATCGCCATACAACGTACAATATCCCACCGCCATTTCGGATTTATTTCCCGTCGAGAGTAAGAGGTGACCAAACTTGTTAGAAATTCCCATTAATAATGTTCCTCGAATTCGGGATTGAATATTTTCTTCAGCAATACCAAATTCAGTTCCAGCAAATACAGGTTCTAAAACCTGATCAAAGGCTTTCATCGCCTCACCAATCGCTAAAGTTTCCGTATTAATTCCTAAATTTTCTGCCAATGCTAACGCATCTTTAACCGAATGTTCAGAACTGTACGGAGAGGGCATTAACACCCCCAAAACATTTTCTTTACCGACTGCTTCTGTGGCAATAGCCGCAACTAACGACGAATCAATTCCCCCACTTAAACCCAAAACTACTTGAGAAAAACCACATTTTCGCAGATAATCTCGCACGCCCAAAACCAACGCTAACCAGATTTCTTCATCCTCACTTTCTGGAGAAGAAGATTGAGGTTTGTCGAGAGATTTAACGCAATCCGAAGTGATCACATCCCGTTTTTCAAAATTAAACTCGACAACCGTAAAATCGGTTTCAAATCGGGCTAAATACTGAACTAATTCACCTGTTTTATTAAAAACCAAACTCAACCCATCAAAAATTAAATCATCATTTCCCCCGACTTGATTTGCATAAATAATCGGGGTAGAATAACGTTTAGCACTATGTCCAAGCATGGCTTGACGGAGTTTTTGTTTGCTGG
>CAZNCM010000279.1:630-8065 GCA_964571155.1 uncultured Lyngbya sp. | reverse complement strand
GAACCTTTTAACGTTCGGGTCAGCCACAGGCGTAGCTCTGGGTGTGCTTTACCCCTTCGTTAAATATTTTATTCCTGCATCCAGCGGTGGGGGTGCAGGTGGTGTGACTGCTAAAGATGCACTGGGAAATGACGTAATTGCTAGTGAGTTTTTAGCCAACCATAACCCTGGTGATCGCACTTTAGCCCAAGGCTTAAAAGGTGATCCGACCTACTTGGTGGTCGAAAATGACAGCACCTTAGCTGACTATGGCATTAATGCCGTCTGCACTCACTTAGGTTGTGTTGTTCCTTGGAACGGTAGCGAAGACAAATTCATCTGTCCTTGTCACGGTTCACAGTATAATGCCCAAGGTAAAGTAGTTCGCGGACCTGCTCCTTTGTCTCTGGCGTTGGCTCATACCAATGTCGAAGACGATAAAGTCAGCTTTACTCCCTGGACAGAAACCGATTTCCGTACCGGTGAAAACCCTTGGTGGGCTTAATAAACGGATAGCAATTGAAACGGTGATTAGAGCAGAGAGTGATGACCAATCCTAAACGGTGAACTGTTTGTTCTACTGGTGTCTATTCCCTCTTGCCTGTTGCCTGCCATACATAAAATTTGGGATTGGGGAGATTTAACGGTAAGATTCCTAATCTCAAGTAAAATCCTTTGACTTTGAGCGAGTTAAGAACATTACTAATGTCAAAATCTGACCAAACTGCAATGCTGCATCGTAGCATTCGGGCAACTTGGAAGATGGCGCTGGTTGCGATCGCAACGGTGACTTTCTTTCTAACCAGTGATATTGCCCTTCCTCAAGCGGCTGCTGCCTATCCTTTCTGGGCGCAGCAAACAGCTCCGGCGACTCCCCGTGAAGCCACTGGACGAATTGTTTGTGCTAACTGTCATCTCGGGGCTAAACCGACTGAAGTTGAACTGCCTCAGTCTGTTTTACCGGATACTGTGTTTAAAGCAGTGGTGAAAGTTCCCTATGACACCAATGCCCAGCAAGTTTTAGGGGATGGGAGCAAAGGCGGCTTGAACGTTGGGGCTGTCTTGATGCTTCCCGAAGGCTTTAAAATTGCTCCGTCTGAACGAGTTCCTGAAGAATTAAAGGAAGAAGTTGGCGATCTCTACTTCCAACCTTATAGCGAAGATCAAGAAAATATCCTCTTGGTTGGGCCGTTACCGGGTGAACAATACCAGGAAATTGTCTTCCCGGTTCTCTCACCTGATCCGAGAACAGATGCTTCTGTAACTTACGGTAAATATGCTGTTCATGTCGGTGGAAACCGAGGTCGCGGTCAGGTTTATCCGGCTGGAAACCAAAGTAATAACGCCGTTTACAAAGCTTCTGCGGCGGGTACGATTACTCAAATTACTGAAGAGGAAGGCGTTGGCTACCAAGTCAGTATTGAAACGGCTGAGGGTAAAACGGTTGTTGATACTGTTCCTCCTGGCCTGGAACTGATTGTTTCTCAAGGTCAAGAGATCACCGCCAGTCAGCCTCTTAACCGCGATCCGAACGTCGGTGGTTTTGGTCAAGCGGATACTGAAATTGTCTTGCAAAGTGCAGGTCGCATTCAGTGGTTGTTGGCTTTCTTTGCTTTGGTGATGTTGACTCAAATTATGCTGGTTCTCAAGAAGAAACAGGTCGAAAAGGTTCAAGCTGCTGAAATGAACTTCTAGAATGAGTTAAGGTTCAATTGAATCTTGATGCTGAGGAGTTGGGGGTTAGTCGTGAGGGAGACTTCAAGATTAATTTCTGACTCCTCAAATTTTCTTCTTTTTCTCGAACAGGTTAAGTTAGGAATACACAAATACTCAATTTTGTCAAGATGCTGATTTTGGGGTTTTGCTGAGTCGCTGAAAATTGATGCGTCGCGGCTTGAAAATTTTAGTCAGGATCTGCTGATGTTTAACGACATAATCAGGGTTTTAGGCTCCATTTTTACATTTAGACAGAGTAACCCCTTGGGGGGTGTTTTTTATAGTGTACCAGAACCCCTATAATTTCGTCAACTATTTAAGAACTTTTCTCAATTAAAAATCCGATTTTTCCCTTAAACTTTTATTTTTCAAAACTATTTTCAGTTATTGATTATAAAAACTTAACTTACAGTCAAACTTGAGTCGGAGTGGGAAGAAGAAAATGAACTTCTAGAATGAGTTAAGGTTCTATTTTTATGGAATTGTGTAACATAGGTTCATGAGACAATCACCAAGTCAGATTTAGATAAAATACATGGTAAACAACCTGAAAATCGATGAAAAACTGCTTGAAGAAGCTCTTGCTTTAAGTGAGTATTCAACTGCAAATCTCTTGATTGAAGCGGCTTTGCGTGAATACATTCAACGTCGCCAACAACTCAAAGTCTTGGATTTATTTGGGACAATTGACTATAACGAAGATTATGATTACAAGCAACAAAGACAAAAAACATGAATAATTATCTTCAATGTCTGATTGATGTTCTTCCAGCACTTATAGGTTTTCTTATCGCTGGATATATACTACGGTATTTTATTGATGAGAGCAATTCTAGAGGAATATTGTATTCAAGTTTAGGCTTTATATTATCAGGTTTTATTACTCAGATATTCTGTGATAATTATGAAATATTTAAAAACTTTATCATTGAAAATAAAGATATTTTAAATTTTCCAATTTTATCCACAGTTGTAGCCCTTTATCTAGTAAATAAAGCTTCAACAGATCGTGCTAATAAAAAAGAAAGAAGAGAAACATCAATTCTTTTTGTCAACGCTATTAATTATCAGGTAGATTCCTTAAATTTTATTCAAATCTATTTTTCCTGGGAACATCTTCAAGAAAATCAAAAATATATTGATTTTTATTTGGAAAGATTCAAAAAGAATAAATACTTTATTACGGCTTTCAAGAAAATTGGTATTTATGATGAGTTCGCAATAGATTTAATATCTAGATACTTCGTTAAGTTTGAAGAGACTTTAACCTATATTGAAAGACTATTCATAGAGCTTAATTTAGACCTGAAGGAAAAATCTTTAGAAAAGAAAGAAAAAAATAAATATATCCCTCAATATAGGCTAACTTTCATTTATCCAAAAATATCAATAACTATCACTTTAATTTTTGCAGCTTTGTGTATTTATTTTTTGGATAAAAATTATAAAAAGGAAGATATAAACCAAGTCAACCAAAGATTTTTAGATGAATTTCAAAAATATCTTCAACCTTTAATAGAAGACTTTCAATTTACGCGCATTTGTAAAATTAACCAAATAGTCGCTAGTGCTTTAGTTCAAGATCTCAAATATGTTAGAGAAAAATATAAAAAAATTAGTCGAGATGCTTATATCACAAACCCAATTAATGAAAAACCTATTTATATCATTCAAATATTATTTAATGATATTCTTATCAGTCAAATATTATCCGATAATCTAATCTTAGAAGAAAAATATCGCATAGCAACTCATAACTATACAATTGTAACATTTGGACACTCAGAAATAGAAGCCAGACAACATGGTGAAAGTCTTTTGAAGAGTTATATTTATAATTATATTTCTAACAAACAGGATGTGGATGAACAAAAATTTCAGAAAATTATACAATCTTCTGAAAGAAAAATTGATATCATTTCTCCTTGGGGATAACTGTAAGAGTCTCTCAATGAAAATTTTATGTATAGGTTTAATGCGAGTCATACCAAATCCGGTTATTATAGAGTAGTTACCTAAATCCTAAAATTCATTTTTGGCAAGGGTTTTGAGTTTTTTGAATATCACCTTGGTAAAGCGGATTTGGTATAACAACCGAAGACTATGAACTCGCCGCAGAATTTTTCAATACCTGTCGCCGTAATGGTGTTCAAGATCCAAATACTGATTTTTTAATCTGTGCAGTAGCTCATCGTCTTGGTTATAGTATTCATACCACAGATAAGGATTTTGAAAATTTTCGGTCGTACATTCCGGTCGTTTTCTATTAAAGTTAACTGGGGTTTCACATCTCTACAAAACTTTCACTATAATCAAGTAGTAAGACTTTTAATTAGGTGTTTTTTATGGAAATTACATTCACGAATAGATATACAAAACTCTTTATGGCTAGAAAAGGCCCTGTATCAGTATTTGGTAGAGACGTAGATACTCGTGAGGCTCTCGAAGACAATGATGCTGTTAGGCTATTTGATTCAGTATGGGACAACTTATTAAAAGAGGAGGTTAAAAATGCTCCGATATGCAGTATAGATATTGTTTTAGAACGCTTATTTGAGAAGGCAAGATCTAGAGTAAATAAATCCGCAGAACATCGGGAATTTAGAGTCAAAAGCTGCTTATTTATTGCTCAATTACCGTGTTATGAGGAATGTGATGAATTATGGTTGATTTCGTCTTCTAACCCCGATCCTCGAACACTTTATATTAAGTTTCATACTGTTCCAGAGCGAGAAAAGTTTGAAAAATTAGCTCAACGGCTAGGCTGGGACGATCAAGAATTAGGCTTACAGCTAGTCCGTGATTTTATGCAAAAGTTTGATTTACAGTCTTAGTGAAAATAGAAAATGTTTTGCTTAAAAGATATTTCAAAACTCAACTATAACGGGGGTATGATCGCTGGGTTTTTCTAATTTTCTGGGCGTTTTATCAATGATACAACTTTTGGCTTTTTCGTACAAAGATGAACTTAAATAATGATGATCGATGCGCCATCCTTTGTTACGAGGAAAAGAGGCAGCGCGATAGTCCCACCAACTAAATTGTCCGCTTTCTGAGTTAAACTTGCGGAAGGCATCAGCTAACCCCAAGTCTAGAATCTCTTTTAACGCTTGACGTTCGGTGTCCGATGCCATAATATGATTTTCTCGACCTTTAGGATCATGAATATCTCGATCTTCTAAGGCGATGTTAAAGTCTCCACAAACGCAGATATTTGGGGTTTTTTCTAGAGTTTTTTGGAGATATTCTTTTAAGAGTTTTAACCAACTGAGTTTGTAGAGATATTTCTCACTTCCGACACTGGCACCATTGGGAACGTATAAATTTATAATTCTAATTCCGTTAATTGTTCCGGCGATGACTCGTTTTTGTTCGTCGAAGCTTTGAACGGTATTTTCATCTAAAATAGCAGTAAAACCCAGACTAACATCTTCTAAAGGTTGACGACTAAAAATAGCCACTCCGTTGTACGCTTTTTGTCCTGAAATATATAGATGATAGCCTAACTTTTCAAAAGGTGATCGGGGAAAATCTGGATCAATCACTTTAGTTTCTTGTAAACACAAAAGATCAACAGGGTTAGCCTGCAACCAAGCTAACACCTGTTCTTTGCGGGTCCGAATAGAGTTAACATTCCAAGTCGCAATCTTCATCGAGTTCGTTTGAGCGGGGAGTCATTTTAACTTATTGTCACAGAAAACGGTTCATTGTGTCAAAACTCTAATTTTCTCCTCACCAAAACACTCTACTCAGTTTGAACTCAACGTGTTAAATCGGACAAGACAATCCTTCTGAACGTTGGCTAAACCGAGCATTTTCTCGATAGTCAACCGGACAATCAATCACAGTCGGAACATCTTGCGCCAGTGCTTCTTTTAAAATCGGAACTAAATCCGTTGCTGACTCAACCCGATAGCCTTTTAAGCCCATACTTTCGGCAAATTTGACAAAATCAGGATTGCCAAATTTAATAAAAGAAGAATCACCATAATGGTCTTCTTGCTTCCATTCAATTAACCCATAACCACCATCATTAAAAACAATCGTCACAAAAGGAGTACCCACTCGTAAAGCTGTTTCTAACTCTTGGCAGTTCATCATAAACCCACCATCCCCTGTCGCTGCAACCACCTTCAAATGAGGATTAACTAATTTCGCCGCCATTGCACCAGGAATGGCAATTCCCATCGCTGCAAACCCATTAGAAATAATACAAGTATTAGGGCGATCGCAATGAAAATGACGAGCAATCCACATTTTATGAGCGCCAACATCAGAGATAACAATATCCTCTGGCCCTAACACCTGACGTAAATCATAAATCAGTTTTTGAGGTTTAATCGGGAAGCCATCATCATCAGCATATTGTTCGTAATCGCGACGAATATATGAGCGTAATTTTAGCCCATAAGGTTCGGGTTTTCCGGTACGATCTGAACGACGTAAAATTTCATTGAGTGAGTCTGAAATATCTCCGACAATTTCCGCCATGGGGATGTAACTACTATCAACCTCAGAAGGAGTCGCACTAATATGAATAATGGGAATTTTGCCTTCGGGGTTCCACTTTTTCGGAGAATATTCAATCAAATCGTAACCGATAGCAATCACCAAATCAGACTTCTCAAAAGCACAACTAATATAATCGCGCTTTTGTAATCCGGTCGTCCACAATGAGAGGGGATGAGTGTAGGGAATCGCACCTTTCCCCATAAAAGTATTAACAACCGGAATATTGAGTTGGGTGGCAAACTCAGTCAGCGCGTCACTGGCATTGGCTCGTAATGCTCCATTTCCCACTAAAATAATCGGATTTTTAGCCTTAGAAATAGCAACGGCGGCCTCATTCATACTGTGATAAGCAGAATAAACTTTTTCACGCTTATCTCGTTGGAGGGGTTGTCCGATGGCTTCCATTCCCGCAATATTTTCGGGGAGATCAATATGCACAGCACCGGGTTTTTCGGCTTGGGCAAGTTTAAAGCCTTTCCGAATAATTTCTGGGGTGTTACTCGGTCGAACAATTTGGGAATTCCACTTTGTTACCGGAGCAAACATTGCCACCAAATCTAAGTATTGATGGGATTCAATGTGCATTCGATCGGTTCCTACCTGTCCGGTAATCGCCACCAGAGGCGCACCATCGAGGTTTGCATCGGCCACACCGGTCATCAGGTTGGTTGCTCCTGGCCCCAGGGTGGATAAACAAACTCCAGCTTTTCCGGTCAGGCGTCCATAGACATCTGCCATAAAGGCGGCCCCTTGTTCGTGGCGGGTGGTAATAAACTGAATGGAGGAGCCTTTTAAGGATTCGAGAACGGCCATGTTCTCCTCTCCTGGTAGTCCGAAGACATACTGTACTCCTTCATTTTCGAGGCATTTGACCAGAAGTTCTGCTGTGTTCATGTCAGGTCTAAAATTTGGAAATTAGGAAATTCGATGAAATTGATTGCCCATCGGAATGAAAATGGATTCAAAGCTGAGAATGAATCAGTTGACTGCATTACGAATCGCAGCCCGGATCAACTTAGATTCAATGGCTCAGTTTTGCCTGAATTATTCTAACTTTGAATCCTAAATTCTGAATTTGTGTTACTTAATCCAAACGGTTTTAATGTTGACAAATTCGTGAATACCCTGAATACTTAACTCTCGTCCGTAGCCTGAACGTTTGATTCCGCCAAAAGGTAAACGAGGATCGGATTTGACTAAACCGTTAATAAAAACAGCACCCGCTTCG
>CAZNCM010000279.1:0-547 GCA_964571155.1 uncultured Lyngbya sp. | reverse complement strand
TTCATCTGTTGTCCATGCGCTTGCACCCAAACCAAAGACGGTGCTATTTGCTAATTTTATCGCTTCATCTAGGCTGGAGACTCGGAACATCAACGCTACAGGGCCGAAAAATTCTTCGGTGTAGGGAGGGGTTCCAGGTGGAATATCGCTTAAGATGGTGGGCGGATAAAAGTTTCCCGGTTGTGCCAGGGGTTGACCGCCAATCAGCACTTTTGCACCTTGTTCAACGGAGGCTTTTACCTGTTTGTCGATGTCTTGTAAAATGTCAGGTGTCGCTAGCGGCCCGATATCGGTATCGGTTGCCATCGGATCGCCCACTTTTAAGGCTTGGAATTTTTCGACCAAACGCTGTTCAAATTCATCGGCGATCGCTTCGGCTAAGATAAACCGTTTTGCGGCAATACAGGACTGACCGTTGTTTAACAACCGAGCCGTGACGGCTGTTTCGACTGCCGCTTCTAGATCTGCACTTTCGAGAACGACAAACGGATCACTACCCCCCAATTCTAATACAGTTTTTTTAATGTGTTTTCCTGCCAGCGAGGCG
>CAZNCM010000278.1:7961-8206 GCA_964571155.1 uncultured Lyngbya sp. | reverse complement strand
CTAGCATTGTTAGTGGCAGTGGATGGACTGACCTGGATCTGTTTGTGATCGTCGGAAAATTTGCCATTGGCAACCTGCAACCCTAATTCTCAATTTCTTAATTCTCACACTTACTTCAAAACTCACTCTCATATGACAAGGGCAAAACGAACACAGTCGGCGGAACTCGAAGTCAGACTCCTACGGTCTGGGATCTGTGAGTCTATCCACCGGGTGCAAGCCACAGTTTGCGATACTCGCGGACG
>CAZNCM010000278.1:2300-7951 GCA_964571155.1 uncultured Lyngbya sp. | reverse complement strand
ATGGACATGTACGGGATAGGTTTTGGCAAATTTGCCCATGTGCGCGACCCCATTACGCCAGATAATCAGGCCGTCATCCGGATGAATCAGGACACGCTGTACTCGGGCCTGATGCTGGATCTGTCGGAGCCTGCGGAAATCACCCTGCCCGACGCGGACGGGCGCTATCAGTCGCTGGAAGTGCAGATCTGGGAACATTCGTGCGTTCAGCTCTCAAACCATTTCAAGCTTTGGCGACAACCAACACAGGTACACTTGAACGTTATGATTTGACGGATGTTGATCTGGCTATTATTTGCAGTTCTCATCAAGGGACGATTGAACAAGCTCGACGAGCTTTTAATATTCTCTGGCATTGTAATGTTGATCCGGCTTATCTTCAATGTCCCACTCCAAACGGAAAACGCAGTCCACTACAGCATGGATGTTCGGGGAAACACGCTGGAATGTTGGCGGTTTGTCGGCAACGTCACTGGCCGTTAGAAACCTATTTACAGCCTAAGCATCCGGTACAACAACTGATTATCGCTAAAGTTGCTGAGATGCTGAAAATGCCCCCTGATGAATTGATTGTCGCCAGAGATGACTGCGGCGCACCGACTTATTATATGGAACCCGGTCAAATTGCGACTCTCTATGCTCAGTTGGCTTCTGGAGATAATCTGGATATGGAACGTATTGTTCGAGCGATGACTCATCACCCGGAAATGGTGGCGGGAGAGGGGCATTTGGATACTGAATTGATGCGGATGACTGAGGGGGAATTAGTCAGTAAATCGGGTGCTGAAGGGATTCAGTGTATTGGTCGAATTGGTGAGGGGATGGGTTTAGCGATTAAAGTGATTGATGGGGCTAAACGCGCTAAATATGCTGTGGCAATTCAGTTATTGAAGCAAATGGGCTGGATCACACCCACACAGTCTGAAACTTTGTCTGATCAATTTCTGACTTTGGATGAATACAGACGTTTAGAAGTGGTTGGGGAATTGTCTCTGGTTTAGTTCTCTGGAATTGGCGATCGCAATCTAGAATGGAAAAGTGCGTCGATCTTCGCAATATTCGACCTGATGATTACAAACTGATCATTAGTGTCCTCGATCAATGGTGGGAAGGACGACGAATGAGTGATATGCTTCCTAAACTCTTTTTTGTTCACTTTTGTCAAACGAGTTTTATTGCAGAAGTCGATATGAATTTTGGGGATTGAAGCACTGAATTTCAAACCCTAAAAAACTCGTTCTAATTGTCGAAAATCTCGTTCCACTTCTGTCCAGAGAGCGCGATTATGAGGATCAGTTTTCAGTGCTTTTTTGAGATAACTTCTCGCTTTTTCCAACTTTTTCTCTTTAATTAAAGCTCGTCCAAAACGTTGATAGGTAATCGCTTGCCATTGACGAACTTCTAAGTCTTGCGGAATCCGCTGTGCTAAACCTTCAATCAGAGCAATGGCTCTCGGAAAGCGCTTGTATTTCAACAATTGTTGCAACTCTAAATAAGAATTATGCTTAATTTTTTGCTCAGTTTCTGATAGGTTATTATTGTTTTTAACCGCAGTTTCTTTGCAAGTAACCTTCACTCTTAGAGGTTGGACAGGGGGTGGAGAAACAACCGTTTGCTGAGATTCAGACTGACTCAAAATTTCAGCTTCAGGTCGAGCAATATCTAGCAAAAATTTATAAGCTTCTGTGACGGCTATAAATTTTTCTCGGGCTAAGTGATCGGGATTAACATCAGGATGATAAAGTCGAGCCAGTTGTCGATAGGAAGCTTTTACTGCTTCTAAACTTGCACCAGATCGCAATCCCAATCGTCGATAATAATCTGTCGTATCCATTCAGTTTAGATCAACTCCGTTAACCCTAACTTTCTAGTTAACAGTAATAGATTATCCCTTGTCAACTGTAGAGTGTTGTTGAGGCGGGTAAGGCAGCAAAGTCGATAAACACGCATTGCTTGAGATTGTTAACCCCACCCGCCAACACTTCAGTGATCAGTCATTAATTTCATTTGATCTCTCAACGACCACTGACAATTAATTAAACAACACGTTCTTCAATCACCTGATCGACTAAACCATATTCTTTCGCTTCTTCAGCAGACAAGAAATAATCGCGATCAGTATCTTTCTCAATTTTTTCGATAGATTGATTAGCGCGTTCGGCGAGGATACTATTTAATAAACTCCGAATTCGCAAAATTTCTCGGGCTTCAATTTCGATATCACTCGCTTGACCCCGAGTTCCACCCATCGGTTGGTGAATCATAATTCGGGCGTGGGGTAGGGCGAGTCGCTTTCCAGGGGTTCCCGAAGCTAGCAGAAAAGCCCCCATAGAAGCTGCTAAACCGACACAGATCGTCACAACATCAGATTTAATGTATTGCATGGTATCGTAAATCGCCATACCAGCTGTGACTGAACCTCCGGGAGAATTGATGTAGAGATAAATCGGCTTATTGGGATCATCAGAGTCCAAATAAAGCATGGAGGCAACGATCCGATTGGCCAACCCATCTGTCACTTCTTGACCCAGGAAAATAATTCGTTCTTGGTTGAGACGGGTATAGATATCAACCCATCTCTCATATTGACTACCGGGAAGGCGGTAAGGAACACTGGGAACACCAATAGGCATGACTATGATCTCGCTCTTGCTAATAAAGTTAACTTAAATTAAACGCTTACAGCAGGTTTGGGCAACTCTTTGCGACTTTGCAGAACCCGATCAATTAAACCGTATTCTTTCGCGGCTTCAGGGGTCAAATAGAACATCCGATCCGTATCTTTGGCGATTCTCTCGATCGGTTGACCTGTATTCTTAGCCATAATTTCCAAAAACGTTTGTTTGTTGGCTAAGACTTCTTTGGCGCGAATTTGAATATCAGTCGCCTGACCCCGTGCGCCAGATTTGGCTTGATTGAGAATCAGGGTTGCATGAGGTAAACTCGCGCGGTATCCTTTGGTTCCGGCTGACAAGATCATTGCCGCAGTCCCCATCGCTTGACCGATACAGATGGTATGAACAGGCGGTTTAATGTAACCGATCGTATCGCAAATGGCAAAGGCTTCGGTTTCAAACCCAATCGCATCTCCCCCATACCAGGAAGTCCCGGTTGAGTTAATGTAAAAGTAGATCGGTTTATCGGGATCGTCAAACTGTAGGTAAAGCAGTTGAGCAATAATCAGTTCGGTGACATCAATTCCGACTTGGCGTTTAATGTCATCAGATGAATACAAGGGCAATCCCAAGTAAACAATCCGCTCTTTTAACAGGAGAGATTCCAAATCTGGGGGCGGTGTCCGAACGGGGCTATCGTTGTAGTATGGGCTTTGCACGGTTTATGTTGTATGAACTCTTCAAAAATTGTAGCTTGAACCCAGAAAGCGATTCTGATAAACAAATACTAACGTAAGTTCAGCACAGTCTGTAGAGGGTTAGTTTACACCATTTTTTAGTGATCCTTCGCTATCTCAATTTCATCCTAACAAGCGACTAACACTCCTTTTAGCAAAGGGTTTTCGTTGAGTCTAGGATTTTTAATCCTGATGTTAAACGGTTCGGTGATAACGCTGAGGTGTGGATTTCCGATCTCAAAAGTGATAGGGGAAATTTCATCGGACAGCGGATCAGTCCCCTTAAACCGGTGAAAACCCCGCTTTAAACCTTAAAAATTAGGTGAAATTCACTGTTTTTTGAACAAAAGACTCATTCAACTTCGGTGATTTTCTAGGGTTCAGGAAGTCCTGACAGAGTTAATGTAGAATTAAACCAATGAGTCTGAGTTCCTCAAAGGCTATTCTGCTCTAAATATACTAGCGCAAGTCCAATTCACTCCTATGAACGTTAGTTTACAACCTTTTCTCAACGATCCGAATCTTGATCTCACGCAAGGAAGCAGCCAGCGTCAGCTTTCTCTGTCGGTTTCAGCGATTCCTAATTCTGTTGATCGCCATGTTCCTCTTAACCTTTGTTTGATTTTAGATCACAGTGGTTCGATGAGTGGAAGTCCGTTGGAAACGGTTAAACAAGCCGCAGGTGAACTGATTGATCGTTTAAACCCTGGCGATCGCATTTCGGTTGTGGTATTCGATCATCGGGCTAAGGTATTAATTCCCAATCAAGATATTGATGATCCTGAAAGTATTAAAAAACAAATTAATCGGTTAAGAACTTCCGGGGGAACCTCAATTGATGAGGGATTAAAGTTGGGAATTGAAGAATTGGGGAAAGGGAAAGTTGAGCGGATTTCCCAAGCTTTTCTCCTGACAGATGGTGAAAATGAACATGGAGATAATAATCGGTGTTTAAAGTTAGCAAAACTGGCAACGGATTATAACCTAACTTTAAATGCTTTGGGATTTGGAAATGATTGGAATCAAGATATTTTAGAAAAAATTGCGGATGAAGGTGGCGGTTCTCTGGCTTATATTGAATATCCAGAACAGGTCATTGATGAGTTTAGTCGTCTGTTTAATCGAATGCAATCGGTGGGGTTAACCAATTCTTATTTACTCTTTTCTCTGATGCCGGGTGTGAGATTTGCAGAGTTAAAACCGATTGCCCAAGTTTCCCCAGATACGATTGAATTACCCTTACAAAAAGAAGGCGATCAATTTGTGGTTCGGTTGGGGGATTTAATGAAAGAGATGGAACGAATTATTTTGGCGAATCTTTATATCGGAAAATTGCCCCCAGGAAGACAAAAAATCGCTCAATTACAAGTTCGTTATGATGATCCGGCTTTAGGAAATCAAGGATTATATTCTGAACCCGTTTTGCTAGAAGCAGATGTGATTGAAGGTTATAAACCGACTCCAAACCCTCAAGTTCAAAAACACATTTTGGCTTTAGCGAAATACCGACAAACCCAAATTGCAGAAACAAAACTTCAACAAGGCGATCGCGTCGGTGCGGCGACAATGTTACAAACTGCGGCAAAAACAGCGTTACAAATGGGGGATAATAGTGCCGCTACTGTTTTACAAACCAGTGCAACTCGTTTACAATCGGGTGAAGAACTTTCTGAAGCCGATCGCAAGAAAACCCGTATTGTTTCTAAAACGGTATTGAGAAGTGAATAGTAATGTAGGGGCGAGTTCCAGGAAAATATATATCTTCCTCTGAATCTAAACCCGCCCTTAACAGTTTATTGGTCACTTTTCAAGGCTTTATTTTGGGCTTCTAATAACTGTTTAATCCCAATTTCTGCATAATCGATAATTTGGTTCAATTGGTGACGAGTAAAACTTTCAGCCTCTGCTGTTCCTTGTAACTCAATCATTCCCAATTGATCATTCATGACAATATTACAATCAACATCGGCGGCAACATCTTCTTCGTAGTTTAAATCTAAATAGGGTTCTCCCTCTAATAATCCTACAGAAATTGCTGCGATTTGATGAGAAATGGGTGATTTTTCTAACTCTCCTTTGTCTACTAACTGATTAAACGCATTGGCTAACGCCACAAACCCACCTGTGATCGAAGCCGTGCGAGTTCCAGCATCAGCTTGAAGCACATCCGCATCAATAATAACCGTTTTTTCACCCAATACTTTTAAGTCTACCGCAGCCCGTAAACTCCGACCAATTAACCGTTGAATTTCTTGAGTTCGTCCCGATAATTTCATCAATTCCCGAGATTGACGTTGTT
>CAZNCM010000278.1:0-2271 GCA_964571155.1 uncultured Lyngbya sp. | reverse complement strand
AGTCGCCCCCGGTAACATTCGGTATTCTGCGGTTAGCCAACCCTGTCCACTATCTTGCAAAAATTTAGGAACTCCGGGTTGAATAGTCACGTTACACAACACTTGAGTATTTCCACATTTTGTTAATACAGAAGCGGCTGAATACCGAGTATAATTAAGTTCAAAATGAACAGGGCGAAGTTGATCGGGTTGTCTATTATCGAGACGTTGCCAAGCCATAGTTAAGTTACCTAGATGAGTATTGATAGACGAATAAACCTTTAAGAATGGGAAGCAGAAGAAGTCGCAGAATCTCTTAACTGACTTAAAATTTCTTGTTGAACTTGTTCGGGCGGTTGGTTGCCATTAATATCGAGTAAGCGATTGCGTGGACTGTAGTATTCTAAAATGGGGATAGTACGTTGATAAAAGAGTTCGATTCGACGTCGGATGATCAAAGGTTTGTCATCTGATCGCGATCGGTGTATCGTCCGATTAGCTAACACATCTTTGGGTACATTCAAATAAATTGCCCAGTTTAATTGTTGTCCTAAATCTTCTAATAAAAAATCCAATTCTTCGGCTTGAAATGCAGTCCGAGGATAACCATCAAGTAGCCATCCCTGAGTCACATCTGCTTGAAGTAAGCGTTGATGAATGAATTGGATCATGATTTCGTCGGGTACCAGTTCCCCTTTTTCCACGTAAGGACGTGCTTTTTGGCCCAGATTTGTTTGATTGGCGATCGCATTTCGTAAAACTTCACCCGTTGATATTGAGGGGATATCGAGATGCTGAGATATCCCTTCGGCTTGTGTTCCTTTTCCGGCGCCTGGCCCTCCGAGAATCACCAATCTCACTCCATTTAACCCCCTGATATTGCGTTCAAACTAAATTAACCTTTATTGTCTCATTTATTTAATCATCCGGAAACTGCCAGCAAGGGATATGTTCAACATTTGTACTTCCACAAGTGGGACAGGGCGCATCTTCAAAGGAGTCTACCCATTCCGCATCACATTGACGACAATAACAAAAAATATTATTATCGTTGGCTTGTCTGAGGTTAAATTGCCATTGTTCGAGTGAGGTTTGGGGAGGGGTTGAATTGGGATCTGACATTTTAAAGTTGAGGAATTGAAGTCGGTTTTAATAAATAATTTGCCGCTTTTTGGGTAATCGCTTCGGACAGATGAATTTGTTTAAGTTTAACTAAATCTTCACTAACAAATAAATCTCGAACCATCGCTTTTTCACCCTTGTTAAAAGTTGTCTCATAAAAAACTTCTTTAATTCCCGCCGAAATAATCAGTTTCAAGCAAGAAACACAGGGTTCTAGGGTTACATAAATACTCGATCCACCGCAGCTAATTCCGTGTTTGGCGGCTTGAGCGATCGCATTGGCTTCGGCGTGAACCGCCCGTGAGGGTAAGGAGGAACTAGCATCGCAGCTACTTAACCCCGGATAGCAATATCCTTGTGTGGTGCAGTGTACTGAACCTGATGGTGAACCATTGTACCCGGTGGCGACCACTTGGCGATCTTTGACAATTACAGCACCAACTGGAAACGCCAAGCAGGTTGATCGAGTTGCGGCGAGTTTGGCTAACATCAGAAAATATTCATCCCAAGAGGGTCGCAGTGGGGGTTCGTAGTTTTGTTCCATCCTGTAAAATTTTTAAAGAGGGAATATTCCCTCTCCATACCTATTTAGAAATTTAGCACTTCTAACTGCTATGCCTTAGCACTAAGGGTTCGGCTTCACGCTGGCGAATCGCCTGGGCGTAGGGTTATAGGGTATTTTGCAGGTTCCCTAGAAACTTCCCTAACCTGTTATCGTGATATTAGCATAAATCTGGTGTTTTGTTGTCTGGATTTTTTGTTTTTATTTCATCGCTTCGATTGAATTCTAATTAGAGATTGAACTTTTCTATTATGGCAGTGAAAGTTTTTGAATTCAAAATTTATCCCCACAAGGATTTTCAAGAACAGTTTAACCGTTGGGCTTATGGATTGAAAAAATTTTATAACTTTTGTTTGCAACAATTTGAACTTCTAGACGAATACACCTACTGGGATAAACTCAGCAAAACCCGTGTCCCCTGTTGTCCGGTTCCGTGGAGTTTAAAGTTAATTGAAACTGAGGAACTCAACCCATACTTACCGGAATTAAAAAATAAGCATTATGTGAGTTATTGCAATCTGATCGCCCCTCAAGATATTCCTGTAATTCGTAACGCTCCAGAAGCCAGACAATATACTCTCAAGAAAGGTGAAACGGCTAAAGATGTT
>CAZNCM010000277.1:4509-8281 GCA_964571155.1 uncultured Lyngbya sp. | reverse complement strand
CCATTTATGGCACCTTAGAAGACTTTCAAACCCTGCGGGATGCCGCCCACGAACGGGGAATTCGGGTGATTGCAGAACTTGTTGTCAATCATACTTCCGATCAGCATCCTTGGTTTCAACGGGCCAGACGAGCGCCCAAAGACAGCAAAGAACGGGATTTTTATGTTTGGAGTGATACCCCGGACAAATATTCAGATGTTCGGATCATCTTCCAAGACTTTGAAACCTCTAACTGGGCATGGGACCCGGTAGCCAAAGCCTATTACTGGCATCGGTTTTATTCTCACCAACCCGATCTCAACTACGATAACCCCGAACTCCAAAAGGCGGTGTTAGATGTTCTTGACTTTTGGATGGGAATGGGGGTAGATGGGATTCGTCTAGATGCCGTGCCTTATCTATTTGTTCGGGAAGGCACTAACTGTGAGAACTTACCGGAAACTCACGGGTTCCTCAAGAAACTGCGGAGTCATCTCGACTCTAAATTTGACAACCGGATGATGTTGGCAGAAGCCAACCAATGGCCAGAAGATGCGGCTTCCTATTATGGGGAGGGAGACGAATGTCACATGAACTTCCATTTCCCCTTGATGCCGCGACTGTTCATGTCATTGCGGATGGAAGACTGTTTCCCCATTATTGATATTCTTAACCAAACTCCCGCAATTCCTTCTAACTCTCAGTGGGCATTATTCCTGCGAAATCACGATGAACTGACTTTGGAAATGGTTACAGATGAAGATCGTGACTATATGTACAAAGTCTACGCCCAAGATCATCAAGCTCGCATTAACTTAGGAATTCGTCGTCGGTTAGCCCCCCTACTGGGGAATGATCGCCGTCAAATTGAGTTGCTTAATAGTTTGCTGCTCTCGCTGCCGGGAACGCCTGTGCTGTATTATGGCGATGAAATTGGCATGGGAGATAACATCTATATTGGCGATCGCAACGGGGTACGGACACCGATGCAGTGGAGTCCAGATCGCAATGCCGGATTTAGTCGCGCCAACCCGCAAAAGCTTTATGAAGCCGTTAACGTCGAAGCCCAAAGCGCCAACCCCAACTCGCTGCTGTCATGGATGAAGCGTTTGATTGCCATGCGGAAGCGGTTTCAAGCTTTTGGTCGGGGAACTTTTGAGTTATTGCACCCGGAAAACCGTAAGGTGTTGGCGTTTGTGAGGACTTATAGCGGTGAACATATTCTTGTTGTTGCTAACCTGTCTCGGTTTGTACAGACAGTAGAGTTGGATCTATCTGCCTTTGTCGGTATGGTTCCTGTCGAAATTTTTGGTCGGACTCAGTTCCCCAAAATTGAAAAGTCGCCCTATTTCATCAGTATCAGTCCCTACGGCTTTTTCTGGTTCATGTTGCAACTCGATCCGAGTGTTGCCAAAGAACCCTTACCCCAGAAAAAACTACCTGCTTTAGCCGTTTCTCAAAGTTGGAAACAAGTGCTTGAGCGTTCTGAGTATAAAAGCCAACTCGAAGCGATTTTAACCGAATATCTGCTCAGTTGTCGCTGGTTTATGGGCAAGTCTCAAGTGATCCAGTCGGTTCATATTAGTGATGTTATTCCGATTCTGCACCAGGAAACAGAAGCGGTAATTTCTTTAATTCAGGTTGAATATACCGAAGGTTTTCCTGATACCTATGTACTGCCTCTCAGTTACGCGACTGAAGAACGGGCTGAAGACATTCAGGAGTCGATGCCCCAAGCGGTTGTCGCATCGCTGAAAGTTGATGATCAAGCCGGAATTTTGTTTGATGCGATCGCATCGGAGAATTTCATGGGCGCATTGCGAGAGATGATTGTTAATCGAGGCACTTACCCCGGTAAAAAAGGCCGCCTGATTGCAACTAGCTCTGATTTGATTAATAAAGAAGGTGATACGCTACAAGGCAGCTTTGAGACTTCTCTGGAAAAAGGCAATCGGATTAATACCCTCGTTGTCTACGGAGGACGATTTGTGTTTAAACTGTTCCGGCGTGTCGAAGAAGGGATTAACCCAGAATTAGAAGTCCGTCATTTCCTCGGAACTCGCGCTCCGCTGGCTCATATTGCTCCTGTTGTGGGCGGGTTAGAATACCGTCGTCAACGCTCAGAAGCGATGACCATTGGGGTTTTACAGCCTTATATTCCTGATGCGACCAATGCTTGGATTTTTACTCTCGATATTCTCCGAGATTATTTTGATCGCGTCGGTGTCGAACAAGCGACTTTAGAAGAAATTCCGCTTCCCACGGAAGAATTAGTTGATTTAGTTGAACAATCTGTTCCCGAATTAGCCGCCCTGACGATTGGTTCCTATCTCAGTAACGCCGAACTTTTGGGTCAACGGACGGCAGAAATGCACGTTGCATTATCGGCTGATCCTGAAAATCCTGACTTTTCACCCGCCCCGTTTACCTCTCTCTACCAACGTTCGATTTATCAATATTCTCGTAACCTCACCGGACAGGTCTTCCTGCGGTTGAAAAAGCTGCTTCCGACTCTCTCGACGGAGACTCAAACCCTGGGGCGGCAATTACTGACTCGCAAAGACTATTTACTCGCCCGACTGCGACAAGTCCTCGACCTCAAGATTACCGCCATGCGAACTCGCTGTCATGGAAACTATTGTTTGGATGAGGTTCTGTTTACCGGGAAAGATTTTGTCATCTTGGACTTTGAGGGAGAAGCCTACCGCACTTTAAATGAACGTCGGATGAAGCGTTCACCCCTGCGAGATGTTGCCGGAATGCTACTCTCGTTTGATTATGCGACTCGGGTTGCTTTACGCAATGAAATCGAAAATGGCATGATTCGTGAAGAAAATCTCGTGCAAATGCAGGAATGGGGACAATTTTGGTCGAGTTGGGTTCGATCAGCTTTTCTTAAGGGTTATCTGGAGACAGCCGCAAAAGACTCGTTCCTTCCCAGCAGTCGCAATGAATTGGAGGTGTTATTAGAGTGTTATTTGCTCGAAAATGCCATTCAAGATTTAGGCAATGATCTGCAAGAATCTAACGATATGCTGGATATTTCAATTCAGCTTTTGATTGATTTAGCGGCTACTTAATTTCTTGACTGTAGAAGCCCGATCTTATCCCTAAATCGGGTTTCTATGCTGGGATTTTATCTAAAATATTGATCGGCGATTGAACAAAAGTTTAGCGTTTTTTCAGCTTTAATATTCTTTCCCTTTTCACAATAATGAGAACATCGGTTAAATCTTTTTTAAAGTTTCGGTTCAGGGGGTTAAAATAAAATATAAAGTCGTTTAAGTCTAGAGATTAGAATTCATCCGTAAACTCAATTCCAGTCAAAGCAAAACTAAAAAAATCGGGAGCTAGACGAACTAATTGTTTGATCATTTCGTCATTAACCCAAAGAACAACCGGAAACCGGAAGTGACAAAACTCCTCCCGTACATAATTCGTCGCAATCAGAAGTTGCTGGAGATGACGAACCGACTCGAAACCATCAACCATCACTGCATCCGGGGAGTGGTTGCTAAAATGACGAGCGATTGTGCTGTAGAGAGTTTCCGTTGAATAGTCTAGCGTGAGTTCTTCGAGGTGAACCGAACACAATTGATGGAGCTGCTTAATCATCTGCTGTCGGAGTTCGCGACGGTTACAACAGGCTAAAATCAAGCAAAATTCACCTTGAGCAAAGGTAATCGAGCGAGCAAGTTGTTTTAAAGAACTGACGTTCTGGGGGTTAAGAAGTTGAGTTGTATAAGCAGAAGTGACCATCGGTATAGACCTCCAAATCCAATCCAATACATTT
>CAZNCM010000277.1:0-4499 GCA_964571155.1 uncultured Lyngbya sp. | reverse complement strand
AGCCAGCCTGAGAGTCTCAAGGGGTAAATTTTTCTATAAATAGAATATCAAGATCAAGAACGCTCAGACATCGCCCCAGAGAGTGGATCGTATCAACCGATAGCCTACTCTGGGCTTAATTTATAGAAATATCAACCTATTAGTAGTCTACCTTTTAACCAACTTGTTGAACAGATCGTATTTATACAGACGCTTTAGGTAGCACTGCGATTAATGTTTTCTGGAAATTTTCTGAAGTCGCTCAGTAGAGATTCCGGGCTATGAATACACTCAGACAACAAAATCGGGCGAGTATGACCCCACCCGAGTAATTTTTTGAGCTTATTTTTTAAGATAATAAACGTTGCATCTTCGACTGATAAGCGGCGTTATCCATCCCAGAACCGTTATTGGCGAAGGTGGGATTAATCATGGCTTCAAGAGCAGAAATCCGGTCATTTGTGGCGGGGTGAGTGCTTAAAATCGTGGGAACAGAACCCCCTTGCAGTAGTTTTTCCATAAAGTCAACCGCTGCTGTTTGGTCATATCCCGCTTTTCCGAGGTTAGTAATCCCAAACTGGTCGGCTTCGTATTCTGCTTTGCGACTATTCGGACGGCGGAGGGCTAATTCTACTCCAATTTGAATAGCCAGGCTTTCATCAAGTCCAGCGGCCGATGCTACCCCTTGTGCTACCGCCATCTGACGCATTTGTTCAACGGAGTGACGCCCGACAATATGACCAATTTCGTGAGCAATTACACTGGCCAGTTCCGCTTCATTATCGGCGGTTTCCATTAACCCGGTATTAACATAAACAAAACCCCCCATTGTCGCAAACGCATTAATACTCGAATCATTAACGACTTGAAAGGTGTAGGGAATATTAGAACGTTCGCTAACTTGGGCTAAACGTTGACCAATTTGATTAATATATTCTGTGGCTTCTGGGTTGCGAAGGAGTTTAACTTCCTTTTTTAATTGTTCGTTAATTTGACGACCGAGCGCTACTTCTTGTTGATTGGAAAGCGTTGTCAGTTGAATGACTTGAATCCCTCGAAAGATTAAATCTCGCCAAGAAATTGCCTGAGTAGCCGGGGCGGAACTAATCCAGAGACTAAAAGCAACGGTAATTGAAATCAGGGGATAAAACCAAGAACGAGAGGAACGTCGATGTATAAAGGAGAAAGATTTAAACATAGTCAACGGGTGTGAAAATCGTGATTAAAGCAGGCTTGGAAACGACCTGTGATTGGCTTGATATCCAGTGTTAAATCTGTAGACGTATTTTGTTGCCTCGAAGTTCGGGCAGTATTACTATTACATACCGATTTGAATAAACTCATCCCGGAAAGTGCGACTAATGTAAGTTTTTTAATGAATCAATCTGTCAGTTGACCTGTTTGCTTGCCTCACTCCCCTAGAGTCAATGATTCACAAGCTTTCATCTCAGACCAGTATAGCGACTTTTTTCGATGATTTCCAATCGATGCGATTGTCTAACTTTTGAATGTTAATCGCTTAAACGACAGAAATAGAAAGGTTTGAAGATTCGTTGTTAACTGAAGATGAGGTTAGAGTCAGGAAGTTTTGAGGAAGTGTCGATAGCGGCGATCGCTGAAGGGATTGAAACCTCCCAACAACTGGCTCAACTGATAAATTATGACTGCGAATATGGTCAAGGATACTTTTTTGCTCGACCCTTAGATGCAGTTGCGGCGACTGATTTCATTGCTCAGATGCGTCAATGCTAGCTTTAAGCTTTTGTCGCCATAATAACTCGATTTCGTCCTTGATTTTTGGCTTGATATAAAGCTTCATCTATCGCCGCAATTAAATGTTCAATGGACTGGCTCTTTTGACTCCATGTTCCAACTCCTAGACTAATTGTATAGTGAATTGAACCCTCACCAGCAGGTTGATTTTCTACAGCAACTCTCAATCGTTCAGCGATACAACTGGCTTCATCTGATAAGGTTTGAGGCAGCAAAATTAAAAACTCCTCTCCTCCCCAACGACTTAAAAAATCACAAGGATGAAGATTTGCTCTGAGTAGGTCAGATATTTCTTTTAAAACCAGATCGCCTCCATCATGACCGTAAGTATCATTAATGGCTTTAAAGTGGTCAATATCCAATAAAATTAATGAAAAAGCAACCTGACTGCGATGAAATCTAGAGACTTCCTGCTTTAAATATTTTTGCATCGCTCTGCGATTTAAAGCATTGGTTAAAAAGTCAATATTAGCCAAATGATGAAGATCTTGATAAAGCCGTTGACTGACCATCATCATAAACCCTGCATTTCTCAAGTAGTCAAATACAAACGTAGATCCAAAAGTCGTAATATTGATAACATTTGGCTCAAATAAAGCTTTAACGCTAAAAAAAGTCAGTGCGATAATCCGAAAACTCAAAATAGTAGCTTCACCGATCAAAACGATGATAGTGAAATAGGCAGAAGTTGAAAATCCTGTCGTTTTATTTTTAAATAGAAAGTAAGCTGCGACTAAATGAGTGATGATAATTGAAAAACAAATACTAAAGTTTCGCCAAAAATAATTACTATTAATATAGACTAAATAAAATTGAGAAACAATAAAAATTGTACTGATTAATATCCAGAAAAAATAAGAGTTTTTTTGTTTGACAAACTTGCCAATTCCTACCGCATAAAAAACTCGTGCAAAGACGGTGAATAAATTCCCAAAAAAACGTAGAAATAAAAACTCAGGCTGAAGTGATCGTAGCAGATAACAGAGAAAACCGAGCGCTGAAAAAATTGTTCCGATAGCATAGACACCGATCCCTCGATATTGATTGGCTAATAAAAAGAAAAAGATTGAAATTGTAGAGTGCAGTATCGAAGCAACACTCACCATCAAAGACATCGTTGCCGGATCAAGATTCATAGAAATTGCTCAAGCTCCTCACTCAGTTAATCAAAGAGAAAGGCAAGCTTAAAAACATTCTCATTCAGAATACACTTAAACTTATTCCGATTTGATCATGCCATCTTCAAGCTCAAGAATGCGATCGGCAACATCGACAATACGAGGGTCATGCGTCACCATTAATACCGTTGCGCCTTCTCCTTTCGCTAATCCTTTCAGCAAATCAATCACCGCTCGACCACTACTGGAATCTAAGGCTGCCGTGGGTTCATCAGCCATAATCAGAGGAGGATGGCCCGCCAAAGCCCGAGCGATCGCCACCCGTTGTTTTTGTCCCCCGGACAGATCGCGAGGAAGATGCTTACCCTTTTCGCCCAAACCCACCTGTTCAAGCAAATAGACTGCTTCCTCTTTCGCTTTGCTGCCCTTAATGCCCTTAATATTGAGAGCCACTTCAATATTTTCAATCGCATTCAATGCCGGAAACAGGTTAAACCCCTGAAAAATAAATCCAATATTGCGAAGTCGGAAATTAGCCAACTGAGAACGAGACATCTTGGTAATATCCTCTCCTCTGAGAAATACCTGTCCACCCGTTGGTGTGAGGAGTCCAGCCAGAATCGAGAGTAAGGTTGTCTTCCCCGAACCACTAGGCCCCATCAAGAGTTGAATATCACTCTGTTGTACCTGCAAGTCTATCCCTTTAAGAACTTTAAAGCTTTGACGCCCAGATTGATAGGTCATTTCCACTCCCAAGCCCTGAATTGCGATCGGCTTAACTGGGGCATAAACTGAACCATCCACTGCGTGAGTGGGGGTTTTCTTGAGGTTAGCCCAGTTCATTTTTGAACCTATCATATTTTTATTATCGTCTGATGGGGGCATAAAATTGCAAGCCAGACTAAGACTTCTCGCGATAATTGACAAGCATATTATCACTTCCAATTCTAGTTTGATTTTGTGTGGCTTGGGAATCCGCCTCGTGAGTACCGAAGTCTGATTGAGGCGGTCGAGGGAAATACTCACTTTTCAGTGAGACTGGGGAAGTCAGTTCAATGCGATGGCACGACCCCCAGAAATCAACGACAAAATTGCCCGTGAATTCAGGGGTTTAGCCATTCTTTGGCTTGAATTTGTCAATACCCTAGCACACACCTCTCGATCATTCGTGAAAAATAGCCTGAGAAGTTTGACCCAAGCTTCTGACTTGTTCTAATCTACAATCGAAATTCAAAAATTCCTAACGTCCTCAAATTCCGTCGCGTTGAATCGCCTACGCTTTAAAGACGATCGCGGGATCAACTTGAGTAACCTTCTGAATCGCAAAGATGGCTGATCCCGCACACATGATCACCGTTAACCCAAACACCATCACAGCAGAAGTCGGTGTAATCAAAATCAAAATTCCTTGAGTCGCCGAAGCCCAATTCGTGATCCCCATACACAACGCCATCCCCGGAATATAGCCGAGTAATGCCATCCAGAGAGATTGTTCTAAAATCACACTATAAATTACTTTATCGGGCGCTCCCATCGCTTTGAGGGTGCCAAACTCCTTTAAGTGATCGGAGACGGACGCATAGAGAATTTGAGCGACTACGATCATCCCCACCAAAATTCCCACAGCTG
>CAZNCM010000276.1:8075-8295 GCA_964571155.1 uncultured Lyngbya sp. | reverse complement strand
CAAGATTCAATGATCAAGTTTGCTGTCTAATATTATCCGGAATAACAACCGGAGAAAGTTTTGCAATTGCTCGTAAATTTTGAGAGCGAATTAACTCCAAAAAATCCAAACTTGTCCGATTTTCAATTTCGGCAACTCGTTCAATTGCTTGTAATAAAGCCCGGGCGGCTTCTACTTCAGAATAACCTCGTCGTTGGGCGACACGAATTGCCATTTCATC
>CAZNCM010000276.1:0-8001 GCA_964571155.1 uncultured Lyngbya sp. | reverse complement strand
TCAACTTGAGAACTACGGTTTGATTTCCAAATTTGAGCTAAACCCAAAGCGGCTAAACTCCCGGCTAACATCATTCCGACTGCATCTTGGTTAGAAATTTCGATCACAGTTCCCACAACTCCCGCTAAGACAACACCCTGATTAATATCCAGTTTAATCCAGCGAATATTAGACACCCAACTCACGGTTCTTAACAACAGCAAATCTCGTTGAGAGCGAGATAAATTTTGCCACAGGTCAAAGTTGATAAAAATTCGCCGCATGGGTTTCCAGGGAAGCGGAAATGGGCTGTCAATGACTGTTTTTTGTTGGGGTTTACTCACCAACTGAGTCATCATTCGACCAGAAGCAGGCATCAAGTCTAATAGGTGATAAATTTCAGCATCTTGGGTCATAGGTCATCTCAATTGTTAGTTTAGAGTTTGGAGTTTTAAGAGCAATGAGTAATTTTTGCTGAACAGTTTGTTTCACAACAAAGTCAGTTTACGGCTGATTTTGTGACGGTTCAATTGGTTTAAGAGTATCAGACAAAGCGGCAATTGCTGCGTCAATTTCTGTGGTTTTTTCTTCGGTTGCAGAGACTAACAACAGAAAAATATTATTACCACTTTGACGTCCTAAAATCGTTCCTTGAATGGGTTGAGTTTTTGCCCCCATTTTTAAGGTTGCAGTCCAAGGAAGTCTAACCGAACCTGTCCCTAATTCTTGATAAGAATCGGGCTGAAATCCCTCCCCTCGTTCAAAGGTTTCAATGGCAATTTGTGCTAAACTTGCATTCGGAATTTGTCGGTTACTTTCTCGGGTTTTAGCAACAACAGTATAGGCTAAATTGCCTTCGGGTGATTCTATTTGAAATCGACCTTGAGGATCTTTATAGTTACTCTCGCTTAACGGTAGCGGTTGGACTTCGGGAGTTGGAGGCGTGAGTATCGGTGTAGGTGTGGGCGTGGGTGTAGGAGTTGGTGATGGCGTGGGAGAAGCCGCCGGGGAAGGGGAAGGTTTGGGCGTGGGAGAGGCTTGTTGGGCTTGAGTCGGTAAACCTATATTGACCACTGCAAAGGAAGATTTTATAACTTTTGAAGGTTGACCGATGAGGATTAAAATTAAAGTGGTAATTGTGGCGATCGCCATCCATGTAAAGCGGCTTTTTTTCATCGTTAAATTCCTCAGAAAAATGTAAATTTATTTACCAAATACCATCGGATTTCCAAAGTCAAATACACCCGCAATACACCCGGTCATTAATGTTGCTAAAGTTCCCGCCCACAATGCTTTTAAACCCAAAGCAGAGACTTCTGAACTGCGAGTTGGAATCAGAGAAGATAACCCCCCCACAAAGATACCGTAGGAGGCAAAATGAGTAAAACCACACAACACATAACTAACAATCAGCATGGCGCGATCGCTAATTCCACCCGTTGCATTCAGTTGGGCTAAAGCTTGATAGGGAGGAATATTTGTTTCGAGTAAACGTCTACCAATTAACACCGAAGCTTGCCAAAGTTCTTGCCAATCTAGCGAAACTCCCGTGATAAATGTTAACGGTAAAAATAAAGCACCCAAAATATTTTGTAGCGTAATCACTTGAAAAACATTGCCAAGCGGTTGCAGAATGATCACTTGACTATCAGCCAGACTGGCTAAGGAGGAAAACAACAAGTTGATCAAAGCAACCATACCCAAAATAGCAATTAATGCAGCGGCAATTCCCACCGCCATTTTTACCCCATCTAATGCACCCCCAATCAAGCTATCCATGGGATTTGGACGTTGTTCTAAATCTTCTTCTGGATCTTCGGGAACCCCACCCATTGTTTTTGGTTCTCCAGTTTCGGGAACGAGGAGTTTTGATAAGACGAAACAAGCCGGAATCGTCATAATAGATGCGGAAACTAAATGTCCGGTAATCGTTGGAAAAGTCGGACGTAAAAAGCCAGCATACAAGGCTAAAACTGAAGACGCAATCGAACCAAAACAACTCGATAAAATTGCACAAAGTTCGCTGCGAGTCATATCCAGTAAGTAGGGTTTAATGGCAATGGCTGACTCAATCCCCACAAAAATATTAGCCGCACCTGCGAGAGATTCGGCCCCACTAATTCCCATCGTTTTTTGAAAAACTTGAGCAAAAACCTGTACAATCGGTTGAATAATATTTAACCGATACAGCAAGCTGATCAAACCTGCAAAGAAAATCACCTGGGGTAAAGCGCGAAACGCCAGAATATAGGTAAATCCAGGGTTAATATTGTCGGGGCCAATGCGATCGCCAGGAACCGCGACATAGGGTGTACCGATAGCCCTGGCAATCCATCGACCAGCCGGCCCGGGACCCGCCGCCAAATTGGGATCACTCACCAAAACTGAATTTGGGCCACCAAACAAAAACCTAGCCCCCGCCTCAGACGCATCTAAAATGGCGTTGAGAAAGGTACTGAGTCCTTCAACCAGTTGAGGGCCAAACACAAAGACGATCAACCCAATACATAATTGCAAGCCAATCCCCCAAGCAATTACTTTCCAGCGAATCACGCTTTTATTTTCAGATCCCAACCAGGCGATCGTACATAAGCCTGCAATTCCTAACAGAGATATCAAGTTCAACAGTGGGTTCATACCATACAACCTCTCCAGCTAAGGGCATCTTGCCTTATAAAGGCTTCCATGACAAGCATATTAGCGATAAACGGACTCTAATGGATCTATCTGTAGTGAAATAATAAAGTTGGTAAATTTTTTTCCTGAAAACGCCTGATTTTTCGTTGACCTTAACACAAGCCGGAAACATAAAGTTGGTAAATTTATAAAGATCGTATATTAGCCGATCCTCAAAACTAAATTTTGATTGAATAATAAAGTTGGTAAATTTAGGAGAGCCAACAATACGCGCGTTCGTGCCGTCTGCGAGGGTGGGAAAACGCGCACGGTGGGGCGCGGTCTGTCTTACTCTTCGGGGAACCCCCGCGACACGGCGCTGGTTCACCGTAACCCATGAGTACCGATAACCTGTAAATTATTTTTAATTTTCTCCGATAGTAAGTAATGCCTTACGACATCAAGCAACCGATCACTTCCCTGAGTATGTATCCAAAACTCCAAAATCCTAAATTGTGAGTAACGCCTTACGACATCAAGCAACTGATCACATAGAGGAGATCGAAAAAACTCCAAAATCCTAAATTGTGAGTAACGCCTTACGACATCAAGCAACTGATCACCCGGAGTAGATCTGATCTCAATCAAACCAGGATAAACTGAGTAACGCCTTACGACATCAAGCAACTGATCACATAGTTCGGGTCGGTTCGCCAGCCGCTCCCAAGACTGAGTAACGCCTTACGACATCAAGCAACTGATCACAGTCATAGTAATAATACTCAAAAACCTTAAACACTGAGTAACGCCTTACGACATCAAGCAACTGATCACAGCACAAGCTAAAAGCCTGGTGTAATCTGAACTCTATACAGATTTTACAGGCACTTCCTCACAATAACTCAAGAACCTACTAAAAAATTTAATCTTGTCCTTTTTGTAAGTCTCTGAAACCCCTGCTATCAGAGACTTACAAGTATCTATTCGATCTGGAATAACCTGCAACTCATTGCTCCATAAGCTTCATAGCTATTTTCCCCTGTCCGATTTTCCCGCACAGCCAGAGATCCTTGTAATTTCAGTTTTGAATAGTTGTCCATGCCGATTCCGGAGGAGATTGACAAGCAATGGTTCGCAGGCAATACCGAAACCACCGTGTCCCTTGAAAATTAAAATGATCGACCCAGTACGGTAAGGTAATCTGGCCCCGATCATCTCTGAGTAACCATTGTCTGGATTTAATGGAAAAATCTTCATTCACCAACTTCACATCATTTACTAAATCATCACTTTCCCCCAAGTACAGTACACCCCATCGTTTGATCGAGTCAGGATTTAATAATGCTTGTTCAAGTCTTTCTGGTAAACTTAGATTGTTTTTGTCTAGGTTTGACTTCACCCACACCATAAAACGAATGTCCGTTAATACTTCTTGATAATCGGGTCGCTTATTCCCTTCGTGATTTTTGAGTTTAAACTTAAAGCGATGTACAGTCCTAATGGTTTTAGATTTTGCAGGTTGAGAGAGCATTGCGATCGCCAGTTGAACACCACAATGCTTTTCGAGATCCATTTCTCCAACCAAAGAAAGTAAGAGTCCATACACCGTTGAGTGAGGGGGATAGAGATAAGTCTTCCCGTACTCTCTGGCATGGGATTGGCGAAAGGTAGCCGTGGGAACATCAATATAAATTGCCACCGATTTCATAATTTTTAATCCGGCTCTGATTTATGCTTTTAAGTCTAAATCTTGAATGATTTTTTCTTTAAGTTCTTCTGCGGTCTTTTTAACTCCTTTACAAAGATGAGCATTTTCAATCTGGAGTCGATTGACAATTTCTCCACCAATCCATAATTATTTGGCATCAATATCTCCCGCATCCACTTGTTCAATTAATTTGGGAGCAATGACTTTCTGATTCTCATCATCCTGCTGCTGAAAACAGTAAAGAAATCGAGGGCAATTATCGCTTGTCCAGCGAAAAACAACACTTTCTGGGGAAAAGTCGAACAAAGAGTCGTTATAATGTCCGCCAACTTGACCCAGATTAATAAAAGCATCGATCACATTAATGATACGAGATTTATTAATAAGATGACTTGAATCTAGTGCAAAGCAATATTGATAGCAGGTGTTATGTACATTTGTTGTATGAATAGAAAGATTGTCTTTTTCTCGACTATTGTAATATGTAAAATTGGTTCCATCGTAAGGAGTCAAAGAAATAGCACGATTGATTCCCAACGCTCCTCGACGGGCATTAGTTGTACCTTTTTGATTTTTTTTAGCCGCTTCGGTTTCCATAAATCCCATCACATCATCATCAATATAATCTTCGGCACTGTGACTCTTACTTTGTGGAATACGAATTCTTTGAACTTCATCCCATTTTTCGTAAACTGACTCTCCTTGTTCTTGGAACTGATAGCGAGTGTTCCAACGAATACTGAAGGGAGAGATGGTGGTATGGGGGTCACATTGCCAGAGAATTTGTTGAATCAGTTGTTGATTTCCCTCATTTTCTCCTCGGTTTAAAGAAGCGGGAGCATAATGGGTGAGTAAGTTACCAAATCAGTATCGCATAATAATTTACTCCAATTAATTAGAAACTTATAAAAGCGCGAATCCCAACCGATATAATTCCTCATCAACCAGCAAAGGAAAGGCAAAAAAAACTAAAAGTTCCCGACTCATCTTGGCTTGAATCGGATAGCTGGACAAGGCAAATAAGGTAATATCCCTTGATTCTTTCCAATCCATTTTACCCGTTAGTATGGGTAAAACTAATATTCGATTTTCGTTCAGACTGGAGAGATTATTGGCTCGGGCTAATAATTTCGCCATTATCTCTCTAAATGTTTCCTCTTTATAGCAGTTTAATAGCTTCAACTTTAGCTGTTCATTTTCTCTTGCAATTTTTTGAGAAGCTGTCCCTGCCTCTCGATTCTCCTCATAAATCTTAGCATAAATTTGTTTTAATGCTTCGTGAATAATTTCAATAAAAGCATTGTGTGCTTTCGTGATTTCATCAATATTTTTAATCACCGTGAATAATCCTTGTCCTTCCAATTCAAGTTGCTGTCTAATTTCTCTATAAGAGTCTTCATATTTTAAGGTTGACCAGAGATTTTGCCAGATTGATTCTTGTTTTAATAAATTATCGCAAATCATTCCTCTAATTAGATTTACCTTAATCAAAAATTTATATCCCACTTGTGATAAGGCGTTATCTTGGAGATGGTGAGCCGTCAGTTTATACTTTTTAAAAATTCTTTTGGTGATTGTAAAATCTTGAATATCTACAGGACTGTTCAAATGAGATGATTGCATTAATTTACCATAGAGAATAACTCGACATCTTTGAAAACAAAAGTTATGATTAATTTCCTTTGAATAGTAACTCAAAGCAGCTTCTCCCAAGCTAGAAACATATAAGTCTTTATATTTTGTTCTGTTTAAACGCCAGCGAATTTTTGCCGATTCTTCTAAATTAATAGGATCGGGAATAACCAGCAAGTATTTTGTCAAGCGTTTTTCCCGTAATTTAATTTGTTGGCTAATCTCCTTTGATAAAATTAAATAATGGCAAGCAATGGGTAAAAAGAGAAGGACGAAAGCATATTTTGGGGGTTCTTTACACTGACTATATTCTCGAATTTCTTCATGTCGAACAATTGCCCCCGGATACAACCAACTGACAATGGGAATATACTTTTCTGTCCATTGATGAGTTTTGGGGTCGCATAGTCGCTTACTAAAATCTTGATAAACGTAGGAAGCTAATTGTTTATATTGCAGACTAAGTTCAACACCATCTATTTTAAAACTGACGGAATGATTGGCATCATTCGCACTGACATCAAGCAATAAATAGAATTGCCAGGGGAGCGAAAAATTTATCAAAAATTTGAGAAATAAATAAGGTGCAATTCTCTCAATTTTTATTCCCAAACCCTTATATTTACTGGCGATTGAGGTTAAATTTTTGTTGTATTGTAATAGAGTTTTGCTCAGGACTTCTTGCAAATGAACTCTATTGATTAAAGACATCGATTGAGGATTTAACCCGGTCAATGAAATTAAGCCTCGCTCATCGATTTGAAATGCTTCTTTAAGTATCCAATCCAAGACAGCCTCATCTTGCCCTTCCCAATCCAGACTAATGCTGTTTGGGGTCAATTCCCATGACAGTTTTCCTAAACGTTGCGATGGGTGAGGAAATCGTTTTTCGAGTTGCTTTAAGGTCATCCATAATCCCAATATTCCTGCGCGATGAATCAGGGTAGTATCGGATGCGTCAAGATGAAGATAAATTTTAGGTTGAGTTGAAGTTGCAGTCATTTCTTGTCCTATCTATAGCTTAAAAGGGACAAATACGCCACATCCCATTTTGGGTTTTCCTCCAATACCTTTTTCTTGGAGAGAGATAGAGTCTTCATCGGTTAAATTGCTGATTTGTACACCGTAGCCTACAAGGGTTTTTCCTTTTACTTCTAGTACACGACGAATAGGTTCACCTTCGGGTCTAGTAATGAGCTTAAGAGTAGCGGTTATGTTACGCTGGTCAAGTTGGCGTTTCGCAGCATCCAGAAAAGCTTGAGGTTCATCAAATCCTCGAATAATTACCAAGCGAGAATAAAGAGAATGATAAGGAGTAAGAAATTGAGATTCTGGTAATCCAAGGCAAATTTTATGTCCATTGAGGTTGAGAGTTTTACCTGCAAGTCGATAGATAAGAGGAACTTGATTCGTGGGGAGACGCAAACACACTTGAGAGTTTTCAGTCATTTGAAGAAGTGTAGGAAATTCTGGTAGGCCTGAGATGGGATGAATACTCAAGGTGCTTAATTCGTGAATAACAGGGAATAGACGGCAGATACTTGCATAGAGAGGATAAGGGTGATGGAAAGGAATTTTGTGACCTCTGATGGGGAACTTTTGATCAACATAGGGATTGAGTCGCGCGGAGTCGTAGGTATGCATGGAAAAATTAGATAATCTGATGGTATTTAATCATTGTGCTAGAATTTGGGAATGAGTTATGCTTCTTTAATTTGTTTTTAGAATTAGTTAACAAATGATTAAGTTGAAAGAGACAGCATTGCTAGCTACATGAAGCCCAAATCCTAGAAAACGCTTATGGTAGTGATGTAATCAGTATGAAGGCATTAGAGTGAGATTTGATGGCAATTGGAAAAATTAGAGAAACTGGAGAATAGGAATTTTTTCTGAATCATCTTCTAATATGAGTTTTTCCTATTCAGCCAAAATCAATTAAAATGAGCAGAGCAATTGAATGTTGTTCGCTTTCTGTTTCCCATTTTTATAAGATTGATGTTGTTTCCCCATTGCTTCAGTCATCAAACCCTGAAGCGCTGCGGTGCGATACTCAAAAAAAGCATCAA
>CAZNCM010000275.1:0-8358 GCA_964571155.1 uncultured Lyngbya sp. | reverse complement strand
CGACTTCAGCTTGTTTGCGTTCACTAATATCAGCCGTCGAGCCGACAACCCGAACTAACTCACCAAGGCGATCGCGAATAATATATCCCTGATCCCAAACATCAATCCAGTGTCCATTCTGATGTAACACTCGATATTCAAAACTATAGCGATCCTCCCCATTCGCCAACATCGAGAACATTCGAGGTTGAAGTTCGGCGCGATCTTCGGGATGGATACGTTCAGTCCACCACTCTCGATCCGGCGACACCTCCTCCGGGCTAACACCAATCAGTTGACGCAACCCGTCAGATCGATAAACTTGATGGGTTCGCAGATCCCAATCATAAACAATCCCCGTTACCGCCCGAGTCGCTAACCGAAACCGTTCTTCACTGGCTTGTAGAGCTTCTTCAGCCTGTTTGCGTTCCGTCACATCCAAAAACGCTCCAATCACCCCCCGCACCTTGCCCTGATCATTTCGCAGGGGAACAGCTTTACCGTAGATATAGCGCACTTCGCCATTGTCAAACACAAATTCTAATTCTCCTTCCACCTCCTCACCTGTTCGTCCCGCCCGCTGCATGGGTAATTCGTGAGGGGGAATCTCTTTGCCATTTGTTCGCTGCTTAAACGGTAAGTCGTTCTTTCCATCCGGGGAAGTTGCGGTGGTGATCGAGCCGGGAGACATTCGCATCAGTTCATAGGCGGTTAAGTTAGCACTCATCTGATGACAATGGCGATCGTGGGCGATCCAAATCGCTGCCGGAACCGCTTCCATCAAGGTTTCAAGTTCTTCCGCTCGGGCTGAAGAAGCCGCTTCACTCTCCCGTAAAGCCTCTTCAGCTTGTTTGCGATCGCTAATATCGCTAAAGGAAACCGCTACACCATCTTCTAATTTCACCGCCATATTGTGGAACCAACCTGTAATTCCGTCGGCATCGTATAAAATCTCAATATCGTGAGGTTTACCCGTTTCGACGACTTCAATGTAGCGATTAAACAGATTGGTATTAAGTTGACTTCCGGGTAACACTTCTAAAAGTCGTTGACCAATCAGCTGTTCTGCGGGACGTTTGATCGCTTCTTCGGCTTTGGGGTTAACGTAAATCACCTCAAAATCAATAATTTGTCCGGTTTCATCCCGCACACTTTTGAGGATGGTAAAGGCATACAGCGACAACTCTTGAGCCACCCGAAATTGTTGTTCACTGCGTCGCAGAGCGGCTTCAACTTGTTTACTGGTGGTAATATCTTCGGCAATACCAGCAATACGCCGAACTTTACCTTGTTCATTGTGAATGGGAAAAGAGCGATCGCGTATCCACCGCACGGAACCATCGGCACGAATAATGCGATATTCTTGGCTAAATTGATCCTGAAAGCCTCGTTCAAAAAAGGCGGTTCTGACCCGATCTTGATCTTCGGGATGAATTGCCTCTAGCCAGTCGTAGGAATTGGTATAAAGGCTTTCGAGTGAATGTCCCCAGATCCCTTCATAGGCGGGACTCACATAAAGAATTTGGTTGTCTTCTATATCCATAATCCAGAAGACATCTTCGACATTTTCCGCCATTTGTCGAAATCGTTCTTCACTTTGCCCGAGGGCAATTTCTGCTCGTTTGCGGTTGTCTACATCGGTGATCGTCCCCACCCATTCTTGGATCGAACCCTCGGAGTTTAATAACGGGATTCCCTTGGCTTCAAAGTAGCGATAATTTTCGGTAGCAGCGTTCCAGATCCGTCCTTCAGATTGATAAATGGTTTTGTTGTCTCGCGCTTGTATCCAAATCGATTGAACTCGCGCTTGGTCTTCGGGATGAATCGCTTGTAACCAACCCCCATTTTGATATTCACTCCAACTTTGTCCGGTGTAAATTTCCCAAGCTGGCTGAGGTTGAATAAAGTGACCCTGGGGGTCAACTGTCCACACAATCGAACTCAAAATAGAAACCAGAGAGCGATAACGTTGTTCACTCTGGCGCAGGGCTTCTTCGGTTTGTTTTAAGTTAGTAATATCGGTAATCAGAGCATAAAATCCTTTCACCGTGCCATCACTGGTAATCTCGGGAATATATTGACGACGAACATAACGGGGGCCACCCTCAAAGGGCATCCAGAGTTCAACGGTAACGGGTTCTCCTGCTAGGGCGGACTCGACATTCAGTTTCATGTACTGATAAGCCGTGTTCCCAAGAAATTCAGCCAGATGCTGACCGATTATATTTTCAGGTGAATGCCCAAACCAATCCTGATAGGCTTGATTAACAAAGCGAAACCGTTGCTCGCGATCAATGTAGGCGATTAAAGCCGGGACTGCATCGGTAATTAAGCGGAGTTCTTCTTCGCGTTGTCTGAGGGCGGCTTCGGCTTGCTTGCGATCGGTGATATCTTCGGCAATGCCCGCGACTCGGCGAATTTGACCGTCTGCTTCGGGAATAGGAAACCCGCGATCGCGTATCCACCGGATAGAACCATCCGGACGAATAACTCGAAATTCGATATCGCATCGACCGGTTAAAACCTGTTCGGTAAAAGCAGCTTGAACGAGTTCGCGATCCTCGGGGTGGATTGTTTCCATCCATTGATAGGGGTTTTCATAAAGACTTTCACAGGAATGTCCCCACAGTTGTTCATAGGCGGGACTAACATAAAGAACTTTGTAGTCTTGCATTTGGGCGATCCAGAAGACATCTTCGATGTTTTCGGCCATCTGTCGAAATCGTTCTTCGCTGTTTTGGAGGGCTTGTTGGGTGCGTTTTCGTTCGGTGATATCCCGGACAAAGGCTTGCCAGCGACCATCGGGTAAAATCTTGGTACTAATCTCGGCGGGAACGAGAGTGCCATCTTTTCTAATCAACTTCCATTCTTCGACATGGGTATTGCCGAGGAGTAAAGATTGTTTGATTGCTGCGAGTCGAGGTTGATCTTCGCTCAACATAAGTTCTCTGACTTGCTTACCAATTAGTTCTTCTCGCCGATACCCCAATAAGTCACAGGCGTTATTGTTGACATCGATATAGGTGCCATCGATATCGGCAATCAATACCGCATCGGGGGCCTGTTCGATCAAGGCACGAAATCGTTCTTCACCTCGTCGCAGAGAGAGTTCTGCCTGTCGTTGAGCGGTAATATCTCGAAACACAGCAACGGCCGCAACAATCTCGCCCTGTTGATCGCGAATCGGGGCGGAATTAACATTAATAAAGATGCAATTCCCATCCGCCCGGAGAATGGAGATTTCTTCCCCTAAAATGACTTCGCCTGTTTTCAGCGATCGCAGCAGGGGATATTCTGAAGCCTGATAAGGCTGGCCGTTGGGATGAAACCCTGTAAAGGTAATCGTTTGAGCGTAGGCATCTAGCTCTAAGTCTAGGGGGTAAGAGTAGCCGAGTATCTGTTCGACTTGTTGGTTGGCGAGAACTAATTTTTGGGTAGCCTCATCTGCGATCAGCACTCCGGCTGGCATTTGTTGTAAGATGGCATTCATCCGAGAGCGTTCGGTTTCGAGTTGTTGAAGCAGTTGTTCTCGCTCTCGCTCGGCTTGTTTGCGTTCGTGGATGTCTGTGGTGGTACCGATCCATTTAATCACGTTACCGCTTTCGTCTTTGAGGGGGGCTGCACGACCCATAAACCAACGGTAAACTCCGTCATGGCGGCGATAGCGAAATTCGGCTTCAAAAAATTCTCCTTGCTGTTTGGCTTCTTCCCAGGCTTGCTGTAAGTGAGGATAGTCATCGGGATGATTAATTTGTTGTAAGCCGTTTGAATTAAGTTCTTTTCGGGTTAACCCTGTATATTCTATCCAGCGCGAGTTGACAAAATCGGTTTGTCCATTGCGGTCACAAGACCAGATAAAGTCCGGAACGGCGTCGCTGAGGGTTCGATAGAGAGTTTCACTGGTTCGGAGGGCGTTTTCGGCTTCTTTTAAGTTGGTGATATCTCGCGACAGACAAAGAATTTGTTCGACTTGTTCTTGTTCTCCAAAGATAGGGGTGACAATCACATCCCACCATTTAGATTGACCGTTTTGAGTCGGACAATAGCCTTGAAAACGACTGGTTCCTCCGACTTTTGCGAGGCGAATGGCTTTTTCAGCTTTGGGATGATCTCGATCTTGCCAAAACTTTACCCAAGATTGATTTAAAAAGGGTTGAAGATCATGAATTTCTAGGAGGAGTTGTCCACCGGGGTTCATTGAAAGCAGTCGTCCTTCTAAGTCTAATACTTTGATACAGTCGGCGCTACTTTCGATAATCCGACGGTTAAATTCTTCGCTCGATTGCAGTTGGGTTTCAATTTTTTTGCGTTCGCTAATATCTCGAAAATAGATGGAAATTCCTTCTTCTGAGGGGTAGGTGTTGATTTCTAAATAGCGATTCAGACTGGGAGAAAAACTTTCTAAATAGAGGGGAGTTTGTTTGTTCATCACTTGCCGCAGTTTTTCAGCATCGGGATGGTCTTCCTCTGCTACAAATACGTCTTTCCAAAGTTGTTTTCCCAACAATTCTTCGCGAGAATATCCGAGTAAACGCGCTGCTTCTCGATTGACGTAGGTATAACAAAAATTGCGATCTAAGGCGACAAAAGCATCGGTAATTCGTTCTAAAATCTTAGCGGTTGTTTCCGGGGGAATCGGTGTCTGTACAGGAGAAGGAATTTCTATCAGGGTTCCCAACACACCGGCGACTTGACCGATTTGATCCAAAATTGGGCTGTAGGAGGTTTTAAAATAACCGTATTTTTGTTCAATAAATGACTGTTGATTAAAGTCTTGATTTTCACGACAAATCGCTTCTCCCGTGGCTAAAATGTGTTGGATGTCTGAAGCAATAACCTGATCTAGGTTTGGGTAGCAAGATTTTAAAGGTTGACCTAAAGTTAAAGTCGGCTGAATATTAGTAAAAATTGAATGACAAGCATCATTATAGAGAAAAAGTTGTTCATCTCCCCAAAGGATAAACATTGGATGACAAGCGTTTAAAATTAGATTTAAAATAGTTTTAAGCTGTACAGACCATTGATCCACTGCACCCAGAGGAGTTTGTTGCCAATCGAACGATCGCATAATTTCTCCCATTTTACTGAGACTCACAAATGGATCGGGTTGTGTTGCTGTCACTGTTTTTTCCCTCCTAGCGATGCCGATTTGTATCGAGATGGTCATGTTTTAACTCTAAACTTGTAGTCAAAATAAAATTCATTTTAGGTGCGATTTTAACTGAACTCTGAATCTAGAGTTATAAGTCCTGAAAGATGAATATATAAAGGATATCACAATTTTTTTTACTCTCAAAATAAAAATTAAATTCAGCAATTATAATTCATAACTCAAACAGAAACTAGGGATTTTTATCCTCGATTTCAGGTCATCAATTTATCATTCATCATTGATCATTCATCATTCTGTTGATTAAGGTTATATTTTAGCTTAAGATAAATAATAGTCTCAACATCTCTATCTTGAGATAGATTCAGATCTGCAAAATTTTTGTAAAAGCAGAAGTGCAGTTGCATCTTAGAATGAAAAGAGCAGTGATCCTGTATAGACTGCATTGACTCAAAAAAAGATTATGTCTCAACTGAATGGAATGACCGATCACAGCTTGTCTGAACCTGTACATCAATCCTCTCCAATCGAGACTGCTGAATTTTTAGCAGAAATTGAAGCGACACCGCCAGAATATCGATCCAATCTTTTAAAGATGATGCGGCTGTTTCGGGAGAGTGTAACGCAAAACTTGACAGTTTCTCCAAAAACTAAACCCCAACCCAAACCGACAAAAACGTTAGCGTCTGATCGGTTGGTTCAAGAGATTCAAAACACTCCAGAAGATTCATCAGAACTGCAAGAAGTAATGTTGTATACTGATGGGGCTTGTCAAGGAAATCCGGGGCCTGGGGGGTATGGGATTGTGTTAATTCGGGGAGATCATCGAGAAGAATTATCGGGTGGTTTTCAGTTCACAACCAATAATCGCATGGAAATGATGGCGGCGGTGATTGGACTCCAAGCTTTAGATCAAAAAAGTAAAGTAACGCTGTATAGTGATTCTAAATATGTGGTTGATGCGATTGAAAAAGGGTGGGCTGAACGTTGGCAAGCCAATGGCTGGAAACGAAATAAAAAAGAATTAGCCATGAACCCCGATCTTTGGGAACAGTTATTAAAACTGTGTTCACAGCATCAAGTAAAATTTGTTTGGGTCAAAGGTCATGCAGGCAATCGTGAAAATGAATGTTGCGATCGCCTGGCGGTTCAAGCCTGTCAACAGCGAAATCTACTGCAAGATTTAGGTTATGAAAATCCAGAGATGCAGCAAATTTCGTTGTTTTAAAAATGCTATTTTGGCTTTACACAATAGTCGATAAAATTGTCAGGATAGAGGATTAATTCACCCGATAAAATGCGTTCAAGTGGAACCCAAAGTGCTATTTTTTCTCGTTTTCCTTCCTTAAAGGTGAGTTGTTCGATCTGATAAAATTTCGGATCGGCAAAGTCACATTTATAAAGTTGAATGATCTCATGTCCCGGTTTTTCGTTGTGAACAAAGATATTTTCTAAGCAACCCAAATACTGAATATTCGTCAGGGTTGCTTGGATTTCTTCTAAGAATTCTCTTTCTAAAGCATCTCGACTCTGTTCTCCAAAATCTACACCTCCTCCTAAAGCCCGATAAAAGTTTTCTTGTTTGACTGAATCGTAACCTTGAGATAAAAACAAGCGATCTTGATCTTGAATTAATCCTAAAGCTAAGACTCGAATTTTCTTAGACATGAATGCACCCAATACAATGAATTGATTTAACTCTTTATCCTCTCTTTTTACCGCTCGTTAGACGCTTAGTTATAATCAGCTAAACTTGAATTTCGGTACTCCTCATTAATCGGCCAATCTTCATTTTCTCCACCAATAATTAATTCTTCAATGGCAACATATTCTTGACTAAGTTGCTTGAAAGCACTAATCAAAATATCAAGAGAAAAAGCATCACTGGTGCCGAGATCAAACCAACATCTGACCCAAAGTCCTTCGTATTCTATTTCTCCCATATTGTGCATCAAGGCCATCATACTACTCTGGGCGTTATCCATATCGTAGTTCATGTAGTTGATATCAACTCCACTGTCTTGCACTTGTAGATTTTCTGCGTTAAACCCCCCTAACTTTCCTAAGAGAAACCAAGAATCAAACACTTCTTCGATATACTGACGTTCAGTCATAGAAGGAACGGTACTAAATTTAAGCCAAATCCAGATATCAAAAGGATTACATTCGCGAAATTTAACTTCCATAAAATTGCTCGTTGATCGGGTTTATAAAGAGGGCATTTGTTCTCTTGTAGGCCCCCACGAACTATTCGTTTCTCTGATTGTATCTCGCATTGGATCACAAGCACGACTTTGATTATCAATGCGGTTCAGATTTTTACATTGTTCATAAAAAATTTGTGCGACAATTTTTTTCGGGAGTTGTTGGGGTTGGGCTAACGCGGCTTGAAAGCTTTCTTGGGCTTCTGTTAAGGTCGAGGGGTTATTATTGCGTTTGGCAATGGAATTGAGAAGTTGAGCTTTGATATACAGAAGTTCAGGATTTTCGGGTACATCTTTGATCGCTTGATTAATAAATTCTAAGGCTTTTTCAGGTTGCTCTAAATCTCGATAAGCAAGCGCTAGACCTCGATAAGCCAGATGGCGCGGATTTCCATAATCTTTGAGTTTTTGAATTGCCGCTTGAGTATCAGAAAACGGTAAATTTAGAGCTAAAAATAAATCCATATAACCTCGAATCAGATTGAGTTCAGGATCAGTGGCATCGATTTTGGCGGCGGCATCCATGTGTTTGAAAACATCCTGAAGCATATCGAGGGCAACGGGCGCACCTCTCAGGGTTCCTTTTGTGGCTAAAATATAAGCACCATCGAGAAAATAAGCGATCGCAGTATAGAGATTACTTCTTAACAAATCCCGACTTTCTAGAGCTTTTGCAGCCACCATTGTTTGGTCAGCATAAGTTTTTACCCCCTCTAAGTCTTGCTGTTGGTAAGCCAAAGAAGCAAGTAAGGCGTAAATCATCGGTTCTTCTGGTTCTTGAGAGACCGCTTGTTCGAGATACCATTGAGCATTTTGATAGTTTCCTTGTTCAAACATTGCCTTGAAAGCGGCTTCTGTATTTTCTCCAATTTCTCGGGCTTGATCTCCTTCTCGAAAGGGGTCGGCTGCCCAGACTGGAATGATAGATAAGCTAAGGATAAGGACAGTGGTACTCGCTGTTACGGCACTGATTTTTTGCCAAGTTGGAGTTAAAGATTTTAACCAAGAAGCTGCAAACATAAGCATTAATTTTCGAGGGATGACAATCGTAAAGAATGAATGGTT
>CAZNCM010000274.1:2982-8418 GCA_964571155.1 uncultured Lyngbya sp. | reverse complement strand
AATGTTATAGGTTAAACAATTTTATAATGGACTTAATTACAAAAATCAAGTCCAAATTTATTTTATCTAAAGATAATTTATATCGTTGATTTTAAGTAATTTAACGGATTAAAATTTTATTTTTTTACGCTACTAAATTTGAGATTATCCGTAAATTTCCGTATTGTATTTTCAAGATTTTCAGGCTAATTTGAAATTAAATAAGTAAACAACACAAATATAAAGGAAAATTAGTATAGGATTTTAACTGTTAAAATAAACAATATTCCTTCATGCTCAAATTCAATTAATGAACCATTCTCAACCGCGATCAGGATATACTTTGCCTGTGTTTGCTTGTGCAGCAGCTATAGCAGCATTCAAGTATTTATCTGAAAATAATCAACCTATAAATACTGTTGAACTTGATTTAATTGAACCGAAGCAAATCGTTGAAATTCCCATTGAACAAGTTGCAACTTTAAAACCTAACACCGCCTTAGCTATCACTCATTCTGATCCGGGAGATAACTTAGATTTAACCCGAAATACTCCGATTTGGGCGAGGGTAGAATTAATTGAAAATACGGTTAAAACTTGTGAGAATCAAACAAATATTATCCCAGAACAAAACGAACAAATTACCTTAATTGGCGGCGAGGGAATTGGTTACGATAAAAATAGTGGAAATCCAGCAATTTATCGTTATGCAAAACAGTTGTTTCAAACCAATTTAGAACGACTCCTCAAACCCACAGAGAGAATACAGATTACCATCATATTACCTGAAGGTCGGCAACTGGCAAAACGAACCTCAAACGAAGCCTTTGGAGTCGTAGAAGGCTTATCCCTACTCGGTACAACAGGTATTTCCCAACCCCTCAGCGTACCCGGACAACTCGAAGCCTATACTGAGGAACTCAACCAAAAAGCCACTCAATATAAATCCTTAGTTTTTTGTGTAGGAGAAAATGGCTTAGATCTCGCCCAAAAATTAGGAGTTCCCCCGGAACAAACCGTTAAAACCGCCAATTGGTTAGGGCCAATGTTAGCCGCAGCCGGACTCGCAGGAATAGAATCTATTATACTCTTTGGTTATCATGGAAAATTAATTAAACTTGCCGGAGGAATCTTTCACACCCATCATCATCTCGCTGATGGACGTCTAGAAATATTAACCGCTCACTGTGCTAACTTAGGCTTATCCACAGAGCATTTACAGACAATTTTTCACTGTGAAACCGCAGAAGCCGCATTAAACCACCTGCGAAGCCTCGATGAGAATTCTGGATCACAGAATTTGAGTTGGGTCAAGCAAATTTATGAATCGATCGCATCTACAATTGACCAAAGATCAGAAGCATATATCCGCGATCGCGTACAGCGTCAGGTTATCGTGGGTTCAGTATTGTTTGATCGCAAGCGTAAAATAGTGATAAAAAGTGCAGCAGGCGATACACTTTTAGCGAAAATTTGCTATTCTAGTCAAAATAATCAATTGTTCTAATCAATCGGGAAATAGAGTTGTTACCTCAGCTCTAATCAGTCGAAAAACAGTCTGTGATTTCCCAGCCCCAAGCCCCGATGAAAGAGCAACATACAACTGGTCTTCTGGGATATTCCCAGGTAACGGTTTTGAATCTGTTACTCATCTAGTCAGTAACAGAAAAAAACCCTCTCTATTGGCTGAATGCGGCGAAAATAGAGAGGGTCTGGTTATAGTTATCCAAGTTCTTATTTATTCATTAATCCCCACCTCGATATGGCTCCCCAGACCGAGACAGTAACTCAATCCCAAGCAGACACCCCTATTGTTGGGGAAGTCAACCGACAAATGATTGTCATTATGGATTTCGGCTCACAATACTCAGAATTAATTGCTCGCCGGATTCGAGAAACAGAAGTCTATTCAGAAGTTATTTCCTATCGCACCACGGCTGAACAACTGGCAACCCTAAACCCCCAAGGCATTATACTCTCTGGCGGCCCCAATTCAGTCTACGATCAAGGTGCGCCCCATTGCGATCCCAATATTTGGAACTTAGGTATTCCCATTTTAGGCGTCTGTTATGGGATGCAATTGATGGTACAACAGCTTGGCGGTCAAGTCGAACGCGCTCAACGGGCGGAATATGGAAAAGCCTCTCTACTGATTGATGATCCGACAGATTTACTCACCAACGTCGAAGACGGTTCAACCATGTGGATGAGTCACGCCGACTCCTGTACCGAGTTACCGACAGGCTTTGAAATTCTTGCCCATACTGAGAATACGCCTTGCGCGGCGATCGCAGAACATGAACGGAAACTCTACGGCGTTCAATTTCACCCCGAAGTGGTTCACTCAGTCGGCGGTTTAGCCTTAATTAGAAATTTCGTTTATCACATTTGTAACTGTCAACCCACTTGGACAACCGAAGCCTTTGTCGAAGAAGCCATTCGGGAAGTACGGGCAAAAGTCGGTGACAAACGGGTTTTACTGGCACTTTCCGGTGGTGTAGACTCCTCAACCCTGGCATTTTTAATGCACCGAGCCATTGGTGATAATCTCACCTGTATGTTTATCGATCAAGGCTTCATGCGGAAATATGAACCCGAACGCCTGGTCAAGCTGTTTGAGGAACAGTTCCACATTCCCGTACAATACGTTAACGCCCGCGAACGGTTTCTCACCAAACTTCAGGGAGTCACTGATCCCGAGGAAAAACGTAAAATTATTGGTCACGAATTTATCGGAGTCTTTGAAGAAGAATCCAGCCGACTTGGGCCATTTGATTATCTCGCTCAAGGCACCCTTTATCCAGATGTGATCGAGTCAGCCGATACCAACGTTGATCCCCAAACCGGAGAACGAGTCGCCGTCAAAATTAAAAGTCATCACAATGTCGGCGGTTTACCCAAAGATTTACGCTTTAAACTGGTTGAACCTCTGCGAAAGGTATTTAAAGATGAAGTTCGTAAAGTCGGACGTTCGATTGGTTTACCCGAAGAAATTGTTCGCCGTCATCCATTCCCAGGGCCAGGACTTGCCATTCGGATTATTGGTGAAGTTACACCTGAACGTCTACGAATTTTGCGGGATGCCGATTTTGTCGTTCGCGATGAAATTAGTAAACAGGGAATTTACCACGATTTTTGGCAAGCTTTTGCGGTGTTGCTTCCGGTTCGTAGTGTCGGAGTCATGGGAGATCAACGCACCTATGCTCATCCGGTGGTTCTGCGGTTTGTCTCCAGTGAAGATGGGATGACAGCCGATTGGTCACGAGTTCCCTATGATTTATTAGAAACCATCTCAAACCGGATGGTTAATGAGGTCGAAGGGGTTAATCGTGTGGTTTATGACATTACCTCCAAGCCGCCTGGAACGATTGAATGGGAATAGATCTCAGTAACCCGTGATCAGTGACCAGTGACCAGTTAACAGTAGAAAGTAGATAGAGAATATTGATAACTAATCACTGCAAAAGCTGGTTATTGGTCACTTCAAGTTCGCAAGCAAGCGAGACACTTGCACGACTTCTCTGATTTGAAATCAAAACGCTTGATGATTTCTACACAAATTTCAATTTTCCGGAAAACGTTAAGGAAAATTCACTAACAGCTTAAGAACAGGTTATACTTTGTGGAAAACTTTAAACAGTTTGTGGAAAAGTGGAAAAGTTTTGTGGAAAACCGAGTTCTAGTCTGAAGAATCAAGACCTTAATGACTGACGAATTCGCGATCAAGTATTGAGAGTTTTATGGATTATAAAACAGCCCGCAACTTCGTGATCACTCAAGGAAAAGCCTTGGAAATACAAAAAAACCCCGATGCTTTTCTGATCCGCCTCAAGCAAGGTCAGCCTCCGATACCCGGTCAACTCACGTCAATTTTGTTAGCGTTGAAAATCGTCTTTGATGCGGCGAAAGACAGTTCTACCTTAGAGCGAGAATTAGTTTCTGCTTTGTATAAATTATCAATCGAAAGTCACCTTCTGTTTGAAGAAGGTCGGAGTCGGGGCGTTGAATGGCCACCGTTGTTAAAAGAAGATATCAACCGAGTTCGTCTGGCGGTTGGGAGTATTTTTTCGGGTCAATGGTCTTGACACTGGAAAATAGAATTGAGAGGTTAAGAGGACTGAGTTTTGAATGACGGATGCTTTTCAGCCCTCCAAACCGTTGAATGACGCTTCCAAGCTGTAAGTATTGTTCAGTTGGTACAATAGGGCGTGATATCTTCCCCACAGACATCAGCTAGATAACACAATGCTCGAAACCGTAGGCTAACGACTTCTTCGTAAACCGGATTGAGTTTGCATAAGGGGGGAATATGGACAATGACTCGACCTCTAAACTGAATTGTCCGCTCAAAAGGACATTGGGCTGGAATCAATTTACATAAAAGTTTAGCAAGTTTAGGGTCTTTGACTTCAATCCCCTCGATAGACTGTCGTAAAGGTTTTAGAGGAGCAAATTGAGGTTTTGAACTCAAGAACTGCTTTAAACTTTTAGAGATACCTTCAGAGGCATTTTGTCCGTGAGACTTGACCCAACTCGCAAGGGCGAGATGGGGCATTGTATAATATGCAATATTCATTAGTTAACTCATTCTATGCCGACAAAATGCAAAAGCATCCTACTATTAGGGTCTACAGCACTTTGTCGATCAGATCCGAATAGCTAGGCAAAATCAACTCAGGAGTGAACCATCCAATTCTTGAATCTGCTGAAGTTCCCGACCGAAAAACTGAGGTGGTGAAACAACAGTATGACAACTCCCATGAACCATCTTGCCCTATTTAGGAATAATTATGTCGAAATTTGAATCAAAACTATAAATAAAATATATATATTCCATAATGTATTTATATAGTTAAGAGGTTGACATTATATTTTTAATATGTTAATGTAAACAGTTCAAAAGGACTATTCTAGAAATCAAAAGCTGCGGGAAAGTCTAAATCGGGTGTGTGAATGCAGCAGACCCCCCAGAGGAAACTCGATTCAAAAAAGAACAAAACCTTGTTCAGTCGGCAATTAAAATAGAGAAATCACAAAGTCAGCACTCAGAAGTCAGAGGTGGCAAATGCCAGAAGAATTGACCTCCCTAGCTCTCCCTTTAAAATCTTCATCTCCTGCAAAACCAACTAAAAAATCCCAGTCCGGACTATTTGGTATCTTTAAAGCCTATCCCGAATTTAGACAGGGAAATCGGTTATACGCCCTAGAGCGCTTTGAAGCGGCATTTTATCACTATGACCAAGCCATTCAATATAAGTCAGACTGGTATGCAGGCTGGTTGCGACGGGGAAATTCCCTCAGAAAGTTACAACGCTATAAAGAAGCCCTAGCCTCCTACGATCGCGCCATCAAAATCAAACCCAAAGACTATTGGGGATGGACATTTCGGGGAATCACCCTATCCAAACTGGAACGATACCCAGAAGCGATCGCCTCCTTTGACAAAGCGATTAAAAT
>CAZNCM010000274.1:2649-2933 GCA_964571155.1 uncultured Lyngbya sp. | reverse complement strand
GCAATGCGCTGATGAATGAAGAACGCTACGAGTCGGCTGTAGAATCTTACGATCGCGCTGTTCAGTTGCAACCCGATAACTTTGAAGCCTGGTTTAATCGGGGTGAAATGCTGATGAATCAGTATAAATATGCCGAAGCCGTAGCTTCTTATGATCGCGCCCTGCAACTCCAACCCAAAAGTTATCAAGGTTGGTTTAATCGCGGGATCGCCCTGCAAAAACAACACAAATATGCTGAAGCCGTAGCATCCTACGAACAGGTCATTAAACTTCAACCCCAAGAC
>CAZNCM010000274.1:0-2639 GCA_964571155.1 uncultured Lyngbya sp. | reverse complement strand
AACCCTACAAATGAATCCCGACTCCCCGGCGGTTTGGATCAGTCGGGGTCAAATTCTCCTCGATCTCGGACAATATCATTCGGCGATCGCCGCGTTTGATAAAGCCACCCAAATTAACACAAACTTTCCCGAAGCCTGGTTAGGTCGAGGGATGGCCTTGTGTGAGTTGGGACAATACCAAGAAGCAATTATCGCCTATGATAATGCCTTACAAATTGAACCCGATTTTCTTGAAGCCTGGAACTGTCGAGGTGAAGCTTTAGAACAGTTGGATCGCTATGAAGAAGCGGTAATTGCTTATGATAAAGTGTTACTTCTGACTTCAGAAAATCAAACCCTAGCAACCCAAGCCGGATTACAACGAGGTGAAGCCTTAGAAAAGTTAGAACGATATTCTGAAGCGATCATTGCCTATAAAAAAGTTGTTCGACTCCGACCCGATAATTTTGAAGCCTGGATCAAACTTGGACAAGCTTGTGAACAGGTGCAGCAGTATTCTAGTGCCTTTGAAGCCTATAGCCAAGCCATTCAAATTTGGCCCGATAATTATACGGTTCGGTTAATGTTGGGGAGAGTGTTAGAAGCAACTCACCAATATCAGCAAGCGATTAATACCTATGATCGGATTATCCAACGTCAGCCTGATTGTTGTGAAGCCTGGATCAGACGAGGACAAACCTTTGAACAGTTACAGCGCTATCCAGAGGCGTTTGCTTCCTATGGAGTGGCTTTAGAACTCAAACCGAATCATTCTGAAGCGATCGCTTATCGAAATCAACTCTTAGTTAAGTTGCAAGCCGGTAACGGTGCTTAGGAGATTCGCCATCTTCTCATGCCCCTTTGTGCAACAATATGGGGTTAGTATTTGGAACGCATGACTCCGCAACAGAAGGCTCGATTCTTCTCAAAGTTCGCGACTTTGCTCAACTCTGGCTTTAGTATCCAGGAGATCATCGACTTATTGGTTCAACAAAGTGATGATCGATTGGCTCGTTATCTCAATAAAGTCAGTACAGCCGTTGCTTTGGGAGACGATCTCGCCTCAGCACTTGCTCATGCGCCTCGGTACTTTGATCGCTGGACAATTAGTTTAATTCAAATTGCTGACTATAGCGGTGCATTACCAGAAATGTGCTATCGTTTGTCACAAATTGCTCAACAAGAACATGATTGTCAGAGTCTTTACCGTTCTGTTAAAGTGGCTGCGATGACAACGATAGTGAGTGTTTCGGGGTTAATTATTACTCTGCTTTATACATCAAAAAGTCCGATTTGGGTTTGGGTGTTGGTGGGAATTTTTCTTATTGCTTTGGGTTTTATCGCTCCTAAAATTGCACCTCGTTTACCTTTAGTTCGGCGAATTTTTACCGCCCGTTCCATGCTGGATTTAGCAGAACTTGAACTTCCTCTCAATTGCGGTATTCCAGTTTTAACAGCAATTGAACTGGTTCGCGATCGCATTCCTAAAACGTCTAAAATGTCGGGAACGCTAACGATTGCTTTAGGTCAAATTCCAGCCGGGTATACTTTCAGCCAAAGTGTAGAAGGTCGTTTACCCGCTATGGCGATTCAAATTCTGCGAACGGGAGAAGAAACAGGTCATCTCAATGTTGCTCTACACAAACTTGCTAATTATTATAACAAACAACTTGAGCAAACGATGTATTTATTGCAAGCGATTTTAATTCCGCTAAGTCTTTTAGCGGCGGGTGGTTTAGTGGCTATTTTAGCAATGGAAGCCGTTAAATCTTTGTTTATTTTACTACCCGATTACTAATGATAGTAACCCGTCAATAGCAAACAAAACGGGTCACTGATCACTGTAAATTATCAATAATTTAATGTCCGGTTGCTGAACGTCCTTGTCTTCCAAGTTTGACCACAACAAAATAGCCAAAACAAATCAGATAAACCACTAAACCCGATAATCCAAAAAAACCTAAGAATTGTGGTGTCAAATTGGGATGAAACATCTCCTTATACATCCAGGGTGTATCTAACCAAATGCGACAAGTTTGATCAGAAATCAACCCATTCGTATCCAAAAATGCACACCGTAAAAAAGGAATAAATAGCAAAGCACCCAAGCCATTATAAACCGATACAGCCCATCGCCAAGATGTAAAACTCAACTTCAAAAGAGAAGGTTGTAGATCCTCAAGTTCTTCATTGAGATCAACCCAAAACCATAAACTAATTGGAATCAAAATTCGGGCGAGAATCGAAGTGAGAAAGCTAATGGGAAAAGCAGCAATCATCAAGTACAGCGTAATCAGCAGTAAACTGGACACCCGCCAGTAAATCACAAGTAAACGTTGGATCGCATCAATTTTTTGCAGAAAAGCCCAAAAAAGCAGAATTAACGGAGCAATAACTGTAAATAAAACAGCGAGTCTATAGTCCATCCAAACAAAAGATTCCAGTAGCGGAATGTTAGCGAATGGTAAAATATTTAACATCTCCTAATATTTAGAGCAACAGATTCAACATCAATCAAAAGGGAAGCAACTGGCTCGACATTTGTCAAGACTCAGTTGCTCACATATGCTACAGCCTTTAGTTCACTCGAAGACGTTTCCGCCTGAACAGCTTTTAGTCTTCATAAACGCGACACTCAGCCGCATCAGGATTATCATCAC
>CAZNCM010000273.1:0-8470 GCA_964571155.1 uncultured Lyngbya sp. | reverse complement strand
TCAACCAGGACTCCTTCTGTGTTAGACTGCAAAAACGACACTGCAAACTGATGAGCCTGCGCCTCTTGCTGTAAGCACTGGTTAATTTCTGCTAGGGTTACAGTTCCATAAATTCCAGGTTCTCGCTGACCCAAAAGGTTTAAATTTGGGCCGTGCAGCACCAAAATACTGGGCAACTTCAATACTTCCTGCAAAAGCTTAATCCTAAGACTTGCGGCGACGTCGAAGATCATCGACTGGAACCGGAATGGGTTCAACTTCCGGATGAGTTTGAGGGCCGAGTAATCCTTCTATCAATTCACGCGCCCACTCTTTCAGTTTTTCCAGCACTTTTTCAATGTATTCCATTGCAAAAATGGCTCCTTGCTGTACACCGATTACAACTTAACAAATGGAGTTTATTTTTAGTTTAGACAGACACTACTACGGATAAGTCAGTGGGTCTAACCTCAATAAACTCTACAAACTTGAAACTTATTCGGATATAAATATATCCTAAATCATTCAATTATTTGTATCTATCTTATCATAACGAATCTTCACATATTTGTGCAAGATTACTCACAAAGATCGAAAATGCTGATGAATCTCTGTCCCTCATCAAACCCAAATTAATCAATCGGGGGAATCTCATGCGGATAAAAGCTGACGTCGTAACACATCAAGTGCAGAACTTGCACTGACTCGCTGAATCCATTCTCGCCCCCTTGCACCACCAAATAGAAATTTAAAACTTGTTGCTTGTTCATCTGGCCCGGCTAAACCCATATAAACCAATCCCACTGGCTTGGTTTCCGTCCCTCCATCTGGTCCTGCAATTCCGGTAATACTCAAGCCCCAAGTTGTATTTAACTGGGATCGCACACCCAGCGCCATTTGTTGAGCGACACTCTCACTAACTGCACCCCATTGTTCAAGATCCGAAGGATTAACCCCCAATAAAGCCGTTTTGACCGCATTCTCATAAGCAATAATTCCGCCGCGAAAATAGCTCGAACTCCCCGGAACACGGGTAATCATCTGACCCAAACCGCCACCTGTACAGGATTCAGCCACCGCTAGAGTTGAATGGGTTTGTTGTAAAAGTTGACCGACAACTGAGGCGAGGGTGTCTTGGTCACGACCATAATAGTCTAAACCCGCAATGTCTTTAATTTGCTGTTCAATTGGATCAATAAGCTGTTCGGCTGCTTCTTCCGACTCAGCCCGAGCCGAAATTCTCAGTTTAACTTCTCCATAATTAGCATAAGGCGCAACGGTAGGATTGGTTAAATTGAGATAAGCAGAGACTTTTTCTGCTAAAGCTGACTCAGCCACCCCCCAAAACCTCAGCGTATGACTGCAAATCATCTCTTGACACCATCCCTGACTTTGCAAGTAAGGAACGGCAATTTCATGCCACATTTGCTTCATTTCTGCCGGAACACCGGGAAAGGTCAGAATAGTCAGTTTGTCGGAACGGGGTTGCCAAATAATCCCCGGAGCGCTACCGATAGGATTGGTGAGAATCTCTGCCCCTTGCGGAATTAAAGCTTGTTTATGATTACTCGGTGACATCGTTCGTCCCCGTTGAGCAAATTTTTGACGAATATCTGCAATAATTTCGGGTCGTTCAATCAAAGGAACCCCAAAAAAATCAGCAATGGTTTCCACCGTCAGATCATCAGGCGTTGGCCCCAAACCTCCTGTAAAAATTAGGAGTTGAGCGCGTTGTGAGGCGATCGCAATCACGTGTTTGAGGCGTTCTCGGTTATCACCGACGACCGTTTGATAATAGTGAGCAATTCCCAACTCAGCAAGCTGTTTACCCAAAAACTGAGCATTGCTATTGAGGATATCACCGAGTAGGAGTTCGGTTCCAACACAGATAATTTCAGCAGTCATTCCCCGATTCTTCCGTTATGGGTTCGCTGTTTTCATTGTCTCATTCATAATGACTCAATCCTCCGACATCCGATCCAAAATTAGTGATCAAACAATAAGCATTCAAGCAAAAGATCTTCTCTGTTTGCGAAGATAGATCATTGATCATTCATACCGGGTTACTTGGCGTGTTTTAAGGCTTTCCAACTGGTATAACCAAGTAAACCTGTCGCCCCGAGAGCATAAATCAAACCACTAGGAAGCCCTGAAAAAGCCAAAGCTAAACTCCCCACCCACAACGTTAGAGAGTAGATAAATAAAACCGCAAAACGTTGGGATAGTCCCGCTTGTAACAGTCGATGATGCAAATGACGTTGATCAGCGATAAACGGAGATTTACCATGACGCAGCCGATCCAAAATCACCGCCGACATATCTAAAATCGGTACCGCTAAAATAATGTAGGGCATTAAAACCGAAGTGACAACGGTCGTTTTGACCAAGCCGATCACGCCGACTGCCGCTAACGTAAAACCGAGAAAATAGGAACCGCCATCTCCCATAAAGATCTGAGCGGGGTTAAAGTTATAGCGTAAAAACCCTAACGCACCTCCAGCTAAAGCCGCCGCAATTAAAGCCGCCGCCGGTTGATCCATTTGCAGACTAACTACAAGCATCACCAGGGCTGCAATACCTGAGACTCCGGCTGCTAAACCGTCTAAGCCATCGATCCAGTTAATGGCATTAGCCATCCCCACTAACCAAACAACAGTAATCGGTAGACTCCACCAACCCACATGAACCAATCCCACAAATGGAATCGTGAGAAACTCAATGTTGACTCCCACCATCCACGCTAAACTGGCAACGGTCATTTGTAGCATCAGGCGAGTCAGAGGGGAAAGGCTAAACAGATCATCTGCTAAACCAATCAAAAAGAAGGCTAAACCGCCAACCGTAACTCCCCAAATTTCATATTCCTGTTCTACGCCTAAAGGCTGGCCTTGGGCATCAATAAAGCCTCCTGACCACCAAACGACCAGTAAACCGATCAGGGTACCGAGATAAATCGAAATACCGCCTAGACGAACCATTGGACGTTGGTGAACTTTGCGATCGTTAGGCAGATCGACACGTCCACTTTTGATGCCTATTGTCTTGACGACGGGTGTCGTTCCCAGGACAACAAGTGCAGATACGAGAAACACGAGCAGATGGTACAGATGGAGAGGCATCTGAAGTTATGGGGGTGCAAGACATTGTGCAGACAAACAGCTCTTCGTTCTACAGAGAGGATCAACGGATGATATGGCACTCTGAGATGATTGAGTGTTGCTTTGGGTGAGCGGCTTTAAAAAAAATAAAGCGTCAGGCAGAGTCTACTACATTTCTGCTCGTTTCTACCAGAGATTTCTAAATTGAACTTCTCATTCAACCCGGAGCGAAGGAAAAGGGGCAGGTCAACCCACTTACCTTTTGCTCCTTGCTAACTCACTGAAGATTTAAGCTAAAGCGGGGACTTTGGCGGTGAGATGAGGATAGAGAGGAAATGCTTCACAGAGGGACTGTATTCGTTGACGACAGCTTTGAGCAACGGCTTCGTCTTCGGGTTTGATCAGTCGATCTGCGATGATTTCGCCAATTTCGGTAAATTCTGTTGTTCCCATACCTCGGGTTGTCATTGCCGGAGATCCTAGTCGTAGGCCACTGGTGACAAAGGGAGACTCGGGATCGAAGGGAACAGTATTTTTATTGGCGGTGATATTGACTTCACTGACGAGTTTATCGGCTTGTTTTCCGGTCATGCCCACAGAACGCAAGTCAACTAACATCACATGATTATCGGTGCCGCCCGAGACGATTTTCAAGCCCCGTTTTTGTAACTGAGTGGCTAGGGCTTGAGCATTTTCAATCACTTGTCGAGAATACGCTTTAAATTCGGGTTTGAGTGCTTCTCCGAAGGCGACTGCTTTTCCGGCAATGACGTGTTCGAGGGGGCCGCCTTGAGTTCCGGGGAAAACGGCTTTATCGAATTTTTTGCCCAGATCGGGATCGCGAGTCACAATTAAACCGCCCCGAGGTCCCCGTAGGGTTTTATGGGTGGTGGTGGTGACGACATCACAGTAGGAAATGGGGTTCGGATGATGTCCGGTTGCGACTAACCCGGCAATATGAGCAATATCGGCAAGTAAGTAGGCACCAACTTCGTCGGCGATCGCTCTAAATTTGTCAAACTCGATGATCCGAGAATAGGCAGAATAGCCACAGACGATCAATTTGGGTTGATGCTGTTTGGCAAGTTCGAGAATTTGGTCATAGTCGAGGCGTTCGCTGTCTTGACTGACTCCATAATGGCAAGCTTTGAACCATTTCCCGGAGACGTTGACAGGGGAACCGTGAGTGAGGTGTCCGCCATGAGATAAGTCCATTCCCATGATCGTGTCACCGGGTTCTAGCAAGGCTAAGAAGACGGCAAAGTTGGCTTGTGCGCCGGAATGAGGCTGAACGTTGGCATGAGCAGCACCGAAGAGTTCTTTTGCTCGGTCAATTGCCAATTGTTCGATGGTGTCTATAAACTCACAACCGCCATAGTAGCGTTTTCTGGGTAATCCTTCTGCGTATTTATTGGTCAGAACTGATCCCTGAGCAGCCATGACTGCGGCTGATGTAAAGTTTTCACTGGCTATTAATTCTAGGTGATCTCGCTGACGTTGCAGTTCGTGTTGAATCCCTTGGGCGACGATCGGATCGCTTTGGGCTAGGATGTCTAAGTTAGTATCGCTCACAGTCGCTTTCCTCAGATTGCAGATCAGAAATTTCAGGGAGAGTCGGCGATCAAGACATGAGGGGTTTCCCAAGGGGTAAATCTTTTGAATTACTTTTACGGATTTGGGAGTTCTCTTTTTTTGATTCGTGACTCTGTGAACTTAAAGATCATAACCTTGTTTGTCTAATTGTTCTAGGAGTGAAGTTCTTGACAGAAATGTTAAGTTGTGATCACATCTGTTAGTCTCCCTCAAGTCTTGGAATACAATTGGAAGGGCAAAGACGGAATCTGTTGGAGGAATAAGATCAGATGTTAGTGATTTTGATGGAAAACCAACTTCTCGAACCGCAGCGAGTTTGTCAAGGTTGTCCGCTTTCTGATCGCAGTGGTCAGCCTCGGTGGAGAGGAGGACAACTCAGTTGTGGTCATCCGGTTGGCAAAACGACAGAAAACCTTCCGAGTCAATATGAATGTCAGATGGGTTTTAGAATTGCGAATATTGAATAGAAGTTTAAGCAATACTTTAAATCTTGAGGATAAATATTCTTGAAACTCTGCGCTATCCTGAGTTTAGAGGTAGTTTAATGATTGATCAACAAGACTCAGGAGAACAAATTATGACCTGGCGCGGTGAAACAACCATTCGGGATCGGATTTTTGCGGCTTTACCTTATTTACTTCCTTTAATGTATGGGTTAGAGTTTGGTCGTTTTTTATTTGCTCAATTTCCCATACTCACTATTATTCTGATTCCCCTAGCCCCTTTATTGTCAATTTACCAAACAATTCCTTTTATCGGTTTGGCGATTTTCTTTGCTTTGTTTTTGCTGGTGGTGCGAAATCAAAATATTCCTCACTTTATTCGCTTTAACACAATGCAGGCGATTTTGCTCGATATTATTATTGTGTTGTGTAGCATCATCCTCGGTATTTTGGGCGGTGGACTGCAAGGCTTTATCCTAGAGACGATCTATAATATGCTGTTTTTGGGCATTTTAGCGGCGGTTATTTATTCGGTGGTACAGTCGCTGCGTGGACATTATGCAGAGATTCCTACAATCTCGGATGCGGTTTATATGCAAGTGCCTTAATGGGGAAAGATTAGCACTGAAATCCGGTGGAGTAATTCGTCTTTCGGTATTGTAGAATTGAAAGGTTCCTTGCTTCTAAGTTCTTAGAAGCCTAATAGCCCATGAGGAGATTTTCTCAATGAAAGAATTTGTTTACGAAACGATGTATATTCTTCGTCCGGACTTGATCGATGAACAGGTTGATGTTTCGATCGCTAAATATCAAGACTTGTTAAAAGAACAGGGCGGAGAGAATATTCAGATTCAAAATTTAGGGAAGCGTCGTCTGGCTTACGAGATTGACAATCACCGAGAAGGGGTTTACGTTCTGATGAACTATGATGGCCCGGGTCATCAAATTGCAGTTATGGAGAGGGCAATGCGGATCAGTGACGATGTTATTCGTTATTTGACGACAAAGCAGCCAGCTTTACCAGTTGAGGCGACGACAGATGGTGCTGAACCCGAACCCGAGGAAGTCTCTCAACCACAGCAATAGCAACAGAGAAGGGAGCTTGTGCGGTGTGTGAGAGTACCCGCAGGCTCTCTGCAAACGAAATCAGCGTTTCTCGATGCGATCGCTGAACGATCGCATTTTGTAGACTCGGTGACTCGGCAAAAATCAAAGGAGTTTGGGATAAACTTGCACCTCAGCAAAAATCTGGTATTTTAGTCTGTTATAAGCAAGTGATTTCTTTTGGATGAAATATTCTAGAAGTCCTTGCAAACAAATGACGACACAAGCCCAAACTGAGGTCAAGTTTGAGTCTGTTTTTGTCCTGGGGCTTGTGAAGATATTTAAGATAGGTATGGCATAAAGTTTATATTTGAGGAGCAGTCCGCGATGGTAAGCCAGTCGAACAAACCGACTCAACAAGATTTACAAGCTGAAATTACTCGTCTCAACGAGGAGCTGAAAATGCGTGATCAGCTCGTCCAACAACTGTCTCAAGAACTGTTTCGGTTGGTTAAGGGAAATACGGGCTTGATGCCCACTCCCGAACTTTCTGAACACCAACAAGTTCAAATGCGATCATTGCGAGAACAACTGCAAGACGTCGAACAGCAGGTGAAGTTTTATCAAGACCAAATTTCTGAGCGAGATGGAGAAGTTTATCAACTCCGTCAGTCGGTTCAGGAGTTAACTGATCGCTCTCGGATGCTCGAACAAGTGGTTCAAGAACTCCCTGGGGTCTATCGTCAGAAGTTCTCAGAGCGTCTCCAAGAGGTGATGGAGAAAGTCGAAGCACTCCAACGGGAAAACCGTCAACTTCATGCAGAACTTCAAAGTGTTAGCTACCGTCTAGCTCAAAAGAGCCGTCGTCCCAGTGGTTTGGATCTTCCGAGTTTTCAAGGTGGAAAATCGGGTGGTTCTGGTGTTGATTTTCCGAGCTTTAAGAATGCTTGAAATCGGCTAATGCTATTAATTCTATCCCTAATTCAACGCTGTAAGGGTTTGGGGATAGAGGATCTACAAATTCATCCACAAAAATTTAACTCCTGCTGTCAATGTTGATAGTGCAGGAGTTTTTTAACTTCTTGATCTTTTAGATTGGGCAATAGTAGGTAAATATTGTCTGAGGAGAGAGAACTCTCACACCGTTGACAAAGTATCTAGAGGTGAGAGTAAACTTTATGCCGTCAGCAATTCGGAGTCAGTCGAGAATACCGCTTCTAACTCATCAAAGACTTCAAAGACTCGATCAAGTTGGGTGATCTCCAAAATCAGTTTAACCGTGGCAGAAGGATGACAAAGCACTAAACGAGATCCTTGTCTACGAGCCGACTTGAGGGCTGTTACCAATGCACCCAACCCCGAACTATCGATAAACTCAACTGCCGCCAAATCAATCACCCACAGTCGAGAATGCTCTGCTGAGATGGCCAATACTTGCTCTTTAAGAGCATTTCCCCCTTGCAAGTCCAAGCGAGGCTGAGACTGAAGTACAATATGCTGCGGACATTCTGCTAATTTCATAACTTATCACTCCCCAAGGATTATCATGTAAAACATCTTAGCTGACTTGTTTCCAATTCACCTTATCCTGTTTTTGACCAGGTAATTCTGATAAAAGTTTCAACACCTTGAAAACGGACTTTTCCCGACGACTTGGGATGATCCCTCCATTCTACTCGGGAGGACAGATTTCCGCCATCAAGATAATATAGAAGTATAAAGCTTTGCAAAAAAATATGAAGGCAGCATTGAATGTCTTTTGAGATTGTATCATTGGAAACAATTCAGGAAATTGCTCATCAGTATGGCTACTGGGCTGTTTTCTTGGGAATTGCTTTAGAAAATGCGGGAATTCCCCTTCCTGGAGAGACGATCACTTTGGTGGGAGGTTTCCTAGCTGGGAGTGGTGAACTCGACTATTGGTTTGTACTCGGTTGGGCGATCGCCGGGGCGATACTGGGGGACAATTGCGGATATTGGATTGGTCGCTGGAGAGGTTGGCCGTTTTTACTCGCGATTGGTAAACTGTTTCGAGTTCAAGCCGTATTTTTAGGTCGGTTTGTGGCATTATTGCGAATTTTTGCAGGGCCATTGGCAGGGATTGCTAGAATGCCCTATTGGAAGTTTTTACTGTGTAATGCGGCAGGTGCAGCAACTTGGGCTTCTGTGATGGTTAGTTTATCATTTTTTGTCGGTCAAGTTGTTCCGCTTGAACAATTGGTGTCTGGAGTGGCAAAATTTGCGGTTATTGCTTTAATTTTGGTTGTCGGTTGGGTGGTTATTCCGATTTGGTGGGAATCTCGCCAAGCAGAT
>CAZNCM010000272.1:0-8481 GCA_964571155.1 uncultured Lyngbya sp. | reverse complement strand
GAAAACCATCCCGATGTCGCATTCAGCCTCAACAACTTGGCATTACTCTACTATTCTCAAGGACGCTACAATGAAGCCGAACCTCTCTTTCAACGTTCCTTAGCCATCAATGAGAAAGCCTTGGGAGAAAATCATCCCTTAGTTGCCAACAGCCTCACCAATTTGGCAGGACTTTACCAGTCTCAAGGAGACACAACTCAAGCCATTAACTTTCTGAGTCGAGGACTAGACGTTCAAGAACAAAACCTGAATGTTCTTTTAGCAACGGGTTCAGAACGTCAGAAACAAGACTCAATGAAAACAGTTTCTAATACAACTAATTATGCTGTTTCTCTCCATATTCAAGATGCTCCAAATAACTTAGAAGCAGCGCGTTTAGCTTTAACAACTATTCTCCGTCGCAAAGGTCGGATTTTGGATGTAATCACCAATGACTTACAACTTTTGCGAGAAAATATTACACCCGAAAATCAACAACTCTTAGATGAATTAGCCGCAGTTAGAACTCAACTGGCAACTCTAATTTACAATCAACCCGAAAATATTCCCGATGAACAATACCGTCAACAGGTTGCAAATTTAAGAGAAAAATCGGAGCAACTCGAAGCCGAACTTTCTCGCCGCAGTGCCGAATTTAGAACCATTTCTCAAGCTGTTACTATTGAAGCGGTACAACAGTTGATTCCCGCAGATGCGGCGTTAGTTGAATTTGTTTTATATGAACCGTTTGATGCTAAAGCAAGACGATATGGAAAACCTCATTATGCGGCTTATATTCTCAAATCTTCCAGCGAACCGCAATGGGTTGATTTGGGAGAAGCCGAACCCATTCACAAAGCGGCTTTCTTTCGCTTCACTTTAGCCCTGAAAGATAAAAAAGATGCTTTTATCGGAAATACAGATGACATTAAACAAACTGGACGAAAAGTTGATGAACTTCTCATGCAACCCATTAGGGAAAAGTTGGGGAATGTTAATCATATTATTATTTCACCGGATGCCCAGTTAAATTTGATTCCCTTTGCGGCGTTGGTTGATGAAAATAATCGGTATTTGTTAGAAACTTATCAAATTACTTATCTCACAACCGGACGGGATTTAATTCGTTTACAACTCGAATATTCTCACAAACAACCGCCTGTGATTGTTGCCAACCCGGACTATGATAAACCCGGCGAACCGACAACGGTTGCTGTTTCAAAAAACTCTGAAATTTCCCCCGCCCCCGTGACCCCCAATTCTGGGGGGAATTCTAGGGACTTTGCTTCAAGTTCCCCCCAAGTTTGGGGGGCTAGGGGGGCAGTTGAGATGAGTTTTGGGGCGTTACCGGGAACCGCAGAAGAAGCAAATATCATTGCACCTTTATTGTCTGATGTGACGTTATTGACCCAATCTCAAGCAACAGAAAATGCGGTTAAACAGTTGCAAGCACCAAATATTTTACATATCGCAACTCACGGCTTTTTTCTCCCCAATCTTCCCCGAGTTGAACCGGATAATAGTTTGGGTTTTATCTCGGAAAACACTCAACAAAATACCCCAATTCAAGAAAATCCTTTGCTGCGTTCGGGGTTAGCGTTGGCGGGTTTTAATCCCCGTGAAAGTGGTTCGGATGATGGGGTTTTAACGGCGTTGGAAGTGGCAAATTTAAAGCTGAGAGGGACTCAATTGGTGGTATTATCTGCCTGCGAAACGGGGTTGGGAGAGATAGAAAATGGCGAGGGAGTTTATGGTTTACGTCGGGCGTTTACGTTGGCGGGGGCGGAAAGTTTATTAATGAGTTTGTGGACGGTTAGTGATGAAGGAACGAAGGAATTAATGATAAAATATTATCAGCGGTTGTTGCAAAATCAAGGACGTTCGGAGGCGTGGCATCAAACTCAGCTAGAGATGTTAAATTCTCAACAGTATCAACATCCTTATTTTTGGGCGGCATTTGTTCCGGTGGGAGATTGGACAGCGATGGAACGTTAAATAGAGTGAACAGTTTCTTTAGAATTTCCCCCTACCCCAAACCCCCAGTAACTCTTACGAAGTCGCGTTTTTATTATTTACAGTTAATTATTACCAGCCAAAAAATTAACAGCAGGTTCAAAGAAGTTATTAAGTTTATTGGGTTCCATTCCTTCTCTCGGATACAAAGTAATTGTTACTTGTTCTATTTGAGTTTTACTCTTTAAATAATTGGAGAGGATTTCTATCATTACTTCTGCGGCTTTCTCCAAAGGAAATTTGGCAACACCTGTACCCAAAGCTGGAAATGCTATGGTTTTCATTTGTAGTGAGTCAGCCAGTTGGAGACATTTAAGCGTTGCTAATTGAATACTTTCTTCAGAAGCATAGATTAGATGATTAGCCTCAACCTTAATTGTAATGGCATGAAAAATATACTTCGCTGCTAAATTTCCCGCCGAAGTAACAGCAACATCTCCCAAATTCAAATCAGTATGCTGACAGGCTTCTGTTTTGATAGACTCACCTCCTGCTCTGAGGATGGCCGCAGAAACCCCACTTGTCATTGAGAGAAAGCTATCATCGGAACTCACGAGTACATCAGCTTGAATTTGAGTAATATCTCCATAGGTAACTCGAACAGTAGTGTTATTGATTTGATACTCTGTGTTTCTGTCTATCATATTGATTAACTTTATGACTTTATCTAAAAAAACTGTTTTCAATTTGACTACAGTTAACGATTAACTGGGTTTGCAAAATCTCGGTTAACTTGATTTTTTTGAAGTTAGTTGTATCATAAATAGTTATAACACAGTTGATCGCTCTGTCAAAATTGTAAAATCAACTCAGATTAGTATTTTTTGATCTCTGTACCCCGAGGGATTGGGGATTGATCCAACTCGTTATCCGGATGTCTCTAAAGAAAGGGATTTCGCCTACGGATGTCAATTCGGTGCCATGATTGACTCATCCTGACCGACAAAATTTGGCTAGGAAATAAAGAGTATGAATGTTCTCTTATTCTTGATCAGCACATGATTGGTGTGTAAACAAGATACAGGATTTGTTTGAATTGCTTATCAAAACTGATGTGATTTCACTTTATTATTTTAATGTCGCATGACTGCGCTCACAATTGCGTCTTCTAACGGGTCAGGAGTGAATCAGCAAGTTTTTCTCCGTTTAAAACGAGCATTGCTGTTAAATCTACGACGTCAAATTTTAATTGCCGTCTGTGATGATTTGCAATTGCGTCAAACGATGATCACTCGCTTACAAGCGGAGTTTTCTAAACGACAAACCCCTAAAAACAGTTCAACGTTCACTCCAAAAAAGAATAAGGTTCGTTCATCCTCTTTTACAAACTGGGTGACTTTAACGGTAGATTTAGATGAACCAAATCTGATCACTCAAATTGAACAGTGGTTCGCAGAAAATAGTTCTGAACAGTCTAGCGTATCTGGGTCGAATGTGGGTTTTCAGGTTTTAGGCGTTGAACAATTAACGCGACAACCGGCTAGAATTCAATGGTCTTTTTTGCATCATCTCCGCAGCCTAGAAAGCCATCTTCCTGAGTTAGAGTTTAGCTTATTATTGTGGATTCCTTCGCCGTGGTTGCGTTGTATTGAACAGTCAGCCCCAGAATTTTGGCGTTGGCGAACTGGGGTGTTTGAGTTTGCTGGAGAACCGACTCCGGTGACTGCAATGACTCAAGAGACTCAAGACTTAGGCAAAAATTCAGTTTCTCCACAAATTAAGCTTTTATCTGGGCGTCAGCCCGAAGAAACCGAATTTCTTGATCTCGATGAGAGTGATCAAGATCAAGAAGATAGCAACTCCTGTGAAAATGTTACCTCAGCGGATGTTAAATCGCCTTCAGTGGCTCCGCAAAAGCCGAAACAGGAAACCTCACATCAACCCAAAACAAAGCCGCCTAAAACGGCAAAGAAGCCGCTAGATTTGACTCAAACGCTACACAAAGTCAAGCAAATTCAGCAAACGACAACTTCTCCCAAACAACTCACACGAGCTTACCGGATTTTAATCGAACGGGTTCGTCAACAGATGCAAGCGGGATTAACCTCTACCGAACAGATGCAGCTTGTGATTGAAGTTTATGAAACCGGATGGCAACAGTTAGAAGAAGCGACTCGTCCGTTTTTAAACACTTCAGAAATTATTGATTGGCTCAATGATCTCGGAACGCTGTATTGGATGCGTTTCCATCAGGAAAAGTTAACCGCTGCGATCACCGAAATCCTCCCCCATCTAGAACAGAGTATCATTTTTTATCAAAAAGCGTTAATGTACGCCAATCCAGACAAACAAGCATCAACCATTGCTAGACTGCAAAAAAATTTAGGTGCTGCTTACGCGGATTTAGCTAGAATTCGAGAGCCAGTTGAGAATTTACAACAATCTATTAATGCTTATTGTGAGGCTATTTATTATTTTCAAGTTGTCATTTCCAAAGCGTCTGAGTTAGAGTGGCAAAATCAGACAATAGCTCAACAGAGAGCTTTGAGTTATGCTGCAACTCAGAATAATTTGGGTACAGTCTACTGGAATTTGGCTCAACATACTCAGCCAAGTCAACATCTCAAAGCGGCAATTTCCGCTTATACTCAAGCAGAGCGTTATTACTCTGCTGACCAGTATCCGCGAGAGTTGGCAATGATTCAGGCTAATATTGGTACAGCCTACTGGAATTTAGCCCAGCACGAACCCGAAGATCAGTGGTTGCATCATGCGATTAAAGCCTATGAAAATTCGTTGAACTATCGCACCCCAAATACTGATGTGGCCTCTTGTGCTGCAACTCGCAATAACCTGGGAATTGCCTACTGGCATTTAGCCAATCGACATCAAGACTCAGAAGTTCGTGCTAGATTTCTACAAAAGGCGATTACATCTTATGAAGTGGCGCTAACTTTGGTAGAACAGTTGAGTCCAACGAGGCTTAATTTCGACCCCTTAGCCACTCACAATAACTTGGGACTTGCTCACTATCAACTCGGAAAAGATCAATATCTAGCCCTGAGTCAAACCGAGCGAGTTACTCATCTAGAAGCGGCTTTACGGCATCATTTGCAAGCCGGGTGTCAGCAACCTCTGCCAGTCGCCTCTGCCAAAGCCGTCAAGCCCGGACGTGAGAAAATTGCTCTAGGTCATATCATCCGAACCATTCGGGCGATTTACAATGAATCCGGTTTACCTGGACAAAATCGAGCGCTTTCTCAGGTTCCGGCTCATTTACTCTCAGAAATATTACGCTCTCTGTAACACAATGCAACTAAATCGATAAATCTCTAGGTGTAAACCCGAGTTTTACATTAACATTGAGATGATTGATTTACTCTTGCTCTATCTTCAGCTCAACCGAAGTGGTTATGGCTTCTGCAAAGATTCTTGTGGTTGATGACGACCCAGCAATCCGAAATTTAATTGCTCGCTATCTAAGTCAACAAGACTACGAAGTTGAATCGGCAAAAGATGGTGAGACGGCGCTGGAATGTTTTGATCAATTTAGTCCGGATTTGGTGGTATTGGATGTTAATCTTCCTGATACAACAGGTTTTATTCTGTGTCAGGAAATGCAAAGTCGTACCAGTGTGTTTATTTTATTGCTAACCAGCTTGACGGGTGAAGCCGATAAGATTAAAGGCTTTGATAAGGGGGCCGATGATTATATTACTAAGCCTTTTGGTTTAGCCGAACTCGGTGCGCGTGTACGGGCGATTTTGAAGCGTCAACGGAGTGTCGCCGATAGCGAACCTCGTAGCTTAGTTTATGGTGATCTATTGATTGATCCAAACCGTCGTGAAGTCTACATTGAAGAAAAGTTAATCCCGTTAAGTGCGTTAGAGTTTGATTTGCTGTATTGTTTGGCCAGTAAACCGGGTCGAGCCTGGCGACGGTCTGAACTCTTACAAGAGGTTTGGGACTATGATTATGAAGGAGAACAGCGAGTCGTTGATGTTCATATCGGCCAGATTCGCAAAAAAGTCGAACCCGATGTGAATAAACCTGTACTGATCAAAACCATTCGCGGCGTGGGTTATATGTTTGATCGGCGAGTCAAGGAAAGATAGGTATTGAGGGGATTTCACCCTCTCTCAACCCTATCTCTATTGATCCAAAAAACTGAGAATTTCGTTAGCTTGTCCTATAGAACGACGCACACAATCTCCTAACGCTACACCGTCGATATAGTTGCTACACAGATACAAACCTGGCATTGCCTCTAAACCCTGATTAACCTGTTGTAACCGTTGTTGGTGTCCGAGATTGTATTGAGGGATAGCACGTTTCCACAGATGCACGGCTAGCACTTTAGGAGAGATATCTTCTTTGAGTAAAATGCGACGCAAATCTTGATGAACCGCCTCAACAATTTGATCATCTTCTAACTCGCCAATTTCTGGATCAGTCGCTCCGCCAATATAACTGGTGAGAACTTGCCAGCCTTGGGGGGCGCGACCGGGAAATAAACTCGAAGTCCAAATCGTGCCTAACGTCCGAATTCCTTGTCCTCGGGGAACTAAATTCCCAAATCCGGTTAATTTCAGCTTTAAAGCTGAAACGGGATAGGCTAAAACGACGCAAGCCACCGGGGGATAAGGAATTTCGGTTAACGTTTGACTGACTTGGAGTTGCAACGGTTTCAGAATTTCTGCTGTGACATAAGCCGGAGTGGTCAACACGACCGTTCGAGTTTCGACCTGTTGAATGCCATCTGGAGTCGAAAATTCAGCCCGATAGGTTTGGTTTTCAGTCCGTTCAAGACGGGTGAGTTGCCAGTTTAATTTGAGGTGATCGCCTAAGCGCTTGGCGATCGCATTGGGTAAGGCTCCAATCCCCTGACGAAAAGACCCCAACTCTCCCCGTTTAGTTTGGGGAATAGACGGGTCGGCAGGCTTTTGAGAAGATTTGTTCTGACCCCGTGATAAAACCGCTCCGGCAACTAACCCACCGCCACTGTAAGCCATACGTGCGACTCGGGCAAAAGCCGAGCTAATTTCGAGTTGCTGCGGATCGCCTGCATAAACACCGGAAACAAAGGGTTCAACCAGTCGTTTGAGAACTTCTGAACCCAAATGACGCTCAAAAAACTGCGAGATCGTTTCTTCCCCATTTTGTTGACTTAACGGTTGTCCCATCGCCGGCCGTACAAATCCTAATGCCCCCGTTAATGCTCGGAGTTTACCTCCAGGACTTAAGAGTTTTGTACTCAACAAAGCCGGAGGACTCATCGGCACTGGCATAAGTTGACCATTCCAGTAAACATACCGAGGTAACTGGCGATCGGCAAAGACGAACTCAGACTTGAGGCCAACTTCTACGGCTAACTTCAGTAACTCAGGGGTTGGAGAAAAACTATTGGGGCCTTCTTCCCAGAGAAACTCTCCTTGAGATCCTGTCGTTATGTTTCCTCCTACCCGTCCTTGATGCTCGCTCACCAGAATGTTGAGAGACGATTGAGGATTTGAGTTCTGAAGGAGAGAATGAGCTAAACTCAGGCCGCTAATGCCAGCACCGACGATTAAACTATCGAGTACGTGAGTCATAAAACATTGAAATTTGCAATCGGGACATGGGGCGTCAGGATAGATGTAAATTACATCTCGCCAATCACCATTGTCTTACAGGGGGGGATCTCCCTCAAGATTGAAATAAGCTTTCTAAGTAGATACGGGCTGCATGACGATGGTTTTCCGAGGCTTCTGGGGTTTGATCGCTACCATTTTGTAACAAAAATAGTGACAAAGCCGCAGCAAACACCCGGTCTTGATCCCAGTCCGGATGGCTATCGAGATAGCCCTGGAGGGATTCGTGCAAGATTTCAGGAATTTCCGCCAGGATACTTACACTGGTGTTCATATCGCTACTCTTAAGGTGATATACACAATACCTATTTTTTGAGATTTTGGGGTGGGACTGCCCTACAGCCTTTCCTCTAAAATCTAGAAATCGGTAGTCGATATTGTGTGCTAGGAGGGGGTAGGGTTGTCAATGTTGAGAACTGTTACAACCTCGGGACTTATCCCATATTGTTTACGGAATAATCAGGCTTTCAGTCTAGTTTTTGTTACAAAACTTTAAATTAAAACCAAAATCTGAGCAGCGTTGGGTTGGCGATCGCAAAATCCCCAATCGGGCAGTCAGATCCCGTAATATCGTGATTGCTTGTGGAAAAGTGTATCTCATCTGTGGAAAACACCGTCTTAGTTTGTGGAACATTTGTGGAATCTATGGGGAAAATTCCACCGAAAGATAAGAATTTTGAAGTTTCACCTCGACAAAAATTAATTTGAACTTTGGGGAACTTTTGAGAAAGCGATTCAGTCGCACAGAGCAGGCAGGGGAAACAAAGATTTCGGGATTCACGCATTGTCGGTGATCGATCAGGGGAGAGTTGCTCAGAAGTTTTTCCGAAGGTTTATAGCGCTACGCGCTAGGGAACAGGGAACAGGGAACAGGGAACAGTAGACTGTTAAAAGGTTCCAGGATTTATAAATGTCCTAA
>CAZNCM010000271.1:6929-8517 GCA_964571155.1 uncultured Lyngbya sp. | reverse complement strand
GAACTTTGAATCTCTCCCCATTGTGATTTGTGAACCCTACGGTTATGGGAAGTCTGAACCGTTAACCGCCAATGACCCCAATGTGAAATTACCCTCACCAGCACCTGAACCTGTTGAGTAGGGGAATTGTGACAGTAACCCGTGAATCTTGAATCTTCCCTACACTGCTGACGGGTTACTGTAGAACTGTTCACTATCAAAGACGACCAATCAACAACAAGGGCATATACCATAGGCCTCTACGGAGAAAGAATTATGACAACGAATAGTTCCTTAACTTCTGAACAGCTAGAAGAATATTTGCATGAGGCGGTGGGTGAACACGTTCACGACGAAGAAGCCAATAGTATGTTTGGCTTTGTGGTGTTCCTACTGTCAGAAAGTATTATTTTCTTGAGTTTCTTTGCCGCTTATATCGCCTACAAAACAACGACCGTAAACTGGCTACCCGCTGGAGTTGAGGGGTTAGAAGTTAGAGAACCTGCGATTAATACGGTTGTTCTGGTTTCCAGTAGTTTTGTCATTTACTTTGCTGAACTTGCCCTCAAACGCCATAATTTAACCCTCTTTCGTTTGTTTCTTTTTGCAACAATGGCGATGGGAAGTTACTTTTTAGCCGGACAAGCAATTGAATGGAGTGCCTTAGAATTTGGCTTTACCAGTGGTGTTTATGGCGGAATGTTTTATCTGTTAACGGGTTTTCACGGCCTACACGTTTTAACAGGTGTTTTGTTACAAGGGATTATGTTAGGACGGTCTTTCTATCCCGGTAACTATGATAAAGGTCATTTCGGTTTTGAAGCCACTTCGTTATTTTGGCACTTTGTTGATGTGATTTGGATTGTCTTATTTATCCTCATCTACATCTGGCAATAATTAGGTTACAGGGGACAGGTTACAGGGGAGAGGAAAAAGCAATCAAGCAAAAGTTTTTTCTAACTCCTAAGTTCTATTCCTGTTCCCTGTTCCTTGTTCCAGTGTTCCCTATTTACTGTAATTACTCCTATGATTATCGACGACCAACACTACGACGTTATTATTATTGGTACAGGTGCAGGTGGTGGCACGTTAGCCCAAAAACTTGCACCGACAGGAAAGAAAATTCTCATCCTTGAACGGGGCGATTTTATGCCTTTAGAGGAGCAGAATAGAGCCGAAGCTGATATTTTCAAAAAAGCTCGATATCGTTCGCCTGAACGCTGGTACGACCCGGAGGGTGAATCTTTTTCTCCCTTAATAAACTATGCAGTTGGGGGCAATACCAAGATTTACGGCGCCGCATTACTGAGAATGCGTGAACGGGATTTTGAAGAAGTCAAACACCAAGAAGGAATTTCTCCCGAATGGCCAGTAAAATATAATGACTTTGAACCCTATTACACAGAAGCCGAAAAGCTTTATCAGGTTCATGGTCAAGTCACAGATGACCCCACAGAACCGCCTCACAGTGCAGACTATCCTTATCCCGCGATTGGTCACGAACCTTGTATTCAAAAGGTGGTTGATGCTGTTGCCCAAAAAGGTCTACATCCGACTTCTCTACCGATGGGATGGACGCTTCAGCAAGATGACCCCACAAGTGATTCTC
>CAZNCM010000271.1:911-6919 GCA_964571155.1 uncultured Lyngbya sp. | reverse complement strand
ATGGGATTGATTTAGCCCTCAAACATCCGAATGTGACCCTAAAAACAGGTGCAAAGGCGCTTCGCTTACTGACGAATGCTTCGGGGACCGAAGTTAGGGCTGTAGAAGTAGAAATTAACGGACAATCCTGCTTGATTTTTGCGGATATTATCGTCCTGGCTTGTGGCGCGATTAATTCAGCCGTATTATTGTTGCAGTCTGCCAATGAAAAATACCCCACCGGACTCGCTAACCGTTCTGACCAGGTGGGCCGGAATTTAATGAAACACCAAATGACGGCAATTGTCCAATTGGATGCAACTGCGAATTCGGGTCAGTTTCCTCGGTCTGTGGCGGTGCCGAGTCTCCCCCGATTTTATCCATATTGGCGACAGCAATGCCTCAGTTTGGACTGAAACAGTTAGCCATGCGTTTAATTGGCTGGTGGGCGCAAACCGAGACGTTACCGGATGCCAATAATAGAGTGCGGGTCTTTGATAATAAGCTTTATCTCGATTATACTTCCAACAATACAGAAGCCCACGACCGTCTTGTTTATCGCTGGCTAGAGGTGTTGAAATCTATTGATAAACAACGGGCGAATGTTTATCCTCGGGGTGAAGTTCCGGTTCAGGTGATGGCAAATCAGTGCGGAACTTGTCGGTTTGGCGAAGACCCGAAGACTTCGGTTTTGAACTCTAATTGTCGGACTCACGATGTTGAGAATTTGTATGTGGTTGACAGCAGTTTCTTCCCCTCAAGTTCGGGTATGATGCCTGCTTTAACGGTGATTGCGAATGCCCTGCGAGTCGGCGATCATCTCATCAGTATACTGAATTAAGGTTAAATTTTGGCGATCGCCAAGGATTTGTTAAGTGTTGAAAAACTAAAAACGATTACTAGGGTAGGCAGTGCTTACCCTATTTTAATAATGTTTAAAGAATTGCTGAAATCTTATGCTGTAGACTGTCATCTGAAATCGAAAAAATTATACGACCCAAGGGTATGAGACCAAAGCTTTTGGCTATCTTCCCCTCTCCTAATCAATCACTTAAGTATTTAATGTTATTCTGGATGCCAATCATTCAGTAAAATCAACGAAGATTCCATCTAGGTTGCTGATTATTAGTCCCTACTGCGGTCTAAGACGGAGTTGAAGTTGACTTTTCTCGATTCATGGTGTAATCGTAAAGTCTATAGAAATTGACGATCTAATCCTCATCCTAGACCCCTTCAATCCCACTCAAAATTTTGTTGATTCCTTTACATAACCCCCCTGGATATAAAGAAAAAAGGGATGATTATTGGCAATATTGTAAAGCTTCTGTTAAAACAGAGTAAATGTGTTGCTGCATATCTTCTGGCTAGACTACCATTTTTGGTATAAGCTTTATAAATCTTCACTGACTTTGATCAGGCTAGAGGGTTAAAGTTTATACACTGGGGGGAAGCAATCACAAATTCTGGAGCCTTTTGAACTGATATTGACCTTTTTTTAGGAAAAACTTGTGAATTGTCAAAGCATCTTCCGAAAAATTTATCTGATTACAGCTACATTTATCTATATGGTCGCTGTTGCTCTAGTTCTGGTTGGTATCGTTGGATTTGCAATATTAAATGAAACCTCCAAACTAATTCAACCCTCCAAAAAATATCAACAACCCATACAAAAAAAGTTAGAATATACGAAATTCAAACCCATGAAAGCTTCTGCTGTTTCTTCAAAAGAAAAGCATTTATTGAGCTAGTTGATTATATAAGCCAAGCACAGTATTGACCCGTATTTAGAGTAAACTCAAATTCTAGACATTGATCTATTTTGGGGATTGAGAGCGATGAAGTCCCTAAACTTGCTGTGCTGAAGTGGGGACTTCACTCTAAATTAAGAGAAAAAGACGGTCTTAATTCGTCCTCACTTTCAGGTCATTCATTCATCATTGATAATTTATAACTTTTTTTACACAGTCCGAACTTAATCAGGAAAACTCTCTCTAACAGTCAGATTAACCCGATTGATTCAAGGATTTAGAGAAAATTATTAAGCGATCGTGTATTGTGTTCCCCTCTGGACAGACAACTAATGGGGTTGTTAGGGGAATTGGTTTCCCCATCTTCTGTAAGGTGGGGCGGAAAATTTTCCTAACGTAGAGAAAGTTAAGATGGTTTACGACCCCCCGACTGACTCTTTCATGGTAAATTATAAAAATCGACTCAAGGCAGCAAAGTAGGTGAAGTATTTATGGAAAAAAGAAGCTTGACATTTCGAGTGTATCCAACTCAAACGCAAAAGTCAAGCTTGTTTAAGGCTCGTAAGCTTCACCAGCTTTTATATAATGCTTGCTTGGCTCACCGTCGATTTGAGTGGAGGAAGAACCGAAAAACAGTAGATTACTTCACTCAACAAAACATAATCCCTAGTTTTCGTGAGTTTTGGACTGACTACCAATCGTTAAATCTAAGCTCGTTACAGGCAACAGTAAAAAGAGTTGATTTAGCTTATAGTTCATTTCTCAAGAAGATTCGTAAACGCCCTAAGTTTAAGTCAATTCGAGATTATTCAGGATGGACTTATCCAGATGGTCGTCAGGGATTCAACGTAACAGTTCAATCAAGTCAAAAGTATTCGGTTAATTGTGGTTGGGTTCAACTCAATGATTTAGGCATCAAACTGAGGATTAGAGGTCGTTTTAAGTATTGGGGAAAGCCTACCACTTGCACGATTGTGTATCGACATCACCGTGATGAATGGTGGGTTTCATTCACTGTAAAAATTGATGATCCTACTCCTAAATTTGGTTTCGAGGAACATTCGGGATGTGAAATCCCGAATAATGCAAGCCCGAAACGCATTCCGCGCAGCAAATCCGAACTTAACTACGATTCAATGGTTGCTTTTGACTTAGGGACTGAAACCGCCTTAACCTGTTATGACGGGACTGAATTCACAAAAATAGACAATCCTAGATTTAATAATGAGTTCAACCCTAAAATAACTCAAGCGGCGAAAGCGTTGAGACGAAAACAGAAGCCTATAAAACAGAAGCAGAAAGCGTCTAGTCGATGGAAAAAAGCTAATCGAAAGATATCTAAACTTAACGCCAAGAAAGCAGCAGTCAGAAAAGACTGGCAGCATAAAGTTACTACAGATTTATCTCGTCGTTATGACATCGTAGTGACTGAGAAGCTTAATACTCGTGGAATGACCCGTAAAGGCAATAAGCGCAGTAGGCGGAAACGTCAAAAAACCGGATTAAATCGCTCTATTCTTGACGTTGGCTTTGCTACTTTGAACCAGATGGCTCTCTATAAAATCATTGGTAAAGGTGGTTTGCACTTAACCATTGATACCAGGAAAGTCAAGCCCTCTCAACGATGCCCTAACTGCGGAACAGTGCATAAAGAATGGGCAGAACTAGGCAATAGACATCATGTTTGTGATGACTGCGAGTTTGAGATTGAGAGGGATAAAGGGTCTGTTCTAGTAATGTTTAATGTTGCTTGTAATCAGCAACCGGGGGTAGGAACTCCCCTCGTTAGTCGTCGATGTTCTAGCTCTACTTCTGCGAACAGAAAACATACTGGATCAATGAAGCAACTGGGGCAAATGAAACGATCAAAATCCCAGTATAAAAATGACGGAGGGAATGAAACCCCATCCGTCTATACGGTGGGGTAGTTCATTAGAATAGGAACCGTAACCATAGTTACAATTATTCAAAATGTCACAACCCACGATTGAATCGATATTACAGGAAAAACGCCTCTTTCATCCGGGAGCGGAATTTTCCCAAAATGCCCACATTAAAAGCTTAGACGAGTATAAGCAACTCTACGAAAAAGCCAAAGCCGACCCCGAAGGATTTTGGGCAGAACTCGCCGAAAAAGAACTAGACTGGTTTGAGAAATGGAACCAAGTCTTAGACTGGCAACCGCCCTTTGCGAAATGGTTTGTCGGCGGTAAGATTAATATCTCCTACAACTGCCTAGACCGCCATTTAACCACGCCGCGTCGCAACAAAGCCGCTTTAATTTGGGAAGGTGAACCCGGAGACTCTCGTACCCTCACCTATGGGGAACTGCATCGAGAAGTCTGTCAGATGGCGAACGTGATTAAACAGTTAGGCGTCAAAAAAGGCGATTGTGTGGGAATCTATATGCCCATGATACCCGAAGCCGCGATCGCCATGCTCGCCTGTGCCCGAATTGGGGCCGCCCATACAGTTGTATTTGGGGGATTTAGTGCAGAAGCGTTAAAAGATCGTTTAGAAGACGCCGAAGCCAAACTCGTGATTACCGCAGACGGCGGATGGCGAAAAGATGCCATTGTCCCCTTAAAAGAACAAGTCGATAAAGCCTTACAAACTGGTGCATCCAGCGTGGATAATGTGCTTGTCGTTCAACGTACCTGTCAAAATATCCACATGGAACCCGGACGAGATCATTGGTGGCATGATCTCCAACAAGGCGCTTCCGGTAAATGTCCGGCTGAACCGATGGATAGTGAAGATATGCTGTTCATCCTCTACACTAGCGGCACCACCGGAAAACCCAAAGGGGTTGTTCATACCACAGGCGGCTTATAACCTCTACAGCCACGTTACCCTAAAATGGGCGTTTGATCTCCAAGAAACCGATATTTACTGGTGTACGGCCGATGTCGGCTGGATCACGGGTCATAGTTATATTGTCTACGGGCCGTTATCGAATGGGGCAACCACGTTAATGTATGAAGGGGTTCCCCGGCCATCGAACCCGGGCTGTTTGTGGGATGTGGTGGAAAAATACGGCGTGAATATTTTTTATACGGCCCCAACTGCTATTCGCGCTTTAATGAAGATGGGCGAACATCATCCGAATTCCCGTGACTTGTCTTCGTTGCGACTATTAGGAACTGTGGGCGAACCGATTAACCCAGAAGCTTGGATCTGGTATCATCGGGTGATAGGCGGGAATCGTTGTCCGATTGTCGATACCTGGTGGCAAACCGAAACGGGTGGGTTTATGATTACACCGTTACCGGGGGCGACACCAACCAAACCGGGTTCAGCAACGTTACCCTTTCCCGGAATTATTGCCGATATTGTCGATGCTGAGGGTGAAGCGGTTACGAACCAAAGTGGCGGATATTTGGTGGTGAAACATCCCTGGCCGGGAATGATGCGGACGGTGTATAAAGATCCCGATCGCTTCAAACGAACCTATTGGGAACATATTCGACCCAAAAACGGTGAATATATCTATTTTGCCGGAGATGGCGCTCACAAAGACGAGGATGGCTATTTCTGGGTGATGGGTCGGGTGGATGATGTGATTAATGTTTCCGGCCACCGTTTGGGTACGATGGAAATTGAGTCGGCTTTGGTTTCTCATCCGATGGTTGCAGAAGCCGCAGTGGTTGGTAAGCCGGATGAGGTCAAGGGCGAAGAAATTGTTGCTTTTGTGACGCTAGAAGGGGAACATCAACCCAGTGAAGCGTTAAGCAAGGAGTTGAAACAACACGTCGTTAATGAAATTGGGGCGATCGCCCGTCCTGGCGATATTCGTTTTACTGATGATTTACCGAAAACGCGCTCGGGTAAAATTATGCGGCGTCTGTTGCGAAATTTGGCAGCAGGTCAAGAAATTAGTGGCGATACTTCGACCTTACAAGATCGCACCGTGTTAGAAAAATTACGGGGCGGTGCATAGAGTTTTACCCCCACCCTTAGAAGCAAGAAACTTTTAGTTCCAATTCCCTCTCCTCTCCGGAGAGGGTTAGGCAGAGGTCAAAATAATTTGATTTCTAAAAAATGCCATGAAACTTTTTAAATTCATTCCTCTTGTTTTGATGGCGACCTTAACTGCAACTCCGGCTTTGGGTCAACAACAATGTAATACTTTTGTGATTTACGATCCGAATGATACTTTTGTTAATGTGAGAACTGCACCGAATGGTAATGTTATCCGGGGAATTCCTAACGGTTCTAAAACTTCTGTAACAGGTGAACAAGAAGGTTGGTATAAAGTAGGTTTTGATGCTCGCTTAACAG
>CAZNCM010000271.1:0-901 GCA_964571155.1 uncultured Lyngbya sp. | reverse complement strand
CAATTGACGTACCTTTCGCTTTTTTGGAAATATAGAATATATCAGTTACAGTTGTTGCTGAAACATAACCTTGAACTTCCCCTGATTCTATCAACTCAAATAAAGTACGAGCATCATCCGAAAAAGGCTTTCTATCAAGAAAAGCATCTAAAAAAATATTCGTATCAATTAAAACTCTCATTGGAGATATTTTTCCTCAAGTCTTTCATCCAAAATCGCCTCAATTTCTTCATCTGTTATAGGTTGATTATCTGTTTTTAGAATTCCGATTAATTCTGTTAATCCTCCTTTTGTTGGTGAAGGTTCATCTGTTTTGAGTCCTCCTCTCAAACGTTCGACGACTCCTTCTGGTATGGGTTCTTGGGGTCGAAGTTCATTAGAAAGTGAACGAATAATGGCTTCAACCAATAACAGGCGTTCATACACGGGTAAATTATCAGCTTCTTTCCGTAATTCCTGCCAATTCATATTTTTAACTCCTAATCTTTTATCCTATAATAGCGCGAAATTAAAAGTTAAACTCGTTCTAGCCATTTTTCTAAGGCCAAGTCAATTAAAGAGTCTAAGTTTTTATAAGGTGAAGGTATTATCTCTATTGCTTTTCCTTTATCTTCTTCATAGAATTTTGAATAATCTTCTAATAACTTGACATCTTCATAGGTTAGGGCTTGTAATTGTTTTAACTTTTTATAATTATTCCAAAATTCTTTTTCATATTTTGCTATTGTTTTACTCTTAAGCGGTGAATAGTTATATCTAAACAAAGTTGGATCTTCTAATTGAAGCTTCTTCAACTCTCTCCCCGTTCTTATTGTGCCATTTAAATCCATTATCGCCTTTTTCCTTTTATTAATTTGCAGCCCTATCCCACTCGCAATATAACCCTCAATTAACGCCTGTT
>CAZNCM010000270.1:0-8531 GCA_964571155.1 uncultured Lyngbya sp. | reverse complement strand
ACAAATTATTAAAGGCTGTAGCTTTAGACTCTCCCTAAATTCGGGAAATTTTAGCCTGCTTAACCGATGAAGTCTGATGTTGTACTAATTTCTCGATCAGAGCAGGTTAATATGTAGGTTTGAAGCGGTGAAATCAGTTAATATTACTAAATCAGTAAGGAAGGCAAGGTATGATGTCTTTTGAAGTTAAACAAGGACTATTTCAACTGGGGTTCACCGATAGTCATGCTATTTTAGGGGTTCCCTTGAATGCAGAGTTTTCTACTATTCGTAAACGGTATACAAGAATTGCTCGTCGTTTGCACCCCGATACTTGTCCGTTTAACAACCCCGAGGAAAAAGAGTTAGCCAAACAATTATTAGCAAAGTTAGTCAGTCCCGCCTATAACAGATTTTCTAAGGAAAGCGAACGCAAAGAATACGAACTACTCTTAAACACGATTGGCGAACGAGTCGTTAAAGAACAGCGTACCCTACAACTTCAGAGTGAAATTGCTAAACAACTCTTATCGGCTGCAAATTATCAACAAACTTATGAAACGTTACTCGAACAACTTGCTCAAAAACAGTTTGAATCTCCTCAAAAGGTTCTAGATACTGTTGGTGAAATTAGTGAATTAAATCAAGTCTATTTACTGCGAAAAGTATCAAAAGGCGGTTCAGCAGTCCCCTCGCCCGTATCCACACCTCAACCTAAATCTGAGACTCCAACGACAACACCTACTCCTCCGAAAAAAGATTCTGTAGTTGACCAAGCTTGTACTCGTGCAGAAAAGTTAATGGCGATTAAAAACTATGCTCAAGCCATTTTAGAACTAAAAGATGCACTCAAACAAGAGCCTGAAAATAGTCGGGGTCATGGTTTACTGGGTTTAGCCTATCTCGGACAAAATCAACCCAAGTTAGCCACTCCTCACGTTAAACGGGCGTTACAGCTTAATCCCAAACAACCCCAAGCGTTAGAGGCGAAAAAACAACTCGAAAAAACAACGGCGACTAAAGTAAAACAATCTCAGCAAAAATCGGGGAATGGTTTGTTTGGCGGTTTATTTGGCGGTAAGAAGAAATAAATAAAAAGGATCGTCACACCAAAAAGATGATATCCTAACACCGAACTTCCCCTTGCTAACATCTCCTATCTACACTCTAAAACTGAGGTTATGGTTCATCAACTCCCTCTCGGTGCGCGAGATCTACTTCCGCTTGACGTTACTCAAAAACTTTGGATAGAACACCGCTTACAGCAAGTCTTTCACCGCTGGGGCTATCATCGTATTATTACCTCTACTCTGGAACGGTTAGATACCCTGATGGCGGGAGGAGCGGTTCAACGGTCTACTGTGATTCAGTTACTCGAAGCCGAAGATCAGGGACTGGGACTGCGACCCGAACTCACTGCTTCTATCGCTCGGACCGTTGTGACTCGGATGGGAGGTACAAGTTGGTGGCCGCAACGCTTGTATTACAATGCTAATATTTTCCGCAAGGGAGGCAAAACCAACTACGGCGGTCAACAGGAATTTTATCAAGCCGGCGTTGAGTTATTGGGCGCAGGGGGTTTGCTTGCTGATGGAGAGATTTTACTCTTATTGTTGGAGTGTTTGCAGGGTTTGGGTTTGGATAACTGTCATTTAATCTTAGGAGAAGCTGGACTGACCCGCTCTCTTTTATCTGCTTTTCCAGCCAAGCTTCAAGAGCCTGTACGGGAGGCGATCGCGAATTTAGATCGAATCACTCTCGAAGCGTTACCGATGTCTCAGGAGTTGAGAGAACGGGCGTTATTTCTATTTGATTTGCGGGGACAACCCGAGGAGGTTCTTTCGCAGGTCGCACAATTAGAGTTAGACTCTGAGTTACAACAGGCTTTGAATAATCTCAAGTCTCTGATTGAGTTACTGCAAAACGGTGATTCTGCTCAGATTTCTCCGCCGAAAATTGTCCTGGATTTGAGTCTAATTCAAACTTTTGATTATTACACGGGTATTGTTTTTGAGGTGGTGAGCAAGACTGATTCAGGAGCGCGAGTTTTAGCCCAGGGAGGACGCTACGACGAACTTTTAGGACTTTATCATCCTCAAGGAGAAACGCAACCCGGAATTGGCTTTTCTTTTAATCTTGAAGATGTGCATCAAGTCTTATTGGGGATGAATCAACTCCCTCAAGAAGCCCCCTCAAGTGATTGGTTAGTTATCTGCGAAACTCCTCAAGCTTATACTGCGGCTTTTGCTTATGCAGAGAAATTGAGAGAATCAACTCAATTAGTTCGAGTCGAAATGGAGTTAGGTCATCGGGAAAATGTCGATGATTTACGAGATTATGCTCGCCGTCGGGGAATTCATCAAATTGTTTGGGTAAACGGGGAAGGAATTCCCAGAATTGAAACGGTAAATTAGTTGATTTTGATCGGTCAGTTGTTGCAGTTCTAAAGATAGAGACGGTTATTTTTTCTGACGTTCATTAGAGAAAATCGGCCGCAACTAATTTCTTTTGAATGGCAACTAAAGCCGCTTGAGTGCGATCGCGTGCGTTTAATTTTTTCAAAATCGTATGCACGTGAACCCGCACCGTACCCGTAGCAATATACAAAATATCAGCTATTTCTTGATTCGATTTTCCCGCAGCAATTAAAGCCAATATTTCTTGTTCTCGTTTCGTTAAAGGATTATTTGGATTAGATAATTCTCCACCCTCAGAAACCCCGGAAATTTGTCCAAAAGTTTTTTGTATTTCTTGAGTCGCCATCGGGTCCCACCAAGAAGCGCCTGCGGCGACGGAACGAATCGCTAAAATTAACGCTTCCGGTGCAATTCCTTTCAAACAATACCCTTGTGCTTTGGCTTCAATGATGCGAGTAATTAGAGGTTTTTGAGAGTGAGAAGTCAAGATTAAAACCGGAAGTAAAGGCTGTTTTTCTTTAATTTGGCGACAGGCTTCTACGCCACCAATTCCGGGAAGTCCGACATCTAAAATCACCGCATTTAAAGCAAGTTGACTCACCAATTCTACAGCCGTTTCTCCATCTTCGGCTTCTGCAACAATTAAAATATCACCTTCTTGCTGAAGTCTCGTTACCAACCCGAGACGAAATAATTCGTCATCTTCTACTAATAAAATGTTTAACGGTTTGGAGTTCATTTATCGAGAAGCCATCACAGAAGAAATCTCAGCGGTCAGACGAAAAGCAAATATCGCACCGTGAGGCGATCGCTGTTCTGCCCATATTTTACCACCGTGCGCCTCTACAATTTGACGGCTCAGATACAATCCTAATCCCGATCCTTTGGCTTGGCGATCGCCATTTCCTTGATAAAAGCGTTCAAATAACATCGGGAATTCCTCATCTCGAATGCCTTGACCTTCATCTATTACCTTTACCACAAAATCGCCATTATCGGCCATCAGCATCACCTGCACGGTGCTTCCGCGACGAGAATGATTAATTCCATTAGAAATCAGATTAACCAGGACACGGCGCAATTGTAAAGGGTCTGCGTTCACCCAACATCGGGAACGAAAATCGGAATTTTCTTGAGTTAAACGGATGTAAACTTTGCGGCTAGAAGCGAGATCCGTCAGCGTAGAAATTGCTTCTTCGGCTAAAATTACTAAGTCTAAAGACTTTCGTTTCAACTGCAAACCTTCGGTGTCATTTCGATAAACATCAAGTAACGTTTCCACCAATTCCAGGGTATTTTTATGGCTGCGTTTGATAATCTCAATTACTTTGGTTTGGGTGGAAGTTACCGGGCCGAATTTTTCCTGTTCAAAGGCGGTTAACGTTTCAATTGCACCCAACAGGGGCGTTTTTAAATCGTGAGTTAGAGTAGATGCAAAATCTTCTCGCAATTGAATCAGTTGTTTTTGGGTAAACAGTTGCATTCGTTGGCGGGCGATAGCTTCTTCATAGCTGCGGTTTCGTTGGCTTAACCAACCCGTGACAATTAAAGCAGAAATCGCAATAAAACGGTTGGCAATTGTTGCGGGTGAAATCGATTCTTTTCCCGGTATTACCAAGTTTAACACGGTTAATATTACCGCAAATAAGACCACTTGTGCGGTGGCTTTGCGGCTGAGGCGGGAGTTAGCCAGTAATACCGCCCCAATGTAGAGATAGCCAAAAACGTAGGGCGGAGGGGTGGAATATTCCAAAGCAATAACAATTGCAAATACCGCCACAATTAGCCATTGAGTCTTGGGAAGATACAGCCAGAGACGATGAAAGAAAGCGGGTAATCTAAATTGCATATTGAATGACCAAAAAGACTTTATCGATGGGCGATAACCCGATCTCGATTAATTATCTAGTTTAATAACAAACCGGGCGTTTAGGCAAATCTATATCTGTGGATATAAACGTTTAGGTTAAATCTAAACGCTTCTATATTCTTCGGCTTAAACAGATTAATATAAATTCCCAATTAACTCGCTTCTATACCTTCTTTTTTTAGGAAATCTTCGGCATAATCAAGCTATCAACTGTTTTATCGATAGCCAAATTTAGGCTATATAAGAAAAATGATGCACGCAGAAAAACCCAAAGTGGTGAGTATTAGAGTAAGTTCAAATAGCTGCTACTGCGGTCTTAGGTTGAGAGATATACTTTTACCGCCAGAATGTGAAATGCTGGGATTATTTCGAGAAAATCACATTATTCTTGCCAATAACAATCCCCCAATTCAACCCAATGACATTCTATTAGCCATTGCCATTAATCCCATGTCTGCACCGGAATTAAAAGTGTTTTTGAACAGACTTAAACCCCTGTCAGCCTGTCAAATTTCCCAACAATAGTATTTTCTAAAACCATGCTGCAAGGATTCTATCAAATTGTCTTAGCGTTACTCATTTTGCTGCTAGTTTCCCCGCTTTTGGGGGCTTATATGGCGCGTGTTTTTTTACATCAAAGAACCGCACTCGACCGAATATTCAAGCCTATTGAATGGTTTATTTATGCCGGAAGCGGGGTAAATTTCAAAGACTCGATGAACGGTTGGCAATATATTCGGGCGGTACTTTTTAGCAACCTGGCGATGGGAATATTAGTGTTTTCAATCTTCCTATTGCAAGGGATTTTACCGCTCAACCCAACCCAATTAAACCCCCCCAGTTGGGATTTAGCTTTGCACACCGCTATTTCCTTTGTTACCAATACAAACCAACAGCATTATTCGGGAGAAACCACCTACAGTTACTTCTCACAAATGCTGGCGTTAGGGTTTTTAATGTTTACCTCGGCGGGGACGGGTATTGCCGTTGCAATTGCCTTTATTCGCGGACTAACGGGCAAAACCTTGGGCAACTTTTACGTTGACTTAACCCAATCCATCACCCGAATTTTGCTCCCCATTTCTATCGTTGGCGGAATACTTTTACTCATCGCCGGAGTTCCCGAAACATTGGCGCCACCCGCAGAAATTACCACCCTAGAAGGCGCAACCCAATATATCGCTCGTGGTCCCGTCGCCCACTTTGAAATTATCAAAGAATTGGGCGAAAACGGCGGGGGATTTTTTGGGATTAACTCCGCCCATCCCTTTGAAAACCCCAGCGGGTTTACCAACCTGTTTGAAACCGTCATTATGCTGATTATTCCGGCGGGATTGATTCATACTTACGGCATCATTGCCAACAGTCGCAAACAGGGCTGGTTGGTGTTTGGGATGGTCTTTATTCTGTTTGCAATTTTAATTGCAGTTGCGGCGATTGGCGAATACCAAGGCAACCCCATTGTTAACGGTATTTTAGGCGAACCCGCACAAAATTTAGAAGGAAAAGAAGTTCGGTTTGGTTGGGCGTTAACGGCACTTTGGGCGGTTGCGACAACCGGAACAATGTGCGGCGCTGTCAACGGGATGCACGATTCTCTAATGCCTGCGGGCGGTTTTACCACGTTGTCTGATTTGTTTTTACAAATTATTTGGGGCGGACAAGGAACCGGAACCGCTTATCTGTTTATCTTTCTAATATTGTCGGTTTTTATAACCGGATTAATGGTCGGACGCACCCCCGAGTTTTTGGGAAGAAAAATCGAAAAACGAGAAATTGTTCTTGCAAGTGTGGTCTTACTGGTTCATCCGATAGCCATCTTAATTCCCGCAGCAATTACCCTCGCTTTTCCCGATACCCTGTCAGGAATTACCAACCCCGGTTTTCACGGAATTTCTCAAGTTATCTACGAATATGCTTCGGCTGCGGCTAACAACGGTTCCGGCTTTGAAGGACTCAGCGACAATACCCTTTGGTGGAACCTCAGCGCCAGTTTTTCCCTGCTTTTAGGGCGTTACATTCCGATTATCGCACTGCTGTTACTGGCAGATAATATGACTCGCAAACAACCCGTTCCCGAAACCGCAGGAACACTGCGAACAGACACCATTTTATTTACCAGTATCACCGCCGGGGTAATTGTCATTTTAGGCGCCTTAACCTTCTTACCCGTGTTAGTCTTAGGACCCGTTGCCGAGGCATTTAAAATAGCCAGCATTTTATAGGGCTTTTGATTCTGCGAACTGTTCCAATTAACCGATAATAAATTTATGAGTTCCAGCACATCTTCTCAACCCAAACATTCGGGCGGTTCCCGACAGCAACGCCGCCATACTCCCCAACCCAATCTATCGGGTTTATATCAACGGGCATTTAAACAAGCCTTCGTCAAACTCAACCCCCGCATCATGGCAAAAAATCCCGTCATGTTTGTGGTGTGGGTCGGCACAATTGTCACCGCTTTACTAACCGTAAACCCCAACTTATTCGGCGCCGCAACCGGAGACAATCTCTATTTATTTAACGGTTTAATTGCGGTAATTTTGTTGTTCACCGTTATTTTTGCCAACTTTGCCGAAGCCGTCGCCGAAGGACGGGGAAAAGCCCAAGCCGATGCGTTGCGATCGACAAAATCCGAAACCACCGCGCGAAAATTGCAGCCAGATGGTACAATAAAACAGGTAAGCTCGACCGACCTCAGACAGGGCGATCGCATACAAGTTGTCGCAGGGGACGTGATTCCCGCCGACGGTGAAGTGTTGGAGGGCGTCGCCTCGGTTGACGAATCCGCGATTACCGGAGAATCGGCGCCGGTTCTCAAAGAAGCCGGTTCGGATGTCGCCAGTTCGGTCACGGGGGGAACCCGAATCATCTCCGACGAACTGATTATCCGCGTGACGGCTGACCCCGGAAAAGGCTTCATTGACCGGATGATTGCATTGGTAGAAGGGGCAGAACGCAGCAAAACCCCCAACGAAATCGCCTTAACCGTTCTATTGGCGGTTCTAACCTTAGTCTTTTTAATTGTTATTTCCACCATTCCGCCGGTTGCCTTTTATGCCAATAGTTCCGTCAGCATCACTCTGTTAATTGCATTATTAGTCGCGTTAATTCCGACAACCATCGGCGGACTTTTAAGTGCAATTGGCATCGCGGGAATGGATAGAGTCGCCCAATTTAACGTGGTTGCAACATCGGGACGGGCGGTGGAAGCTTGCGGCGACGTCAATACTTTAGTATTAGATAAAACCGGAACCATTACGTTAGGAAATCGACTCGCCGAAGAATTTATTCCCGTCGATGGATACGCCGTGGAAGAAGTCGCCGAAGTCGCCCTCGCCGCCAGCATTTTTGATACCACTCCCGAAGGAAAATCCATCGTGCGGTTGGCCGAAGGAATGGGCGCTCAAGTGGATTTTAACATAAAAAAAGCGACGGGAGTTGAATTTTCCGCCCGGACTCGGATGAGCGGAACCGACTTACCCGATGGGGGCGAAGTTCGCAAAGGCGCCGTAGACGCGATACGGGGGTTCGTTCGTTCGCGGGGGGGACAACCTTCGGAGGATGTAAACGCAGCTTACGAGAGGGTTTCGCTACTCGGAGGAACACCTTTAGCGGTTTGTCGCGATAACGAAATTTACGGCGTAATTTACCTCAAAGATATTATAAAACCCGGAATTCGCGAACGTTTTAATCAACTCCGTCGGATGGGAGTTCGCACCGTAATGTTAACCGGAGATAACCGAATTACGGCGTCTGTTATCGCCAAAGAAGCGGGGGTTGATGACTTTATCGCCGAAGCCACACCCGAAGAAAAAATTCAAGTCATTCAACAAGAACAAGCCCAAGGAAAGTTAGTCGCAATGACGGGAGATGGAACAAATGACGCCCCCGCTTTGGCGCAAGCAAACGTGGGTTTGGCGATGAATTCGGGAACTCAAGCGGCGAAAGAAGCGGCGAATATGGTGGATTTAGATTCGGACCCGACGAAGTTAATTGATTTGGTTACGATTGGGAAACAACTGTTAATTACTCGCGGCGCTTTAACAACATTTTCGGTGGCGAACGATATCGCCAAATATTTTGCAATTATTCCGGCGATGTTTGCGGGTGCGGGAATTGGCGCGTTAAATATCATGGGTTTAAATAGTCCGAATTCGGCGGTTCTTTCGGCGCTAATTTACAACGCTTTGATTATTCCGGCGTTAATTCCGTTGGCGCTAACGGGGGTTAAGTTTCGTCCGTTGACTGCAAATCAATTGTTA
>CAZNCM010000269.1:2367-8542 GCA_964571155.1 uncultured Lyngbya sp. | reverse complement strand
TTCGAGCAACAATAGCCGGATTTTCTCAACCTGCGATTATTGAATGGCCGCTAACCTTTTTTTCACTTGCTACTTTAATTCCGGTTTGTTGGCCTCTACATTTTGTCGGTCAGGCGGGAACGTTTATCTATTATCTGGGTACACAAATTCTGTTTAATTTAAAGGTAGAATTTCCCACGCCCTGGATGACCTCGGATTTTTTATTCCTGTATTTTTTCTGGATTTGTTTGATTAGTAATCTTTCGGTTTATTTGTATGATCGATTAGCCCGTTCTGAGTTTAATTCTCGTCTGGCTTTAGAACAAGCTTACCAACAACTCCAAGTCGAACAGGAGCGGTCTGAAGCCTTAATCCTAAATATTTTACCTGTTCCGATTGCTCAACGTTTAAAACAAAAACCTGTTACGACCATCGCCGATAACTTTACCAATGCGGGGGTTTTATTTGGTGATATTGTCGGATTTACTGAACTATCTGGAAAAATGCCTCCGGCTGAATTAGTTCAACTTCTCGGACAAATTTTTTCTCGGTTTGATCATTTAGCGGATAAACATCATCTCGAAAAAATCAAAACAATTGGTGATGCTTATATGGTGGTTTCTGGATTACCGATTCCCAAAGAAGATTATGCAGGAAGGATAGCAGATATGGCATTAGATATGCAAAAAACTATTCTTGAATTTAATGCTGAAACGGGACAAAAATTTCAGATGCGAATTGGAATTGCGATCGGCCCAGTTGTTGCGGGTGTAATTGGCTTGAAAAAGTTTATTTATGACTTGTGGGGAGATACGGTTAATATTGCCAGTCGGATGGAATCTCACGGAATTGCTAATGAAATTCAGGTTACAGAAACAACTTATCATGCTTTAAAAGATGACTATTCTTTTGAAAGACGAGGTTCAATTTTAGTCAAAGGAAAAGGAGAAATGACGACTTATTTATTGAAAGGGAAGAAAAGTTGAGTCCCTTTATTTTGAGTTTTTCAGTTAACTCTCGATTAACAGATCAACCACTAAATCCACGAGGGCATCATTAACTCCTAAAGGTTCAGCGATCATAATTTTCACTTGAGGAAATTTTTCAGCTAATTGTTCACTCAAACGAGTAATTGCATCAGTAGTTTCTCCCGCAAAGATAAAATAAGGCAAAATTCCAATTTTTTGATATCCAGTTTGAACTAACGCTTCAACTTGGGATTCTAAACTCGGAGAGGTGAACCAATAAGCCGGAATTGCCCCTAACTGACTCGCTAATTCTTCGACAGGTTGATTTCCCTGGGGGCGACGACTTCCATGACTCAGTAAAATCCAAACGTCACAAGGAATAGAAGTAATTTGATAGGTTAATTCTGTGGCTAAACGAGACAGTTGAGATCCTAAATAGGGTTTAATCTTGATGTTAACTGTCGATCCGAGTGCAGTTTCAGCCCGTGCAACTTCTTGAGGAATATCCTCTTTGACATGAACTCCAGGAAGCAGAAATAACGGCAAGATTTCGACTTGATTTAATCCTAAAGTTCGGGTATATTCTGCAAATTGTTGAATTTGTTGATGCAAAGGTACGGGAGAACATTCTAAAGTTGCAGTTGCCAGGACTGGTGAAGGCGAACTCGGTAATAATCGAATGGAAATTCGCTTTTTTAACCGTTCAGCTAACTGTTTTAAGGCTTGCTGCGGTCGAGGGTCATGGCTCCCGTGAGAAACAAGCAAGTAGGTAGAATACAATTGCCCAGATGTGATAATTGACTTGAATTTCTGATGAATATAGTCTCTGATATTGTAGCGGATTGAAAGCGGTGAATAAAAATTAAATTAAAATTAAATCAAAGTTAAGTCAAAATTCACCCCAAAGAGAGTGAGGGTAGTGTCACCACATCCAAATCATGCTATGATTAATGCGACTATACACTCCCTCAACGCCATCATCGGGATCTAAAAAATAGGTTAGAACACAATCTATGCTTTTCGAGGAGTCAGCAACATCGTGATGCGGCTTCCTTCTCGCTTAGGAGATTGTTGAATCTGAGCAAATTCTTCGAGATCGGTTGCCATCCGATCCAATAAATCTTTAGCCAGTCCACCATGCAGGTTTTCTCGTCCCCGCATTGTTACCGTTGCTTTAACTGGGTTCCCCGACTTTAAAAACCGTTTAGCATGGTTGACGCGCACTGAATAATCATGATCTTCAATTTTGTAGCGCATCTTCAACTCTTTGAGTTGACTTTTACTAGACTGACGGTTATTTTCTTTACTTTTTAACTGCTGATATTTATATTTGCCGTAGTCGAGAATTCGACAGACTGGAGGGTTGGCTGTATCACTCACCAATACTAAATCCAGTTCTTTATCTTGGGCGATGGATAGAGCTTCTCGGGGGGGCATTGTTCCCAAATTAGAACCATCCTCATCAATCGTTCTCACTTCTGGAAAACGAATATCCTCATTAACGGGCGTGGTATTTTTTTTCGGGCTGATTGGATTTCTATGTTTCACTAAGCAGAACCTCGTCTTAACTGTATACTTCCATTATGACCGATAGTTTTCCATTCCTGTCAAGTGTCAAAAGATAGAGATGACCCCCAGAGTGGGAGCGATCGCGCGGGGTGATTCCCTTCTAGCAAGAGAAAACTCTTTTAAGATTTTCTTAAGCTAAACAGGATTCGATCGTCGCCACCACCGACTGCGCTAAACTCGTCAGATCATACCCTCCCTCTAATCCAAATAGAATTTTTGAAGTCAATTGCAAACAATATTCAGTGAATAATCCATAGTCTTGAGGATACAAAGAAATATTCGCTAACGGATCATCATGATTGGCATCATAACCCGCACTCACAATTAACAAATCGGGCTGAAAATTTTGTAAAAAAGGCATGACTTTCGATTCAAATGCCCCCTTGTATAATTCCACTGTACTACCGGGTGACATCGGAATATTCAAAACATTATTATAAGCCCCCTGTTCTCCTTCAAAACCCGTGCCGGGATAGCAGGGAGATTGATGTAAAGAACAATAAGCCAAGTTCGGATGATTTTCAATAATGGCTTGCGTGCCATTGCCATGATGCACATCCCAATCCAAAATCGCTACTTTGTTGATATTCGGTTGTTGCAAGGCATAATGAGCCGCGATCGCCGCATTAGAAAACAAACAAAATCCCATCCCTCGATCCGCTTCGGCATGATGCCCGGGTGGACGCGCCAACACAAAAGCCGGTTGGTTCTTCTCCAAAACCGAGTTAATCCCGTCTAACCAAGCATTCACCGCCAGTAAAGCCACCTCATAACTTTCCGTCGAAAGAGGGGTATCGCCATCGAGATAACCCCCACCATTGACAGAGATTGCCTTGACCAATCGAATATGATCGACGCTGTGAACTTCTTCGAGTAAGGGTTTGAGCTTGGTTTTGGAGTCGCTCGTCACCGCAGTCGGAAACTGCCAATCAATTTGTGCCGCCCAAGGTACCGCTTTTAGGGCTTTAACAATCGCACTTAGACGTTCAGGGCGTTCTGGATGAAGCAAACCTGTTTTGTGTTCGAGGAATTGATCGCAATAGATAACAGTGATCATTTGTCCGGTGTCAATAGAGGTCAATAGCAACTGATTTAAGCTTCAATCTTAAACCCATTTATGGTATAATTTTAAAGGCGAGTGAAGTTAATTTGAAAATGACAAAAAGATAAACAAATTTTATCAAATTTTTGCCGATTCAAAAACACTGAATTAAGAATTTTAACGGAGTTTTTTATCAGATGAGCACTTCAGAGGAGCGAATTGTTCCGAGGGATCTGCGTGAAGAAATGCAGCAATCCTATCTAGAATACGCAATGAGCGTCATTGTAGGTCGCGCTTTGCCAGATGCGAGGGATGGTTTCAAGCCCGTACATCGTCGTATTCTCTACGCAATGCACGAGTTGGGTTTAATGCCTGATCGCCCCTTTCGGAAGTGCGCCCGTGTCGTCGGAGAAGTCTTGGGTAAATACCACCCTCACGGAGATGGAGCGGTTTATGATGCCCTGGTTCGGATGGCACAACACTTTTCCATGCGATCGCCCCTGATTGCAGGTCACGGAAACTTCGGTTCTATCGATAACGATCCCCCGGCGGCAATGCGATACACTGAATGTCGTCTGGAGTCCCTCACCTCCGATGCGATGCTGCGGGATATCGACGCAGAAACCGTTAACTTTGGGGATAACTTCGACGGATCACAGCAAGAACCCCTGGTTTTACCCGCCCGCATCCCCCAACTCTTGCTCAACGGTTCTTCGGGAATTGCCGTCGGGATGGCGACCAATATTCCCCCCCACAACTTAGGTGAACTCGTAGACGGATTGGTGGCGATGATTTACAATCCCGAAATCACCGATGTTGAACTGATGAAATACATTCCGGGGCCAGATTTTCCCACCGGAGCGAAAATTTTGGGCCGTTCAGGGATTCGTGAAGCCTATACAACGGGTCAGGGTTCAATCACCATGCGCGGCGTCGCCCAAATTGAAACCCTCCAACAACGCGGACGCCCAGAACGAGAAGCGATTATCATCACCCAACTTCCCTACCAAACCAACAAAGCGGCATTAATTGAAAAAATCGCCGAAATGGTTAACGATAAACGGATTGAGGGAATTTCCGATATTCGTGATGAAAGCGATCGCCAAGGAATGCGAATCGTTGTGGAATTGAGACGGGATGCTTATCCCCGTGTTGTCCTCAATAACCTCTACAAACAAACGCCTCTACAAACCAATTTTGGGGCGAATATGTTGGCGCTAGTCAATAGCAGACCAGAACGCCTCACCCTGAGTCGATATCTCAAAGTTTTCCTAGAGTTTCGAGTTGAAACGATTCGGCGACGCACTGAATACGAACTCAGAAAAGCACAAGAACGAGATCATCTCCTGCAAGGATTGTTAATCGCCCTCGATAATTTAGATCCAATTATCAGCTTAATTCGTCATGCCGCCGACACCCCGACTGCCAAACAAGAACTGATTGAAAGATTTGAACTTTCTGAAGTCCAAGCCGATGCCATTCTCCAGATATTTTAGCCCGTCGAGAACGAATTTTAGAAATCATTGAAGCCGAGGCGATCGAACTCAAAGAACGTCACGGTTCACCCCGACGAACTGAAATCGAACACACCGAAGGAGAACTGGAAGATACCGATTTAATTGCCAACGAAAAAGCAATTATTTTAGTCACAGAACAGGGGTATATTAAACGAATGCCCGTTAATACCTTTGATGCTCAAAATCGGGCAACTCGCGGAAAATCCGGCACCAAAATGAAAGAAGATGATGGGATCGATCACTTCTTGAGTTGTTGCGATCACGATAGTATTTTGTTCTTTAGCGATCGCGGTGTTGTTTACTGTCTCAAAGCCTATCAAATTCCGGTCGCCTCCCGCACCGCCCAAGGCGTACCCATCGTTCAAATGTTACCCATTCCCAAGCAGGAACGGATTACCTCTGTTGTCCCGGTTAGTGAATTTAGCGATGATGATTACTTGGTGATGTTGACCAAAGGCGGTTACATCAAAAAAACCGAGTTATCTGCATTTAGTAATATCCGGGCGAATGGATTAATTGCCATTTCTTTAGGAGAAGGCGACGAACTTCGGTGGGTCAGACTGGCAAAAGCAGACGACAGTATTATTATTGGTTCGCGTTTGGGAATGGCAATTCATTTTAGAACCGATCACAAACAATTGCGACCTTTAGGACGGGCAACCCGAGGCGTAAAATCAATGAAATTGGGTAAAAAAGATGAACTCATTAGCATGGATATTTTACCCAGTGCAATTGTTTCGAGTATTGCCCAACTTGAAAGCGAAGAAACCGACATCGAAGACGAGGAACTGTTAGAAACTGAAACCGAAGAAACCACCGTTGAAAATAATCAAGAACTGGCGATTATGGTGATTACGGCGGGTGGATATGGTAAACGAGTTCCTGTGTCTCAATTCCGACTCCAAAATCGCGCCGGAAAAGGAATCATTGCAACTAAATTTAAACAACATCTAACGACAGATGAAGTCGTTGGGTTACAAGTGGTGAATGAAGACAATGAGTTGATGTTAATTACCAGTCGAGGAATCATTATTCGTCAAGCTGTTAATGCGATTCCGACTCAATCTCGCAGTGCTACCGGAGTCAGAGTTCAACGCCTT
>CAZNCM010000269.1:0-2357 GCA_964571155.1 uncultured Lyngbya sp. | reverse complement strand
TGATGATGAAGATGCGATCGCGGCTGTAGCCATTGTACCGCCTTCAGAAGAAGAAGTCGAAGAAGAAACCGAAGCCGAAGCCGAAGCCGAAGCCGAAGTTGAATCTGAAACCGGAGATTCTGAGGAATAAATTAAACGATGAAGAATAGGGGATTTAATCACAATTCCCTGTTCTCAATTGCAGAATGTTAAAATGATCGAAATTTTATCAATCTTAGTCATAAGTCTGATTGAGAGTCAACCTGTATCGATTGCAGAGATTCCCGTTCCATCGGTTCAATACAGCGAAACAAACCCGAATAGACGTTTAAGTGAAGCAGAAATCACCCAACGTTTCCAAACGTTATCCGGTTGGACACTTGAAAACCAAACCCTGATTTATACCCATACTTTTAATAACTTTATTGAATCCATTCATTTTATCAACTGTTTAGTCGAACCCGCAGAAAAGTTAGGTCATCACCCCGATCTTTCAGTCTCCTATAACAAAGTCAAAATTAGCTTAACCACTCACGATCAAGGTGGACTAACTCCTCTAGACTTTCAACTCGCCGAAACTATTTCTAAGTTAATCAATACCTTCTCAGAAACTTCAGGAAAACAATGTACAATTAATCCATCCTAAAACGTCTTTAGAAGAATTGGAAAGAAGATACAAAAAATGGGATCGGGTTTGTCTGAATATAGATACTGAACCTAAACCGAATACTTTATTCACAATTGAAAAAGGTCAATAATCAACCATTTACAAAGAATATAATCGCTCTTTTCCTCTCCTTAAAAAGCGATCATAAAATGAATAATGATTGAATTTATGTGAAGTGAATTAACAGCGCTGAGTAATTCCTCGGAGTGATTCTATTAAGTTTGTATATTCAGTTTGACTTAATATTCCAGTACCATAAAACTGAGACAAACAGCTATTGAGTGCATTGAAGGTTGCTTCTGTCTCGATCCAATGTACTCCCCCATTGAGTGCTTTTTCTGCGGTCATATAATTTTCATTTGAGGTAAGCTCTACACCGTAGGGTAAAGCAATTTGCCATTTCCAACGATTTCGGAGGTTAACCGCACAAATCACCAAGCCGTAATAATCTTTACTCATTTATTAATAGTTCAACTCACAATCTTTATAATCATTTAACAATTCTATTATACTTTTTGATGAAACTCAACTTAATTTCTCATTTTTCTGAACGGGGTGTTCACAGTACAATCCGAGGCGATCGCAGCCAGAAGAACTTTAACCCTGGCTTTGGGGTTGCCAAATCTTAACCGTCTGGTCATAACTGCCACTGGCTAACATGAGATGATCTTGACAAAATATTACAGACAATACATCTGCCGAATGGTCTGTTAAAGTTTCCAGTAAAGTTCCACTGTTGACATCCCACAAATCGATACCATATTGATTTCCACTCGCGAGTAGTTGACCATCTCGACTATAGGCTATCGAAAACACATCACTTTGATCCGCTCTCAACGTCCGTTGCACAACCCACCGAGTCCCTTGAGGCTGCCATAACTTAATCATCCCATCTCGGCTACCACTTGCCAACTGTTGACCATCAGGCCGAAACGCAACCGTTCTCACCCAGTCCGAATGATCTTGAAGGCTTCCTGACTCTTTCCCTTGCTGCATATCCCATAACCGCACCGTCAGATCCTTACTCCCACTAACCAATAGGCGACCATCAGGACTAAAGGCTAAACCATACACTCGATCCTGATGACCCGAGAGAGTATATCCCCGTTTCCCTTTTTTGAGATCCCAAATTTCAATCGTGTGATCGCGACTTCCACTGGCTAAGACATCACCCTGGGGACTAAATGCCACCACCTCCACACCATCGTGATGACCCGAGAGAGTATACCAACGTTTCCCTTTTTTGAGATCCCAAATTTCAATCGTGTGATCGCGACTTCCACTCGCTAAAGTTTGACCATCTGGACTAATGGCAATAGAAGTCACCCAGTTACTATGACCCGTGAGAGTGTACCAACGTTTCCCTTTTTTAAGATCCCAAATTTCAATCGTTTGATCCTGACTTCCACTCGCGATAATCTCCTCAGTCGGACTAAACGTAATTGAAGTCACTGCATTCCGATGTCCTTCTAACGTGTACAGACAAGACCAACTCGGCGATCGCAATGGAGAAACACGAGTCGGTTTCGCCGGAGTCTGACGGGATAACGGAGAGGAGGTTTTTGCAGAAGATCGAGGCGGAGACGCCACAGCAGGCGAGGGAGTAGGCGTTGGTGAGGGAGTAACGCTTTGAGAGACAGTAGCAGTCGAATCAAGCTGAATATTACCAATAACTTTGGCGGGAATACCATCCGGATAAAGATCTTTAAGA
>CAZNCM010000268.1:6063-8548 GCA_964571155.1 uncultured Lyngbya sp. | reverse complement strand
TTGGGGTGTAGATTTCATAGGTATTTACTTCAGTTGCTTTCCAATCTGAGTTTGTGATCACAATCACAAGATTTTATCGAACAAATAAGCAGTAAAATCTGCATAAAGTTCCAAAGTCGTTCCTAATGACATCATAGATGCCGATGTTTTCATCTCATAGACTCTTAGAGAGAAAAGTTCGGAGACTTAGATTAATCAAGTGATTGTGCGTGAGGAAAATCCTATGACTTGTATTCATGAAGTTGTTAACCAAGCTTTAACCACAGGGTTTTTAAGTCTTGAAGCCGAAGAGCGACTCCGGCAATTGTTACAGACGACTCAGTATGGAGTTGATGAGATGAATGCTTTTGTCAACTTGCAGCTTGCAGCGATGGCTGGAAAAATTAGACAAGAATCTCGGGAACGACTCCAACAACAACGGGAGTCTGAATGTGCTTTATCTTGTTCTGCCAGATGAATCTATACTGCCAGTCGTCTATGGGATTTGAAGACTGGAAATGACACTGGGGTTCAACCCAACCCAAAAAGCTTAACTCTCGATGCTCGGTTGACGAGTCGTCAGGGTTTGGAAATCCCGATCCTCAAGAAGCGAGTGATTACTCAGGATTCGTAGACCCAGCAATAAATCAATAATTTTTAGAAGTTATTCAAGTCCATACCCCATTTATCCCCGATCACTCCCAAAAACTTCCGCTTCAATACCAGTCCACCATTCCCCCAAATTCATCAAGTCTTGCTGAATCTCTGCCAACTCTTGTAAATACGCTTCTGAACTTAGCTGAGAACGACGTTCCTGAAGTTTTTGTAATCGCAGTTGAACGAGTAACCAAGGTTTAGAAATCCCCCCAGTTGCTTCTATATACTTGGCTAAATTTTCACTATTCATAAATTCGTTAAAAACAGATGAGAGCGAGTATGGAAAAAACAGCCACGCTAAATGTGTGACTGTCCTTGATTTGTATAACTTAGATAATTTTGAGGTCAGCGAACGACTACACTTAATCGCTGATTTTTATTTTTTATTGAGCCGCCGCTAAGTTTTCAGCGACAAAATCCCAGTTCACGAGTTTACCGAGGAAGTTATCAATGTAACCGGGACGAGCATTTTGAAAGTCGAGATAGTAAGCGTGTTCCCAGACATCCATCGTCAGTAAAGGAGTCGCTCCTTCAATGATGGGGTTAATCGCATTTAAAGTCTTTTTAACTTTGAGTGTGCCATTTTCTAGGACTAACCAAGCCCAACCACTCCCAAATTGGGTTGCTCCTGCATTCTTAAATTCTTCTGCAAACTTTTCATAACTGCCGAAGTCCGCATTGATTTTTTCGGCTAAAGCGCCCGTTGGCTTTCCACCTCCACCGGGCTTCATACATTTCCAGAAGAAGCTGTGGTTCCAAACTTGAGCTGCATTATTGAAAATGCCGCTTTTGCTGGGATCATTGGCTGTTGCTTTAACGATTTCTTCGAGAGACTTATTGGCTAAGTCTGTTCCTTCAATCATTCCATTGAGCTTATTGACGTAAGCAGCATGGTGTTTGCCATGATGAAATGAAAAGGTTTGCTTAGACATCCCAGAGGATTCTAAGGCATCTGCGGGATAAGGTAATTCTGGAAGTTCAAAAGCCATCGTGTTCAATCCTCTCCGAACGACTGTAGATTTAAGCTGACTTTGATACGCTATGAGCCTACCATCACTCGCACCTTCCCGACCGGGGTAGCAACGAGGTCTGCAATTTAGTCTACATAAATCTTTACATTGATTTCATTTTATAACAAACCGGATCAAACCCAAAACTTTTCTGTTCAATCTGACAAACGGTAAGTAGATTCACTCCCGTCTATCGAGTCTCTATCCACTCAATCTACTGAAACCTTAGCTATAATACCGAGTGTCATAGGAATAGTGCCTCTACCGTCAGATAGAAATAACAAGCTTAATTTTTTCAGCTTGGGTGACGGCTCCCTGACAAGGGTGTTTTCGATCACTCTGGGGATCTGATCTCAATCATTCCCAAAGCATATTACATTTTGTAATAATTAAGTAAAGAATTAAAAACTTTCTGAATCGATTGAACGTTTAAATAGTAAAAAGAATCGTCATAATCACCAATAAGGACACACTTAAATGAATTTGGAGCAATGGTGGGAAGAACAAGAACTGATCTTAAACCAGATCGACAATGCGATCGCCCTATTTGATCCAAACTCTCATCTAATTTTGTTCAACCTCAAACTCGCTCAAACCTGGGGCTTATCAAGCGAATTCTTGGCAAGTCAGCCAGACTTTGAAACGGTTTTTAGAGAAATCGTTCATCAAGGATATTGGAGTGAAGAACAATGTCAACACTTAAAAGCGTGTTTACTCAAGTCTGAATCTCAAGGATCAGCTTTTTGCCTAGAACAAAACAATGGAGTTTGTCTAGAAGTTTACAACACCATCATGCCCAGTGGGGGATGCTTATTTACCTTTCGAGAAGTCACCTATTA
>CAZNCM010000268.1:1774-6053 GCA_964571155.1 uncultured Lyngbya sp. | reverse complement strand
GAGTCTCAACTCCGAAGTTCGACGGTTAAAATTCCTCCTGGGTTTAAACGAACGGTTGCAAGACTCCGATAACCTACGAGACATCGCTCAGTTTGCGCTGAACTATCTGGTACGGGTAATGAATGCCGCCTTTGGGGATGTTAAAGTGGTCACAGGAGAAGGCAATCAACGGCAGGCCGGCTCGATTATCAACCAAGCTTCTGGTCAATTCATTGCCACCTACGGAGAACCTGCCGTCGCCCAAATGCAACAATTAGTTGATCGAGGCATTCCCTACGGTCAAGGCTTACTCTGGGAAGTGGTAGAAACTGGTCAAGCCGTCTATGTCGAAGACTACGCCAACCATCCCCAAGCTGTAGAGGGATTTCGTCATCCGGGAATTGGTCAGTTGGGGATTTTTCCCATTCCAGCTACAGATGGGGGCATCATTGGGGTATTAACCCTAGAATCTCGCAACCTCGAACAACTGCAAGCTTATCCTCAACAGGATATGTTGTATGCGGCTTGTCGTACCCTCGGCACGGCGATTGAACGCGCTCAAGCCCAAGACCGTCTGCGGCAAATCAATGAAGATTTAGAACGGGCGTCTCAGATGAAATCGGAGTTTTTGGCTTCTATGTCCCATGAACTGCGAACACCCCTCAATAGCATTTTAGGATTTTCTGACCTGCTCAAACGTCAAATTTCCGGTGAACTCAATCACCGCCAAATCAATCATGTAAATTTAATCGAAAAAAGTGGTCAACACTTATTACAACTGATCAACGATATTCTAGATTTATCCAAAATCGAAGCGGGCAAAACAGAACTCAATATCCAAGCGGTTGAGGTTCATCGCCTTTGTAACGAGTGTCTGAAAATGATCCAACCTCGGGCAGATAAAAAACGACTTGCTCTATCGTTAGAATTAGATTACCGACTGAACCAGGTGGCACTTGATGAGCGTCGAGTTCGACAAATTATTATCAATTTACTGTCTAATGCGGTCAAATTTACACCGGAGGCTGGCACCATTAAGCTGAGTGGACGCTTGGCTTACGGATCTCAGATGGAGGGAGATTATCGTCCGGATTGTTCTCCGGTTAATGCCAGTACACCTTACTTATGTCTGGAAGTGCAGGATTCTGGAATTGGTATTCCAGAAGATCGGTGGCATCTGCTGTTTCGTCCCTTTCAACAGGTGGACGCTTCTCTAACCCGACGACATGAAGGAACAGGTTTAGGTTTGGCTTTAACAAAACGTTTGGCTGAACTGCATGGGGGGACTGTTTCTTTGGAGTCGAATGTTAATCAAGGAAGTCGGTTTCGCGTTTGGCTTCCGTTGACAGAGATGCGAGAGATATTAGCCGATAGTCCGATTGATCCCGCTTTGGAAATTTCATCTAATCTGGCACCTCCCAGTTTAACCTCAGAGACTCGTAATGCTCCTCGAATTTTGGTGGTCGAAGACCAACCTTTTAACCAATTGCTAGTTTCGGAGATCTTGGAGTTGGAAGGATATCAAGTTGAACTGATCTGTGAAGGTCAAACGATGATGGACATGATTAACTCACCCTTTGTACGAGCGAGTATGTTGCCAGATATGATCTTAATGGATATCCAACTTCCAGAAGTCGATGGGTTTGAACTAATGCGTCAACTCAAAAAACATTCGGTTTGGCAGTCTGTTCCAGTAGTGGCTGTAACCGCAATGGCAATGGCAGGAGATCGCGATCGCTGCCTTGAAGCGGGTGCGGTGGCTTATTTGAGTAAACCTTTGGATGTGGATCAAGTATTAGCGACGGTTAAATCTTTACTGCCAAGCTAAAATAAAGTCATCAAACTTTCGAGATTTTTAGAAATCTTTCAGGGGCATTCCACATAACAACTGAATAAACTATAGTCTAGTTGAATTGAGTCTTAAAAATAATATAGATAACTTTTGCCTGTCAAGACTAAAGTTAAAGAAAAAGGATATTTAGAGAAATACTGACTTAATTTCATCTCATTTCATCTAACGGTCTTGCGTCCTTGCTCCATCTGATTACTTACTAACCCCATGTCAGATCGCTTACCCCAAATTTTAATTGTTGATGATGAACCGGCAAATCTGATTTTATTAGAAGAACTGTTAAGAGCAGAGGGCTATGAAATTATCTTAGCTGCATCGGGAATAGAGGCATTAGAACTGGCAAAAACGACATTGCCAGATTTAGTTTTATTGGATGTCATGATGCCCGATCTAGATGGGTTTGAAGTTTGCGACAGTCTCCGAAAAGATGAGCAATTAAAGATAACACCTGTTATTTTTCTGACCGCATTAGATGATGAACAATCGCGAATTCAAGGATTGGAATTAATGGGAGATGATTATATTACAAAACCATTTAATAGTCGTTTACTTTTAGCCAAAGTATCGAGCCTTTTGCAACTTAATAAAATGCGAACCCAAACAACACAAGAGGAAAGCCAGAGGATTTCAGATCATCATCATAATGGTTCAGTATCAGTAAAAGTAGATGAAGATGCTTCAGAAAAATTACGGTTATTTGTTCCTGAACAGTTTCTAGAACGGATTGCACCTCAAGGGGTTAACTCGATCAAATTGGGGAACTTTACAGAAGAAGAACTAACGATTTTATTCTGTGATATTCGAGGATTTACAACCATTGCAGAGTCTCAAACCGCCAGTGAAACTTATCAGTGGTTAAATGTTTTTTTTAATCAAATGAGTGTTTGTATTGACTCTAACTATGGCTTTATTGATAAGTATCTTGGAGATGCGATTATGGCTGTTTTTGTTCGAGAACAGTTTCATCAGCAAGACGCACTCAATGCAGCAGTAATTATGCAAAAAAGCCTAGAAAGTTTTAACGAAGAACGCTATAAATTTAAAATCAAAGAACCCTTAAGAATTGGTATTGGAGTTCATACCGGAATAGGAATGATCGGTACATTAGGTTCAGAAAGCCGGATGGACTCTACTGTTATCGGTGATGTTGTCAATACTGCTTCTCGCTTAGAAGGCTTAACTAAAACCTATGGTTGTAAAATAATAGTCAGTCAAGAAACGATGTGTTATGAAGAACAACCTTTAGAAATAACTTCATTAAGTGATGCAAAATTAGCACATCAATCTCAAACCAAATCGAGTTCATTTTATTATCGATGGTTAGATCAAGTTGCACCTCGCGGAAAGCAAAAAGCGATTAAAGTTTATGAACTTTTCGGAAATCAAAATCATTTGATTGATCTCCAGAAAACCCAAACCTTAACTCTATTTGAAAATGGAGTAGCAGCTTGGCAAGTGGGAGAATTAACCCAAGCTTTATTATGCTTTAAGCAGGTGATCGAACAAGATCCCACTGATATTGTAGCAGAACTCTATATTCAACGGTGTCAAGAGCAACTCAAAGTTGATAGTTAGCTGTGTTCACTTCAGTGGGAATCAACAAGATCAAGAACTCAATATTAAGTTCCCCAAGAATCAATAATATCCTGTAAAGATTCTCCAGCTTTTTGCCAATTATTGGCTAAATCTGTGCTGCGATCTTTTTTGAGAAATTCGGCTTCTTTTTGACAATGAGAAGCGAGTCCTTGAATCACGCCTTTAATACCATGTTCTTCAATCAGTAGATTGAGAGAATGGGTTAACTTTTCGTCTTTGGGTTCAACCATAATTTGACAATATTTTTAACTAAAAAGAGTTAAGAACTGACATGATTCATTGTACCAAAAGAAGTTCAACTCTTTAAAAATGGGGGAAGGGAAAATAGTCTGTTCACGCAGCATACCGTTTGGTGGAGCATTGCCAGTATCTTGCTCATCCGGGTAATGGATGACTGTTGACGGTATGAGAATCTCTGAGTGCGTAAAATCTAGCACATTCTAACTTTTCTTGAGTGTTTAGTGATACATCAGAAAACCCGGAAAACCCCGTTTTCACGAGGCTCATACTCGGATAACAATGTTAAATAGATTACTTTTATCGGCAAACCCGAATAGGAGCTTGTGATCATGGATCAGGGTATACCACAGTGTCAAAATTTGCAAGAACAAGTTGAGAGTCTACTGGGACTCCTACACAGCGAACCGACACTTCGACAACAGGACGTTAGCGGGGTACGCGGCGCCCTCGATAAAGTGATTTCTCCCACCTTTGAAATTGTGTTTGCGGGGGCTTTTAGTGCGGGAAAATCGATGTTAATTAACGCATTGTTGGGGCGAAAACTCCTCTACAGCGCCGAAGGACACGCCACCGGAACCGAATGTTATATCCGCTATGCCGAACAAAATCAAG
>CAZNCM010000268.1:0-1764 GCA_964571155.1 uncultured Lyngbya sp. | reverse complement strand
TAACATTTTTGAGTGAAGTTGAAATTCGCGAACAGGTAAAAACGTTGTGCGAACTGTTAAATTTACCTCTGGTTGGGAATATTAATCAGCCGGAAACCGTTCAATATTTACAACGGAAAGCCCAAGAGATTTTAGAGATTGAAGGGGGCGAAGCCCATTCGGAACGAGCTAAACAAGCGAAAGCATTGGAGTTGTTATTAGAAGGATTTGAAGCCAACCGCGATCGCATTCAAACCCTGAATAATGCAACTTATTCAATGGAGCATTTTCACGCATCAAATATTGAAGAAGCGGCTAAATTTGCACGCCGGAGTAAAAATAGTGCGGTTATCAAACGAATTGAATATTACTGTTATCATTCCCTGCTAAAAGATGGTAACGTTATTATTGACACGCCGGGAATTGATGCACCTGTTAAAAAAGACGCTCAAATTGCTTACGATAAAATCGAAAATCCAGAAACTTCGGCGGTTGTTTTTGTTCCGGCAGTAGCAAAAAATGGAGCAATGACAACACCAGAAACTGAACTTCTGGAAAAAATGCAAGGAAGTTCTGCAATTCGCGATCGCGTGTTTTATGTGTTTAACTATATCGATGCAACTTGGTATAATGATCAGTTGCGTTCTGAATTAGAGACGATTATCAGAACTGATTTTCGCGATACAACTCGCATTTACAAAACAAGTGGTTTACTCGGGTTTTATAGCAACTTAGTTCAACAACAAACCTATCAATCTGATCGTTGGGGTTTAGATTCTATTTTTGCCGAAAGTATTCACAGTGAGAATGGAGTTGAAAATACACCGCAGTTTGTGAATGAGTTTAACCGTTACTGTTTGGTTTCGGGACGTTTATCTTCCAGTCAGTTCCGAATTCCTCCAGAGGTTTTAAGTGTAAACAATCCCAATGAGAAATATACGGTTATTCTCAATTCTCTAGGAAATTCGGTTCTCGAATATTTGATTCAAGATAGCGGCGTTGAAGAATTCCGCGACGCAATGACCCGCTATTTATTGGAAGAAAAACGACCCCAACTGTTTGAAGTGTTAGCGAATGATTTACAACATATTTGTATTAGTTTGCGGGAATCTTATCTGAAAGCTTGGCGAGAGTTAGAGAGTCAACCCCGTGAAGTTGATGCACTCAAAGAACAGAAGTTAAGACAGCTAAATACTGAACTCAAACAAATTGGCGATGAATTTTGTCAACACATCGAGAAAGAGTTAAATCTAGTGGTGGCGAGTGATGAAAATCAAGCCTTTGAGGAGGATTTTAAAAAGCTTCAGCGACGGATGATTAATCGTTTGGATGTGTTAATTAGAAGCTTCTCTGTGGGTGAAACTCACCAACGCGCCCAAGCCAGCCACAGACGCAATGCTGTAGTCCCCATTATGGGAATTTTAGCCGAGGCTTTCTATTACTTAGCAAACGAGTTAGAGGCGGTTTTAGTCGAGGCGTCTAAGGAGTTGATAGAGAATTTCTTTTATCAACTGTTAGAACGAGTTCGTCAAGCGGATTATTACAGCAAATTGTATCGCTTGTTGGGGAATGATAACGGCGTTGAACAAAATTTAAAACATTGGTGTGAACTGGCGAAAGCGGCGTTAGTAAATGAGTCTAAAACGGAATGCGATCGCTATATTCGAGAACGTCCCGAATTTTATTCTGAAGGTACGGTTTCGGTGTTTCAATTGCGTCAAGTTTTGCAAGAAGCTTGTCGGGGTTATGACTATGAAAGTATGGTGCAAGCGGAACCTGCTATTC
>CAZNCM010000267.1:2540-8548 GCA_964571155.1 uncultured Lyngbya sp. | reverse complement strand
TTGCTGAAAGAAACAGAACGTTTGCATCAAGAACTGATCCGAAAAACTGCCCTTTTAAAAGAACGAGAACAGGAACTGAAACGGGAACAAGAACAAGCCATTCAAGAAACATTAATTCAGGCAAAAGGTGAAATTGCTCAAGTGATTCGCCGTTTACAGCAAGGTCAACCCAAAGCCCAAGATGCTCAAAAAGCAACAGAAACTTTAGATAAAATTGCTGAGAAACGTCTTCCTTCTCGTAAACAAAAACCGCCTGAAAAACCTAAATTCAACCCTAAAGTTGGCGATCGCATTCGGATTCCGAGTATTGGTCAAACCGCAGAAGTGATGAACGAACCCGATGAAAATGGTCAGCTTATGGTTCGTTTTGGGATTATGAAAATGAACGTTGGGTTAGCTGAAATCGAGTCTCTAGAGGGTCAAAAAGCTGAGATTCCAACGAAAAGCAAAAGTTCAGACAAAGCCAAAAATTCAAAATCAGAAGCCACTGTTTCTGAACCCGAGAAAAAAGCAACCGTTCGGACTTCTAAAAATACAATTGATTTACGGGGAAAACGAATCTCAGAAGCTGAAATTGAGATTGATCGAATGTTAGGTCAAATGATTGATTTTGCGGCGATCTGGATTATTCATGGAAAAGGTACAGGACAACTAAGACGAGGGGTTCAAGAATTTCTCAAAAATAATCCTTTAGTTGATCGTTTTGAATTAGCCACTCAAGCAGAAGGAGGGGCTGGCGTAACGATCGCTTATCTCAAATAAGAGTGATGACGACGAAGTTTAGGCTAAATTGTCTCTACCTTTTCTGCTTGTTTATTGCTAATAATAACCTCAAGACGACAGGGCTTAGAGAATAAATAGGGCGATGACAACCATAAAGATGAGAAAGCCGACAATACCTCCTCCAGAGTCCTCTTTTCTAGACTCGGCTTTGCTGTACCCGCCTCCATAGCTGCTGTAGCTGCTACTGCTCTCAGTACGATATCCTCCGCTACTACCGGATTTTTGGCTGCTAGAGGAGCCTTTACTCTTGTCTCTAGACTGAGATCGAGAGAAGTCTCGCTGAAAGTCGCAGTTAAGACACTGAAAAACGTCGGGATGACGCTGAACAATGGTTCGTTTACCGCATCTTGGACATTCTACTCCATCCTGCATGAGTGAGTTCTCCTAAATAGTGTGATTTGTTAACCTTGAATGAGGGGCTTGACCCCTTCTTGGTTTTAACCCACAGTAATTTATTCCGGCAACCTATCCTGCGAAGGATAAACAGTTTTCCACTGGCTGATATCCTGCTTTTCTGGCTTGCTGTGCGGCTTTTCGGCTCGGATAAAAAAATTTATACTTCTCCGGTTCCGTGAACCAAAACCCTCTCAAGTCCCACTCAATCTCCTTTTTTGCCAAGACTGAGAGTTTGACGGATGAATCTACTGTATTAAAAGATACTATTTTCAGCGTTTGACAGGGGTAACTTCACTGTAGCGATATTAAGTCTACCCTGTCGTCTCACTAAAGGAAGAAGAACTATAGATTATCTTCTGGATTTAAAACCTTGAACAAAATTAATCCATTGCGATACTTTTGAACCCGTAATATCTAAAATCGGAATCGAACGAGTTTCGGTATTCACTCCAGTATGTTCAACAAAATTTTTAACGACTGTTGGTTCGCTTTGACCTAAACCATAGGTCTCAACAATCTGATTTGCTAAATTACAACTAATATAAAATTCCCCCATATTTATGCTCCCATTTCCGGCTTGATAAAACCAATTTCTACCCCCCGCATCTTGACCATACTGACGTTGCATCTGTTGGCAATCATCATAGGTCATCTCAAACATTTTAGCGACATGAACATCATACAAACGCAATTGACCTCCATAAGCCGATTGAGTTGTATCTTGATTGGGAACAGTCATGGTATACATTCCTTCTCCAAATTCTAACGTCATTGGAACTTCTGTTGACTGAGCTATTGTTTGGGAAGAATTTTCGAGATAGAGCGTAATTCCGAATAAATTGATTAATCCAAGTATGGGAACGGTGAAAAGCGATCGCCAGAAAATGTTGTAACGTTCTTTTGTCATTTTCTTCAATCCTATTCGTTAATTGTTTTAGGGCTAACTTGATCTAACTTTATCAAGTCTGTCATCCTATTTTTTCTTTGTCAATGCCTTGATTAGCACTGATCTTGTAAGATATCAATTAACTCTTGCTTCACCCACGGCTTTGTCATATAACCATTTGATCCTAACTGTTTAGCTAATTGGCGATAGCGATCACTTTTTCGGGAAGTTAACATGAGTACAGGAAGCTTTTCTCGGGAGAATTGGCGACGACAATGACTCAGAAATTCTAACCCATTCATCTCAGGCATTTCTAAGTCACAAATCACGAATTTTATTTGAGGATATCGTTGCAATTTAGCTAATCCGTCTTTACCGTGTTGGGCGGGAATTACAGTATATCCTTCTTGCTGCAATGTTGCACACAAAGATTGACGAGTTGTCAGGGAGTCATCAATCACTAGAATTGTCCCTTTTTCCGGCGATGTTAATTTAATATCACTGGGAACCAGCATTACTTTTTCGGTTGTTGCTTGTTGTTTTTGTTGCCATTTTTCTAACAACACCGGACTATCAATCACTGGAACTAAACGACCATCTCCTAAGATTGTACAACCATAGAAATAGGGCGGTGCTTTTAATACTTTTCCAAAGGGTTTAATGGTTAAGTTTTGTTCCATTAAAATTTGATCAATTCTTAAGCCAATCGTTTCTAACCCTTCTGATAACAACAACACCATCACTTTTCCTGAAAATTGTGCAGTTCGGTTTTTTTCCAAAGCAGAGAGAGGAGAAGGTTCAGGATAAATAGGAGTTACCCGATAGTTATAATTTGATAATATTGACTGAACTAAAGGAACTTTTTGTCCTAACCAATTATAAACTTGTCCGTCTTCGTGAGACTCAATTTCTTCAGGAGAAGCAGAAACAATTGCCCCGATAGTATCCATTGCAATTGCAAATAAATGATCATCAATTTTAAAGACTAAGAGTTTGGTAATTGTCAGTGACCAAGGTAAACGGAGAATAAATTTTGTCCCTTCATTGACTTCAGAGACTATAGTAATATTACCTTTTAAAGCTTTGACTTGATGAGAAACGGCTTCAAGTCCCACCCCTCGCCCGGATAAGTCAGTGACACGATTTGTTGTTGAAAAGTCTGGTAAAAAGAGTAAATCATATAACTGATTTTTGGTGAGATGTTGAGCATCTGTTTTAGAGATAAGTCTTTTTTCAACTGCTTTTTTCCGAATTTTTTCTAGATTAATTCCTCGACCATCATCTTGAACTTCAAGATAAATATAGTTTCCTTGGTTATAGGCTTTAATTTCTATTTTTCCTTCGATGGGTTTCTGTTTCTTTTGACGAATTTCTGGGGGTTCGATCCCATGATCAAAAGCATTTCTCACGAGATGAACAAGCGGATCATAAAGTTTTTCTAAAACGGCTTTATCAATTAAAGTTTTTTGACCGATGAGGTTTAATTTTACTTTTTTACCTTTGCGAATAGATAAATCTCGCACCATTCTTGGAAATCTATTGAATAGAGATTCTATAGAAATCATCCGAGTTTCTGTGAGATTTTTTTGAACTTGTTGGAGGGTTTGTTGTCGTTTTTTAACAATTTGCTGACTTTGAAAACTGAGCAATTTCATTTCATACAAAATCTGCTCGACTTTCTCCATCTCATCTAAGGTCTTTTGAACATCAGTTTTCAGCAAACCTGCTTGATCCCAGTCTTCGAGGTTGAGATGAGTATTGGGAGAACTATTAAATTCGGTGGCTTCTTGAAGTCTGCCGATAAATTTATGAAACTGATTCCAACTTTTACTTAACGTTTCTAAAGAAGATTTTAATTGCTGATTTTGGAGTAAGAAACTATTGTCTTGAGTCGCCAACTCACCGACTAAATTATTAATCGATTCCAATCGACTGAGATCAATTCGTACTCCTAATGTGAGTTGATTGTTCTCTCCAGAATCAGCAGCAATGATAGCAGTCGATAATGGTTTTGATGTTTCTTCAGGAGAAGTTTCTGTTACTTTTGACCCAACCGAATTGTTTTTTTGGGGGGATTTTTCTGGAGGTTTAGGGTAATTTTGAGTTAAGGTTAAGGTAGAAACAGACTGAACAGAACTTTTATGATTATTTTGGCGAGATGTTTCCGAGGTTTTAGATGGAGTTTTACCAACAGTTTGAGAATTCGTTTTAGAACTTGATTGAGTTTGAGATTGAGTGAACTTTAAAAGCATTTTACTGGGTTTTCCACCGGAGGTGCGATCGCCAGATAAAACCGCTTTTTGAGCCTTCCAAAAGTCAACTAACGCGAGTTTTCCAATTTTTAGACTGAACTTTGGATTAACTTGAATGGCTTTAATTGTCACCTCTGCAATCATCGTAAATCCAGGCAAACTGAGCATTTTTCCCAGGGTTGCAAAGACTTCTGCTTGATTTTTTAACTCCTCAGAAAGATTATAATTTTGAGGATGAATTAACATCTGTTCCCAACGTCGTAACCCAGAGGGGACTTCTTCCTTAAATAGAAATACAGTCATATCTGTTTCCATCGGAACTTCAGGAAGTTCTGAGGCTTCATCTAAGGAATGTCCGAGTAACGCTTCAATTTTTGGAAAAATCAACTGTGAACGTTTAGCGACTGCTTCTTGTTGACATTGACCCTTTTCAATTTGTTCAAGAATTGGCGATCGCAAACAGTCAAATGCCTGTAACAACAACTCCTCTAATTCTAAGCTAAAAACCGTATCCTTAGCGTACAGCGCCCGAATTGCATTTTCTAAGTTGTGAGCAATATCTTGAACCCCCATCAACCCCACACAAGCCGCCCCTCCTTTGATCGAATGCGCCGCCCGCATCAGGGAGTGAAGTTTGGGCATTTCGTGTTCGGAAGTCAGGGTCATCAACCCCTGTTCTAAAATTTGCAAGAGTTCCAAAGATTCCTGCACAAAAAACTCATAAGCTTGGTCATTAGTATCAATCATTTTTGGAGGGGAGATCAAGTTAAAAATTCAGCAGATAATCAACTGTAGAGACATTTTATCAAACATCTCTACATCAAAAAAACCATTAACAATTCATGGGTGTATCAGTCATTATTGATCGTAAATTGAGCAACACCCTTTTGAAGTTCACCCGCCACACCCAACAACTGTGTAAAAGAATCAGCAACGGTGAGAGATTGTTCAGTGGTAGAATGAGCAATTGCAGCGACTTCTTGCATTGTACCGGACAATTGACTGGAAGTTTGGGCTTGAGCGGTTGCAGAATCGGCAATTTCTTCGACTAACTCCCGAATTGAACGACTCACCTCCACTAAATCCGTTAAGGTGTGACGAGTATCTTTCACCAATTTTGTTCCTAATAATACCCGTTTCATTCCCACTTGCATCGCCCGAATCACCTCTTTTGTTTCGGCTTGAATTTCTTCAACAATTTGTTCAATTTCTGCTGATGCACTGGCAGACTGTTCGGCTAAGGTTCGCACTTCTGTTGCAACAGTTGCAAACCCTTGATCATCCTGACTGGCGCGAGTGGCTTCGACAGAGGCATTCAACGCCAACACATTTGTTTGGTTCGCAAACTCCCCAATTAAACTCACCACTCGGGAAATTTTCTTAGACGCTTCACCCAAATTTTTGACTTTGCGGGCGGTTGCATGAACGGTTTTTTGAATCACTACAATTCCTTCAACGGTGCGGTTCATTGCCTGATCTGAAGTCTGTAAAATCTGACTGGCTTGTTGAACTTTCATTTCTGCGGCTTGGGCATTTTGAGCCACCGCTTGAATTGAATTTGCCATCACTTGAATTTGAGTCAAGGCATCTGAAATAGTTTCAGCTTGTCGCAAGGCTTCATTCGATAATTGTTTAATCTCCTGTTCACTTCCTTGTGCCGTTTGAGTCACCACAGTCGCCGCAGATTGCAC
>CAZNCM010000267.1:0-2441 GCA_964571155.1 uncultured Lyngbya sp. | reverse complement strand
TAAGTTCTCAATCGTAGCATTAAAAAAGTCCGCTACTGTTCCCATGACCCCTTCAGAAACTCGCGCCCGTACCGTTAAATCTCCACTAAATGAGTCTTCAATCTCCCCTAAAAAGTCTTCAATTTGTTGTTGCAGCATTTCATTTTGTTGCTGCTGTTCATCAGATGCTTTTTCTGCGGCTTGGCGGGCTTGTTGAACTTGTTCAAGTAGTTGGGCTTGTTCGAGGGCATAACCGACTTGCAACGCCACTTGTTTAAACACTTCAATTTCTGATGCTGCCCATTTTCGCTTACTCGAACATTGATGAACTCCCAACAACCCATAGAGTTTTTGCTCAACTAAAATCGGCACGACAATATTGGCTTTCACTTGCCATTTTTGTAGTTGTTCTTTGTGACAATCACTCAACCCAGCCGTCATAATATCTTCTGTGACCTGAATTTTACCTTTGCGGTAAGGTTCGACATATTCAACCGGAAAACAAGGAACTTCGGTTTCCATCTCAATAATTTTTAACCAACCCGGTTTAACCGACTCAAACGAGATTTCCCCTTGCCAATTTTCATCAAATCGATACACCACGACTCGATCCGCTTGCATCAAAGATAACGATTCTTCTACCGTCGTGTTAAAAATTTGTTCATAATTAAGAGACTGACGAATTCGAGAACTAATCTCACTGAGTTGACGCGCTTGTTGAGTCGCCGCCCGTTGTTGTTCTAGCAGAAACGCCTGATCGACCGCGTAACCGACTTGAATCGCAATTTGCCGAATAAAGTGTTGATTTCCATTTGCGAGGACTCGAACATTGATGAGCAATTAATAACCCCTGTAATTTTTGATTCACGACAATCGGCGCAACTAAATTTGCCTTGACTTCAAAGGGTTCAAGCTGACGAATATGACAGTCTGTTAACCCCGCTTCATAGATATTTTCTGTGGCTTTGACTCGCCCTTTGAGATAAGGTTTAGCATAGTTTTGAGCAAAGCAAGGATCGTGAATTTCTGCCCCTAACGCTTCGGGAAAACCGACTGCAACCGACTCAGCAACGACTTTTCCTTGCCAATTGGCATCAAACTGATAAACAATAACACGATCGCTTTTTAAAGCTTCTTGAACATCTTCAACCGCCGTGTTAAAAATATCTTTGGAGTTGAGCGATTCGCGAATATGAGAACTAATTTGATTGAGGCGAGTTGCCCGTTCTGCGGCTTCTTGTTGTTGTTGGAGCAAAATCACCTGATCGAGCGCTAAACTCAGTTGGGTGGCGAGTTGTTTAACAAAGCTAATATCAGACTCTTTCCACGCTCTCGGCCCGGAACATTGATGGAGAATTAACAATCCGTGTAAACGGGTTTCTGCAATGATGGGCGCGACAATATTAGCTTTCACTGCAAAGGGTTCGAGAAGTTTGATATGACACTCACTTAACCCAGATTCGTGTAGGTTTTCCATCGCACTCACCCGACCCCGGAAGTAGGGTTTCACATACTGACCTGCAAAGCAAGGATCAGCAATCTTTTTACCCATCGTTGTCGGCCAACGTTGATCGACCGATTCTGCAACCACAGTCCCGATCCAATCTTCATCAAATTGATAAATAATTGCCCGATCTGCTTTTAAAGCACTGCGAGTTTCTTCGACAATCGTATCAAACACTTCATCTGCATTTCGAGAGTTTCGCAGTTGGGTAATAATATCGTTGAGAAGACGGGCTTTTCGGGCAGCCGCTTGCTGTTCTTCGAGGGCTGAGGCTTGGTCGAGGGCATAACCGACTTGGACGGCAACGTTGCGAATTAGATCGATTTCTAAGTCTGTCCACATTCTCGGCTCGGAACATTGATGAGCGATCAGTAGCCCCATCAGTTGATTATTAACTAAAATTGGAGCGACTAAATTGGCTTTAACGGCGAAGCGTTCGAGTTGACCGAGATAGCATTCGGTTAAACCCGCTTCATGGATGTTGGTCGTGGCTTTAACTCGCCCGCGTAGGTAGGGTTGTACATAGCGATCGGCAAAGCAGGGATCAGCGATTTCAGCCCCTAACGCCATCGGCCATTGGTTATCGACAGACTCGGCAATGACGGTACCTTTCCAGTTGGCATCAAATTCATAAACGACAACGCGATCGCTATTGATTGCCTCTCGGGTTTCTTCGACCGCCGCAGTCAGAATATCTTCAACTTTGAGGGATTTTCGCAGTCCGGTGTTGATCTGGTTGAGGCGTTGGGCGATGCGGGTGGCTTCTCGTTGTTGTTGTAATAATAAGGCTTGATCGATCGCATACCCGAGTTGAATGGCGAGTTGTCGCATAAATTCAACTTCTGCATCAACCCACTGACGGGGTTCACTACATTGATGGGCGATCAGCAAACCGTACAGATGGCCCGTGGGGTTGTCGCTGGTTTTGGCGAGGATCGGGGCGACGAGGTTCGCCATG
>CAZNCM010000266.1:8367-8618 GCA_964571155.1 uncultured Lyngbya sp. | reverse complement strand
TAAGACCATTAAGCTGTCTGACTATCGCGGCAAATATGTTGTCCTTTTCTTTTATCCGTTGGACTTCACTTTTGTTTGCCCGACTGAGATTACAGCATTTAGCGATCGCGCTGAAGAATTTACTAAACTCGATACCCAAATCCTGGGTGTTTCCGTTGACAGTGAATTCTCCCATTTAGCTTGGATTCAAAGCGATCGCAAATCGGGTGGAGTCGGTGACTTAAAATACCCCCTGGTTTCTGACATCAAAA
>CAZNCM010000266.1:0-8321 GCA_964571155.1 uncultured Lyngbya sp. | reverse complement strand
CTCGCATTTGGTCGCAACGTGGATGAAACCCTACGCACCTTGCAAGCTATCCAGTATGTACAAGCGAATCCGGATGAAGTTTGTCCTGCGGGCTGGAAGCCAGGTGAAAAAACGATGATTCCTGATCCAGTCAAGTCTAAGGACTTCTTTGCTGCGGTCTAATCTGAGTTGATCCTTGAGAATGAGTTATAGGGATGGGAAAATTGGGGACAATTATATCAACCTAAATATAATGGTTCGTCTTTGACCCGTCACCTCAACTCGTTCTTTCGTCGTTCACTTGTGAAAATTATGCTGACTTCTACTGATTTTAGCGGTTTACTCAATCGCCGCTTTTTCAACAACTTTTTACCCATTCCGGCGACCTATTATTTACAAATGGGTTTAAAGACACCGGATTTTCAACTTCCAGATATTACCAATAACCAGTCCGTTCGTCTCTCAAATTATCGGGGAAACTGTCCCGTTGTTTTGGCATTTACTCGGATTTTTACTGAAAAACAATATTGTCCGCTCTGTTATCCTCATATTAAAGCACTAAATGAACGTTACGAAGAGTTTGTGCAGCGAGGAGTTGAGGTCTTGATGATTACCAGCACCGACGAGCAACAAAGCCAAACGGTGGTTAAAGATTTGGGCTTGAAAATGCCTTTATTATCTGACCCCAACTGCAACACATTTAGACGGTATAAATTGGGTCAAGCATTGGGAGCGCCTTTACCCGCTCAGTTTGTTTTAGATCGAGACGGAATACTCCGTTATCAACATTTATTTTCCTTTTTTGAGTCGAACGCAGGGATTGATAAACTCTTAACTGAACTCGACCAACTTTCCGTCTAGTCATTGTTGTAAAGACTCGCTTGAAATCCTTTTTCTTTCAGGCGATCAACAACTCCTTCACGGTCTTCAATCCAAAATTGATAACCAAATCGTACTAAGTATTGATTCGAGACGACTGCTTCGACGGGATATTTCGTTTGACTAGGATTACCCATATACTCCTCTAAAAGAATTTTTAGGTTTTCTATCGTTCCCGCTTGTTCAATTTCTTCAGGTGTTAGATAGAGTCGAACTGAGCATTGCTTTTCGTTGGGTTTCACACTTTCTAATAAGCGTTCGACTGATTCAGTTTCCTCGATAATAATCTGAATTTTGTCTTCCTGCTTATCAACTTTACCTGTCACCAGTAATGCAATATTTTCTTGCAGGGAGTCTTGAACCTCTTGAAAAGTTCGAGGGAAAACAATTGCTTCTGCTTGTCCACTAAGATCTTCAACTTGAAGAAAAGCCATGCGATCGCCTTTTTTGGTGACATGGTGCTTGACTTCTACAATCATCACAAAAACTTTGACTTTTTTCCCCTTTTGTTCTGCTAAATCTTGCAGTGTAATTGCATCTTCAATCAAATTCGCTTCAATTACAGATTTCAGAGGATGTTCAGAAACATAGAAACCCAGTAACTCTTTCTCAAATTGTAACTTTTCTGGAGTCGAAAAATCATCAGTTTTTGGAGGTTTAGGAGCGCCTTCATTGGTACTCTTTGTGGTTGTATCCCCTAACAAATCAAAAATACTACTCTGACCAATTTCTCTATCCTTAGCTTTTCCTTGCGCCCAGGGAATTAAAAAGTTTAAATATTCAATTGCTTGTTTTCGGTTAGAGTGTAAACTATCTAACGCTCCACATTTGATTAAAGATTCCAAAGCTCGACTATTAACAATTTGTAAGCTAACTCTACTACAAAAATCAGGTAAATCACTAAACTTCCCTCCTTCCTTTCGAGCCGCTAAAATATTCTCAATTGCTGCTTCTCCTACATTTTTTATCGCAGATAAGCCAAAGATTATTTGACCATTTGCAGGTGTAAAATCAACATTTGAACGATTAACATCTGGTGCTACAACTTTAATCTTTAAACTACGTTGACAGGAATCAATATATTTTTGAACTTTATCCGTATTATCACTGTTTTCGGTGAGCAATGCTGCCATATATTCAACCGGATAATTCGCTTTGAGATAGGCAGTTTGATAGGTAACAAACCCGTAAGCCATCGAATGGGATTTATTAAAACAATATTCTGCGAATGCTAACATCTGATCAAATAAATGTTCAGCAATTTGTTTACTCACACCATTTTTCATTGAACCATCAATAAATGCTTCTCTTTGTTTCTGCATTTCTGAGAGTTTCTTTTTCCCCATCGCCCGACGCAATAAATCGGCTTGACCTAACGAATATCCCGCTAAATCTTGCGCCATTTTCATAATTTGTTCTTGATAAACCAGAATCCCATAGGTTTCTTGTAAAATCGATTCTAACAACGGATGTTCATATTCAATTGGGACTCTTTTGTGTTTACGATCAATAAATTTAGGAATTAATCCCGCATCTAATGGCCCAGGTCGATATAAAGCTAAAATAGAGGAAATATCCTCAATATTAGAGGGTTTTAAATCCCGAACAATTTGCCGCATTCCCGAGGATTCTAACTGAAATACACCTTCTAAATCTCCTCGTTCTAATAATTTATAGGTATTTTGAATATCGTCTGGCAGTTTTTTAACCTTTCCTTTGGCGAGGATTTGACAAGCCCTCCGTTCATCGAAAGGAAGTTGATCGGGATGAATTTTAAAATGATGATTTTCTTCAATCAATTCCACAACTCGCTGAATAATTGTGAGGTTTTTTAATCCCAAAAAGTCCATCTTTAACAATCCAAGTGCCTCAATATCTTCCATAAAATATTGAGTAATTACAGCCCCGTCATTATTTCGTTGCAAAGGTACAATTTCATCTAAAGATTGTTTAGAAATCACCACACCCGCAGCATGAACTCCAAAGGTTTTGTTGGTGCCTTCGATCCGAATTGCCATATCTATCCACTGACGCACAGGAATTGTTCCGACTTCATCTCCCCCATCATTTTTGATTGGAACATCTTCAGTTTCATAAGCGGTTTTAAACTCGGGTGAGGGCGTATCATCAGAAATCATGACTTTTAATTTGGCTGGTTTTCCTCGCGCAACTGGAATTAATTTTGCCATTTCATCGGATTTTTTGTAGGGCACTCCTAACACCCGGGCAACATCTTTTAAAACCGCTTTGGAAGTCATGCGGTTAAAGGTGATAATTTGAGCAACTTTATCTTCGCCATATTGGTTCGTTACATATCGAATCATTTCATCCCGTCTAGCGATACAAAAATCAGTATCAATATCAGGCATAGATTTCCGTTCTGGATTCAAAAAACGCTCAAATAATAATCCGTGATGAACCGGATCAATATTAGTAATTCCTAAAGAATAAGCCACTAAAGAGCCTGCGGCAGAACCTCGACCCGGGCCAACGGGAATCTGATGATCACGAGCATATTTAATATAATCCCAAACCACCAAAAAATAGGTGGAAAATCCCATTTTTTGCATCATTTTTAGTTCGTATTCTAAACGTTCCCGATAAACCGATGGAATTTCTGAACGAGTCTGTGCTTTTAATCGTTCTAAAAGTCCTTTCCAGGTCACTTCTTCGAGATAAGTATCAGAGGTATGATTGGGTGGAATGGGATAGTCAGGAATACGAGACTCGCCTAAAATTCCGCTGTAGGGTTCAATTTTTTCAGCAACTTCTATTGTATTTGCAATCGCTTCTCGGATCACATCATCCGGTAAATGATCCCGAAATAACTGCGCCATTTCTTCGGCTGATTTTAGATATTCAGTCCCCGAATACCGCATTCTTTTATCTTCGGTAATCAGTTTTTGAGTGTTAATACAAAGTAACGCATCGTGAGCTTCGACATCATAACAAGAGATGAAATGAGAGTCATTGGTTGCAATAATTTTAATGTTAAATTCACGGGCGATTTTGACTAACTCTACGTTAACAATTCGATCTTCAGGAGAACCGTGATCCTGGATTTCTATGTAATAATCGTCCCCAAACACCTCTTGATACCATTGAGCTACTTTGCGAGCGACATCTGGGCGTCCCTGTAAAATGGCTTGGGGAAGTTCACCTCCCAAACAAGCACTTGTCACAATTAACCCTTCGTGATACTGTTCTAAAAGCTCTTTATTAACACAGGGACGGGCAAAAATTCCCTTTCCTTGAAATCCTTTGAGATGAGAAATTGTTGTGAGTTTAACGAGGTTTTTGTAGCCTTTTGTATTTTTAGCTAAGACCACTTGATGATATTTTTTTAAACGGCGTTGCTGTTGGGTTACATCACCGTTAATAACATACATTTCATTCCCTATAATGGGTTTAATTCCCTTGTTTCGACACTGTTTAATTAACTCAATTGCACCGTACATTACACCGTGATCGGTGACAGCGATCGCAGGCATTTTTAACTCAACGGCTCGCTCAATTAATTGAGGTAATTGAGAGGCTCCATCTAAGAGGCTATAATCACTATGAATGTGCAACCCTACAAAAGACATAATTATTTTTTAGAGATTTTATAGAGACTTTAAACCGTAAAAATTGAATAGATTTGTTAACTTCAGTATGATAGAGTTATGATCGACTTTCGCAATACAAATACCGTTTGGGCTTCGATTATGGTTGAAACCCTATACAAACTAGGATTAACCACCGCTATTATTAGCCCTGGCTCTCGTTCTACCCCCCTGACGTTTGCCTTTTCCCAACAGTCTAAAATTGACACAATTCCGGTTTTAGATGAACGTTCTGCGGCTTTTTTTGCCTTGGGAATTGCCAAAAAATCAGGTTTACCGACTGTTTTAGTTTGTACCTCGGGAACCGCAGGAGCAAACTTTTATCCGGCTGTTATCGAAGCCCGAGAAAGTCGAGTTCCATTATTAATTTTAACCGCAGATCGTCCACCTGAATTGCGAAATTGTCACGCCGGACAAACAATTGATCAAGTAAAATTATACGGTCATTATCCCACGTGGCAGGGCGAATTGGCAACCCCTTCTTTAGAGCTTGAACGGTTAGCTTATCTGCGACAAACACTTATCTATGGATGGGAGCGATCGCAGGTTCCAATACCGGGACCAGTGCATCTTAATTGTCCGTTTCGTGACCCTTTAATACCTATCCCCCAACCCACAGCTTTAGCATTAGAAGCAACGTTTCCCTCCGATTTTTTTTCAATGGTTTCTTTTGAACAACCCGTTAATTCTACTCTTAATTTAAACCTTTATATCGAAAAATGGCAATCTTGTCAACAAGGCTTAATTATTGCTGGAGTTGCTCAACCCCAGTCTCCCCAATTATACAGTCAAGCGGTTGCTAAACTCTCCCAATTTTTAAATTGGCCTGTCTTAGCAGAAGGGTTATCTCCCGTTAGAAATTATCATCATATTAACCCAAATTTAATCTCAACATATGACTTAATTTTACGCAATCCAAACTATGCAGAAAAACTCAGTCCTAAAATTGTGATTCAAATTGGAGATTTACCCACCAGTAAACAACTGAGAACGTGGTTAGCAAACAATTCCCCTCAAACCTTTATTATCGATCCAACCTATCAAAATCTCAATTCTTTACACAACTCAGCCATTCATTTTCGGTATTATATCGAACAAATTGCTGATAGTTTATCTAACTCAAAACCTAATAACAATAACAAAAATTATATCCAACTTTGGCAGAAGGCAGAAGCTGTTGTTAGACGAAAATTAGAGCAAGAAATGACAACACTGGAAACATTAACAGAACCAAAAATCTCTTGGCTTTTGCCGCAAATCTTACCGCCTCAAACGCCATTATTTATTTCTAATAGTATGCCTGTCCGAGATGTAGAATTTTTCTGGATGCCCAATTCTTTAGAAATTAAACCCTTTTTTAATCGAGGTGCAAATGGAATTGATGGGACATTATCCACCGCTTTAGGCATCGCTCATCATCATCAAAGCAGTATATTACTAACAGGAGATCTCGCTTTACTTCATGATACCAATGGATTTTTACTCAGAAATAAATTCATCGGACATTTAACCATTATTCTTGTTAATAATAACGGAGGCGGAATTTTTGAACTATTACCCATTGCCGAATTCAACCCACCTTTTGAAGAATTCTTTGCAACACCTCAACATATTGATTTTGCTCAACTCTGCACAACTTACGGAGTAGACTATCAAAAAATCCAATCTTGGCATCAACTCCAACAACACCTAAACCCATTACCAACACAAGGAATTCGAGTGCTAGAAATTCCCACCAACCGCAAATTAGATGCACAATGGCGGCACAATATACTCAATCAATTAGCAACTGATTTAGAGTCTTAGACTGCAAGACTTTCCGCTAACAACGGATCTAACTGTCCTTGACTATTGAGTTGATAAAGATCATCACATCCGCCAATATGTTGATTATTAATAAAAATTTGAGGAACACTCCGCCGTCCATTTGCCCGTTCAGCCATTTGGTTACGGGCGGTATTATCGCCATCTATTTTATACTCAGTAAAATTAACCCCTTTCCACCATAATAATAATTTAGCTCGGATACAATAGGGGCAGGTTTGCCAAGTGTAAATTTCAACATTGGCTTTGACTTTTTCAGGATGCCGTCCCAGAATAGGATTAAGAAAATCAAACATAATTCGAGGTTTTATGATGTTATCGTTTTGGAGAAATCAACTAAGTTAAAACATTGGTGTAACTCGTTTAATTTGATTTTGAGCGCGATTTAATCGCTTAAAATCTCGGAGCATTAGAGCATAATAGTGAATGGTAAACAAAAAATTGATTCCGAAAAAAATAGCAGTTAAGAGAAACCGAAACATTGTACCAAAGCTAAACTCAGAAGCCATTGTAAAAATAGAAAATACAATGGAACATAAACCGAACCCGGAAGCAAAGGAACTGAGAATCAGTAAACGCACTTTAGACATTGTTGAGTTTAAAACTGATGGATTACAGGACTCCAACCTATTATTCCTGATTTCCCCCCTAAAGTTCAAGTGTTTTCTGTAATTTCTCTGCGGATCAACCCTCTTATTTTCTCGGAGTCGGGGAATATTCCCAGGAGAGTTGGAAACAATGGCTCTCTATGAGTGCAAAGTCGCTAATTTTCCCACAACCTCAACCCATTCTTAACAGAGAGCCAAAGTTCAACACGATTTCCAAACTCTAAGTCTCCCCAATTAAATTTTGTTGAGTTGCTGAAGTAACTCCTCAAACTCGCGATCAACTTCTGTTTTTTGGGCGGGAGTTTGGGGTGTAGAAGTCGGTTGTTCACCCGCCGGAAGTTGACCTTGAGGTTGAGCCGAACCCCCGAGCATATTGGCTTTGAGCGCTTCTAACTCGTCATCAACACCGCTTCCGGCTTCAAGTGCTTTAAACTGACTTTCTAAGTCCGCACCTGTTAATTCTCCTGCGGCTTGAGAACGAGCTTCCATTTGCAGGACTTTTTCTTCCATACGCTCAAAAGCTGCCATTCCGCCCGTTACATTAATACCGTCCAGCATTCCCTGTAACTGCTCATTGGCTTTCACCACTTGCGTCCGAGCCTTGAGCATATTTTTCTTGGTATTGGCTTCAGAGATTTTGCTTTCTAGCTGAATTAAGTTGCGTTTGAGGGTATCAACTTGAGCAGTTTGCCCATCGAGAGCAACTTTAACAATATTGGCTTGCTCCTCAGAACTTTTCTTACGCTGTAAAGCTTCTCGGGCGAGGTTTTCCTCTCCCTTTTGCAATGCCAGTTGAGCGCGAGACAGCCAGTCATTGACTTCAGATTGATATTGCGTGTATTGCTGCTGGCTGCGTTTTTGAGAAGCCATTGCCAGATTCACTGCCTGACGGAGTTTCATCAGGTCTTCGTGCATATCAATAATCGTCTGCTCTAAAATCTTCTCAGGATCTTCAGCCTTGCTGATTATATCGTTTAGGTTTGCTTTGACAAGACGGCTAATCCGATCAAGTAGTACCATAACACTGTTTTTCCTTGAATAGTTTATAGAGTTAAGCGCAGTAGGTTGACGAGTCAATCACCTCTCTAAAATGAGTTGGCTTTGAACAACTGCTGCCACTTGCTACTACTTCCTATCACTGTCAACTTATTCATTTATGAGAAACCCAAACAAATCCCGAACAAAGAGCCAAACTTGAATGCTGTCTCGCAACTCCAAGCCTTTCCAACTAGAGATTATCGAGTTGCTTGCGTAATTCTTCCAACTCACTATCGACTTCTGCTTTTTGGGCGGGAGTTTGGGGTGTAGAAGTCGGTTGTTCAGCAGCTGGAAGTTGACCTTGAGGTTGAGCCGAACCGCCAAGCATTTGCACTTTGAGCGCTTCTAACTCGTCATCAACACCGCTTCCGGCTTCAAGTGCTTTAAA
>CAZNCM010000265.1:6397-8640 GCA_964571155.1 uncultured Lyngbya sp. | reverse complement strand
CAATTAGCTCAAAACCATTGATTTGAGGTAAGACCAAATCCAATAAAATTAAACTGGGTGTCTTTTGGGTCAGTTGTTTCAAAGCCGCCGAGCCATCTTCGGCTTCATCAACCTGCCAACCCTCTTGTTCTAAAAATTTTCCGAGCTTTTGACGGGTGAGCGGATCGTCCTCCACAATTAAAATGCGATTGTTGACTGCATCGTGATCATTATCCTGAAGTTGAGGCTGATATTTTTTCACTAGATTAGCTAGACGTTTGCTATCAACCGGTTTAATCACATAGTCCGATGCACCCAATGCAAAACCCCGAGTTTTATTGCTGATGAAGGATAACACAATTACCGGGATATCGGCTAACTCTGGATCGGCTTTTAGGGCAGACAATACAGCCCAACCATTCATATTCGGCATGATAATATCGAGGGTAATCGCATCCGGATGAAGTTCTCTTGCTCTACGGAGTCCTTCTTGCCCTGAAGATGCGGTTTCAATTTTCATCCCTTCTCGGGTGAGCGATCGCACGATTAAATCTTGCGCCATCGGATCATCATCAATCACTAAAATGGTATTGGAGCGATCAGCTATAACCGGGGAAGATCGAAAATGGTGATCCGGAGTCGGAGAAGTCTCCTGCTTCGGTTGGGGATCAGACTCATCGAGTGATTCTGTACTTTGCTGCTTTGTCTGTTTGACCTCCCTCGGTAGAATAACTGTGAAGGTCGAACCGCAATCTAGTTGACTGTCTACTGTAATGGTTCCTCCCATCATCTGACAAAAGCGTTGACTAATGGTTAAGCCTAATCCCGTTCCTCCATATCGACGGGTTGTAGACGCATCACCTTGAGTAAAAGGTTGAAATAGTAGATCAAGTTGTTCAGGACTCATCCCAATTCCCGTATCGCTGACTTGAAACCGAATCAACGCAGGTGCTGTAGGGGGAGAGTCGGAATTTTCCAGATTTTGAGATTCTGTGGGCTGCGGAGAGACTGTTAATTTAATCTGACCTCCTGTGGTAAACTTTGCCGCATTACTCAGTAAATTTAATAAAATTTGTCGAACTTTGGTGATATCAGCGTACAGAATATCAATCTGATCATTACACTCCACTTCTAAGGTATTACTGTTGCGATCCACCAGAGGTTGAGCCGTTGAAATAACACTCTCAATCAAAGCGGAAATACTAAAATCTTCCAGATACAAATCCATCCGACCCGCTTCAATTTTAGAAAGATCGAGAATATCATTAATCAGGGTGAGCAAATTACGTCCGGCTGTACAAATTCGTTCTAAATCCGGTATAAGATCTCGATACCCGCAATCTTCAGCTTCTTCGGTTAAAATTTCGCTGTAGCCGATAATCGCATTTAAAGGGGTTCGCAATTCATGCCTTCATAGCAGATCATTCGGCCTGTGGCATCTCGTACAGCCCGAGCATTTTCTGAGATCCAGATTATGCTACCATCTTGACGATAAACTTGGGATTCAAAGCCAGAAACTACTGGATTAGCTTGCATTTCCGCAATAAATTCTGAGCGTCGATGGGGTTTGACATAAACTTGTTTACTGATATCAGTAATTCCCTCGATTAAGTCGGCTGGTGTTGCATAGCCTAAAATTCGGGCTAAAGCCGGATTAGCACTGAGATAACGACCTTGAGGCGTGGTTTGACAAATGCCTTCGGCTGCATTTTCAAAGATACTTCGATATTTAGCTTCTGTTTGTCGGATCACGGCTTCTGTTCGTTTGCGTTCAATGGCGTTAGAAAACATTTCTGCAACCATTTTTAATAAGGCGATGCTATCGGATGACCAAGCAAAAGCAGAATTGACCGCATCAAAACGTAAAAAGCCGACAACGGTTTTACTACAAACTAACGGAATAATGGTCAAATATTGTAAGTTTTCTGGAGATTGTTTTTGAGTATCAAAAGGACTATAATGGGTGTGAAACTGTTGCAAATATTGTAAATCAGCTTGAGCATTTTCTGATAAATCACCAGCTAAACAATGAATGCTCTTAAACTGATTTAATTGTTCCATAATCCAAGGAATGCTTGCAGAATTCAGTTCGGCTTCGGGATGATTGGGTTGGAGACGATTTTCTAAAATATCAATCAGTTGACTGGTTTTCTTATATATTTCTATTGATTCTTCCTGGCTTTCATTGGCTTTTAAGGTTGTCCACTCATAGATAAATTTCATCGGTGTATCTGGATTCGGAAATAGATAAATATAACCGCGAT
>CAZNCM010000265.1:0-6387 GCA_964571155.1 uncultured Lyngbya sp. | reverse complement strand
TCTACCCCAATGAATGTACTGATTTTTTGGAGAGCCTGTTCAATTCCTGCATCGATTTCATCAATACTTAAACTAATAAAATAGGTCGATAAATTAGTGATTAACTGTTCAAACTCAACGCGATGTTTGAGAGATTTTTCGACTCGTTTTCGGTCAGTAATATCACGAAAACTCCAGACCCGACCGACAATTTTTTCTCCGACCTTAGAGGGATGAGAATAAACTTCAAAAAATCGACCATCTTTAAACTCCACAATATCATAGGTTGGCTTTTTAGGTGCAGCCGACAGTTGCATCACGGTATTTAGAAACCGAGGCGGATATTTCAGTTTTCGCAGTACAAATGTTAGGGCTGATTGTTCGTGAGGGGAGTTTAAAGTTTCCTCTGGAATTTGCCACATTTCGACAAATTTTTGATTAAAGTTACAAACTTTTCCCCCTCGATCCAAAGCAACAATTCCGGCATCAGTCGCATTAAAAGTTGCTTGTAATAAAGACAGTGATCGTTCGGCTTCGAGTTGGGCGCGTTTGCGATCGGTAATATCAAGAAAAACCAAAACTGCACCGATCAAAGTTTGATGATCGAGAATCGGATTAAGAATGTAGGAAACCGCTAAAATGGCATTATTTTTACAGCGAAATTGATCGTCACTAGATTTAAGAATTTGGGGATAAGGAGACTCTGAAGGCAAACAATCTAAGCAGTCTTGAAACGTACAAGGAAAATCCACCGTAGACAGTTGAGAATGAGGAGCAATATGCTGTAATAAAGGTTGACCCAAAAGTTCCGGCTGTTTCCATCCGAGTAAGCGTTCGGCTTCTGGGTTCATTGAGAGGAGACAACCCTTGGGATCTAGAATACACAATCCCGCTCCCAAAGAACTAATCACTGCTTGCAGTCGATCTCGTTCTGTCGCCAAACGAGTTTCTGTTTCCTGTCGTTGCTGCTCGTACAGTTGTAACATTTCTCGAGAGGAAAGCGTCAGCGATCGCTCCATCAGATATCGCTCTTGATCGGCTTCGGTATAGCTACGACTGATGCGGTCAAGGAATTCCTGCCAGGCGACAGCATTGCTTGGAGGCGTGTTTTCGCTAAGAGCAAGCCGTTTGAGTTGACGCTGGAGCAAAGGATGCATAATTCCTGGTAATGATTCGCTAAAGTGCTAGTCTAACTTTGAGACAAAAAATTAAGGATGACCCAGAAGGCAGTATTTGCAAATCGATGTCTTACAAATCGATACAATGCAAAAGCGGAAAGGGATTTTGAGACGGGGTAGGTCACATGAAATATTACGAGGAAAAGCTTTAAGCTGTTATTAACCGTTGAGAACTGTCTTTGGGCTAGTATTGGGACTTTCTCGAATCAGGGTTAGGGTCATTGTTTGATTATGGAGTTGACAGATCGTTTCCACCCCGTAGGGAGCAAATTCGCCGTAGGAATAAAAGCCAATTTGTTGAGTGTGGGGGGGTAACTCTTCCAGTGTAACTTCTAGTTCTTCCTCTGTTCGCTCACCTAACACCAGTCTACGTCCTGAACCACTGATTGAAATTGCAAGTGTGGGTTGGTTCTCGCAACGGCTAGAGTGATTTCCTTGTTTTTCATTTCCTTGTCTGATCTGGCGTTGCAGACTATTACGACTGACTAATGCCGCAACTATTGCCCCATCGATGAGTCGTTCATAGTTTCCGCGCATGAGTTGGGTGAGTGCGCCTTGGGGAATATTGCCACTAAAACGCATCGACTGAGTATCCTCATCGAGGCTCACAATAGTTCTGACACTGGCTTTGCGGGTGGAGGCGGTGTGAACCGCAAGCGGAAAAAATAAAGCGCTCGTGGGTAAATCTCGGGCTTGTATGCCTAAATATTGTTTGTACAATTCTAAGGCGGGTTTACCATCGAGTTCGTAGAGAATATTGTGTTTTGAGCGAGTTACCCGACGTTCAGGGCCGAATATTGTCCATCCACTTTGACAACCAAAGCCGATTTGGATCTGTTCCCCATAGAACCCAACTGCCACCACCGCACCCTGACAAGGAATCCCTTTAGCGAGTACCCAGGTGTGCTGAAACTGATGGTTATCTGCGGCTAATCCCCCTGTAATGGGTAGGGTTCGAGAGGGTTTAGAACCGGGGTTAATGATGGACTGGAAGCCCCGAATCAGTTCGCTGCCATTGACTACAAGTCCATCTCCGAGAATGAATACCCCTTGTAAATCGTTTGAATTGAGTTTGGCTGCCAGGATTCGACCGACACGATAGGACTCTGCACTGCGACTGCCTTGACTAACATCCAGGAGACAACTTGCACTGCGGAGTTGAGTCTGTTCAAACTGCACAACTGCCACTGAGAGGGTGTGATCGAATAACAGGGTATCAAAAATTTCTCCAGCAGTTGAACACCCTATCAAGTGAGAATGGGGATAGGTTTGTTTGAGATGTTCAATGGGATGAGGATGATCGATCAACTCTACTGCACCAAAGACTAGAACTAAGGTGTGTTTTGAGTCGAGTAAGGGAAGGGTTTGGACTGACCATCCGCTTTGAGGATGCCAGAAAAAGGTTTCCAATTTCATGGGTTTCAAGAGAGCAGTTCTCACCGCACAGGTTCGAGGTGGATTATCCGCGTCTTTCGGGGGTGAGGGTTAATGCTTGGGCTTCTTGAGCTTTTTTGAGCTTTTCTTGTTCTTCTTTGGGTTTTAGATAGAGGTTTTCGACGAGGGCGGCAACCCCTGCAAACCAAGGGGGAACGATTAAAGCACCCAGTATTCCTAACACTTGTACACCCCCTAAGACAGACAAGAGTTGGAACAGGGGATGAACTCCCACAGAGGTTCCGACTAATAAGGGATCGAGAACGTAGGTTTCAACGTTTTGAACGATCACGTACAGGAGAAGCACCCAGAAAAATAGAAATCCTCCTTTGGCGAGGGCAACGATCAGGGCGGGAATTGCCCCGAGAATTGGCCCGAGAAAGGGGATGAGGTTGGTTACGCCTGCGATCGCACCTAAACCGAGTGCAAATTCTCGCAGTCCTAAAAATCCTAACCCCATTGTGGTGGCAACGCCTAAAATTCCTGAAACGAGTAAGCGCCCGCGAATATATCCCCCCATGCGACGGCTGACTTGGCTGACTTGGGCGTTGAGTCGTTCGTTCCAGGGGTAGGGAAAGAGTTGGACTAAACTTTTGATCAGAGTGTTGCTATCGGCGACCATGTACCCCGAGACGAACAGGGCGATAATCAGGCTGAAGACACCCCCGACGATACCCCGTGTGATGCTATAGGATCGCAGCAGCAATTGTTGACTAGAACCAATGATCCAGTTGGTGACCGATTGGGTATCAATCAGATCTTCGATTAAGGCGGGGGTGTCTTCGCCCAGGCGACTGGCTAAAGCACTGGCAATATCGACAATTCGTTCGGAAAATAGGGGCAGTTGACGGACTAATAAGTTGATTTGGTCAAATACACGCGGGCCAACAACTAGACCAAATCCGGTTAATCCCGCAATTAGGGTTAAATAAACTAAAATGACGGCTAACCAACGAGGAATTCTTTGGGCTTCTGCCCAATCGACAAGCGGTACAATTGAAGCGGCGAGAACGACCGAGATCATTAGCAGTACAATTAAACTTTGAAGCTGCCAAAGCAGCACTAAAGCAAATACCGCTAACAACACTAGCACGACATTAAACAGTGATAGGGTAATGCGACGATCTGAAGTTAATGGACGTTCATCATCAGTCATGGGTCGAGTCTCAAGGATTGATTACAGTGTTTTTCAATTCACAGGGATTGAAGGGGTTGGTTTGGCGATTGGGATGGGGAAGAATGGGCATGAACAGGAGAATAGATTGAGGGACTTTTTAATGGGGTTAACGGGACAATCAAGAGGAGTTAATTTTTGTGCTATTTTATCATATATTTTGATTGTTTTAAATGAAATATGGATTGTTTTTTTAAATCTAAGTATTCAAATGATTTCCATCAAAATTTTAATTTTAGCGAAAACAGATTGATCTTTCAAGGTTCAATTTCAAGGGGAGATTAATTGAGTTTAATTGCGGTTACTCCTGTATTTTTAAGTTTATAATGTTTAATTCAAATCAGAGGTTGAGAGTTATACAAATCATTGTAAAATTTTAAGATCCATCTCGCTGATGACGTCTAAACTGCTTTAATAATCTATTTTTACTTATGCAAATTCATATTGAAGGTTGGCGTTTTATTCCCCATTCTATTGCGATCGCAAATCAATTTCAACTCTTGGAAATGTTGCGGCGACCGGAACTTCAACTTTCGGTTCAAGATCTTCCTTATTCTAACTCAAATTGGCAAGGGATTCAAAATTTATTTAATTCAACCGATCAACAATATTTTGACCAACTTCCTCCAACGGTTTTTTCTTCAGCAGATGTGACGCTGAGAATGGCTGAACCTTTAAATTTAAAATCTTCTCATGCTTCGCAAACTGTTATCTTGGCAATGGCGGAATGGGGAACTCTATTAGATGAAACTTTCACCCCAAAATACTTAGGACATTCAATTGATCTCGACTCGGATACAACGCTAATTACCCCTTCTTCTTGGTCAAAATCAGGATTGATTCGCAGTGGAATTGCTGCTGATAAAATTGCAGTTATTCCTTGGGGAATTAACCCTAATATTTATAAACCTCTAACCTCAGAAGAACGAAAAACCCTGCGTCAAAAATTAGGATGGGATGACTATTTTATCTTTTTAAATGTTAGTCCGATGGAAGATAGAAATGGTATTCGTCCCCTATTAAAAGCGTTTGTTTCTCTTGTCGAACGTTATCCCCAGGTTCGCTTAGTTTTAAAAGGCTGTGACGCACTCTATCCATCTAAACAATCTCTTTTAACCGCGAGTCGAAGTATTCTCAGTGAAACAGAAGTCGCCAAAATAAAACCAAATATTGCCTATATTGGCGAGACTTTTTCTTTTGACGAAATGGCACAACTTTATCAAGCGGCTGATGCTTATGTTTGTCCAACTGTTGCTTCAAGTTTTCATTTATCGGCTTTAGAAGCAATGGCTTGTGGTTTACCGATAATTTCTACGGATGGTAGTGCGACAGATGATTTTATTCATCCTAATTTCAGCTTTAAAATTAAGAGTAAATTTAGGAGTCGTATTATTAACCAACGCCTTCATTTCTTCCTACATCCCGACTGGGAACATTTGGTTGAGTTAATGGAAGAAGTGATTGAACAACCCGAATTTTGTCAGCAAGCCTGTCAAATATTACCCCAATTTGTTCAAGAAAAGTATACCTGGAAACATACAGTTGATCAACTTCTAGAAGTCTGTAAAACATCTAGAAATTTACCCAAAAAAGTAGATCATCACTTTTCTCCTGTTTCAACCCAAAAGCCAAGTTTGCTTGTAGAAGGTTGGCGGTTCATTCCTCATTCTTATGCTTTAATTAATAGTTATCAACTTTTAGAACTTAATCAACGAGATAATATTCAACTTTTCTATCAAGATATGCCTTATGTTAGTGAGAGTTGGAAAGCGGTCGAAGGGTTACTCTCTCCTGAAGATGAACACGCTTTGAAAAAGATTCCTTTAGCAACCGAAAATCAAGTTTCAGATGTGACGTTACGAGTCCATTGTCCGTTTAATTTGGGAAAGTCTCGCAGTCAAAAAACGTTTATGTTTGCTTGTACGGAATGGGGTGTTGTTCCCCAATCAATTATCAGAGGAATGAGAGTATCTTCCTTCCGAGAAGCCCATCTAAGTTGTGATACAGTTATTATTACGTCTTCCCATTGGTCAAAACAAGGATTTCTTAATAGTGGTGCTGATCCAGAACGAGTGGTGGTTGTGCCTTTAGGGGTTAAACCTAATATTTATTATCCCTTAAAACCGGATCAACGTCAAGCTTTACGTCAAAGATTTAGATGGGATAATGCTTTTGTGTTTCTCAATATTGGGGTGATGTGGAATGAACGTCAAGGAATTGATCGGTTATTAAAAGCCTTTGCTATTTTAGCTGAAAAGTATCCCGATATTCGCTTGGTTCTTAAAGGGAGAGATGCAATTTTCCCTTCTAGGGAGTCTATTCAAAAAGCGAGTAAAAATATTTTAACAGCAGCCGAACTTGAACGAATTAAATCTCGAATGTATTATATTGGTGAGAGTTTATCGGCGTTAGAAATGGCGGAACTTTATCAAGGATCTGATGCTTATGTTTCGCCTTATTCTGCGGAGGGTTTTAATCTTCCCGTATTAGAAGCGATGGCTTGTGGTTTACCTGTGATTTGTACCGAGGGAGGTTCAACGGATGATTTTGTTCAACCGGAGTTTGTTTGGAAAATTGACAGTCAACTTAAAGTTAATACTGAAAAAAATGGAGATATTAAGT
>CAZNCM010000264.1:1125-8660 GCA_964571155.1 uncultured Lyngbya sp. | reverse complement strand
CAAAGAACTGAGAATCCTTCGCTTTTAGCGAGGGAGCGTCAACAACTCTAGATTTAAGTCTATTATGCCGTTTTAATGCCTCCGTGTAGCTATGTCCTGGATTAGTCATAGTATGTCCCGGATCATTGGTATCTGTTTTCCATTCTTGAGTTGCACCTTTTGGTAAGGTAGCAAAAATCATTGCTTTTAATAAACACTCAATAGTTATACCTCCAAAGTGCATAGCCCCGATTTTTCTTTCTGATTGACCGAGAGTTTCAGTGTCAGTGTAGCGTTCAACAAAAGCTGCCTGGTAATCTTCCATACTTAGCTTATTAAATTTAAGATTCAAGCTTAATAAGTATATTATTAATTTTATCCATTGAGCAACGCTCTTCTTTGCTGTCTCACTTCCTATTAGCGAAGTCACTAATTAACGTTCCTGTAGCAGTTCATTTTAATGATAAGTTTCGGTTGGTGTATGGCTAACTCAACAAACTGTTCGTGAGTAACAGCCAGAGCGAGGCGAGATGGAGTAGTAATAGGTAGAGGTGAAAGATTTGCTCAGTTGATCGGGTTGCGGTGTTCTTAATCGGCTAGGAGTTGGAGAGATTTAACCTCGATCACCCAAAAAGCCTGAAAACAGCGAGAGTTTAGGCTAATTTTAGGGTAACACTCATTCGCTGAACTGACTGTTCTATCAAGGGTTAGAGCGAATTGTTTGTGAATTCCCAATTTTTGGGTACCCACATAATGGTAAAATTTCACAGTTTGTCAGATGTCGGGCGTCAAGAGACTGGGGATTCTTCAATATCTCTGCTTTTGGCCAATGACTGATGACTGATGAGTGATTTTTCGGTGTGTGGATGTCCAAAAGTGTGAACAACATGGGCTTATCTCCTCTTTTCGTTGCAGTTTTTGGGCTGACTGCAACTATGGGACTATCTAATTCTGCAAATGGTCAAACATCTCCAGCTTGTTTTGCCAATTCTCAAGACCCACTAAATACATCATATGATTTACATTTAGATTGGCTGTTACCGCAGTCTACAATTCAAGCTAACTTTTCTCCAGTTTTAGGTTTAGGCGAAACTGAAGGGGAAATAACTTTTTGTGAGAATAGGTTTTTTAATTCTATTAATCCTACGCTACAATCTTCTTTAGAGATTTCTTTAAACAAAGCTGAGGTGAGTAAATCTAAATCTCTCTTTGTGAGCCAAGAGGTTTCAGAAAATATTGTCTTTAATAAAATTAAGCCAACTTCTCTGTTTCTTTTTCCGGTTTCTTTTAATGATTCAAATTTCTTAGAGATCAAACAGTTTACTTTAGATAAAAAAGAGTTAGATTGGGTTCCATCGAATTCTACTTTTATCCCTTTAGAACGTTCAATAGAATTGGCTTTTTCTAAGTCAAAGTCGGAGGAATTTTCGGATGAAATTGCACTGAATAAGGTAGAGGAAGTTAAGCCGGAGGTCATTGAACCGTCTTCAGAATTGGCTTTTTCTAAGTCAAAGTCGGAGGAATTTTCTGATAAAATTGCACTCAATAAGGTAGAAGAAGTAAAGCCGGAGGTCATTGAACAGTCTTCAGAATTAGCTTTTTCTAAGTCAAAATTATCAGAAGTGTCGGATGAAATTGCACTGAATAAGGTAGAGGAAGTTAAACCGGAGAGAATTGAACCGTCTTCAGAATTAGCTTTTTCTAAGTCAAAGTCGGAGGAATTTTCAGATGAAATTGCACTGAATAAGGTAGAAGAAGTTAAACCGGAGAGAATTGAATCTACGGAAACATTCGGGTTAAATAAATCTAAATCAGACCTCGAAATCAACCGAGAAACTACCTTATACAAAATCGAAGCCGATCAAGCTGAACCGATCTTATTCCAATCAGAAATTGGAGACACTACCAATGTAAATCAAAGTCAATCTATTCAACTCGGAGAACCGTTACAACAACAACCCTTTGAACTCGCTCAAGCGTCCCCAGAAGGAGAAGTCGAACCCGAAATTGAACCCGAAAACAATAACATACCCGAACCTCCTCCCCCTGTTCCCCAACCTCAAATTCCCGTTCCCCCTCCACCGAGTCCAGCACCAAGACCCTCTCAAAACGCCCAACCCGAACCTCAAGTATTAGTCGCAGAAGTTGTGATTGAGGGAACCGATAATGAAGCTTTAATTGAAAGAGTTTATGATGCGATTTCAACGGTACCCGGAAGAACCACAACTCGTTCTCAACTCCAACAAGATATTAACGCGATTTTTGCGTTAGGATTTTTTAGGAACGTTCGGGCGCTTCCACAAGACACACCATTAGGGGTACGAATTACCTTTGAAGTCGAACCCAACCCACCACTAGAAGCAGTGATTATTGAAGGCGATAGTGTACTCCCACCAGAAGTAGTAGAAGAAAGCTTCTCAGGTCAGTTTAACGAAGTGATCAACCTCAATGAAATTGAAGAAGCGATTCAAGAAATTAATAGCTGGTATCAAGAAAATGGTTATGTATTAGCTCAGGTGATCGAAGCACCCGAAGTCAGTCCAGATGGAACCTTAACACTGGTTGTTGCTGAAGGAGAAATTGAAAAGATTCGGGTTCAGTTTTTAAGCAGTGAAGGAGAACTAACAGACGAAGAAGGAAACCCCATCGAAGGGAAAACTCAAGACTACATTATTACTCGTGAAATTGAGTTAGAACCGGGAGATGTTTTCAACCAAAGAACCGCTCAACAAGACTTATCTCGTATCTTTGGTTTAGGGATTTTTGAAGATGTGCGACTTCAGCTTGAACCCGGAGATGAAGATCCCCGAAAAGCAGTAATGGTGGTGAATATCGTTGAACGGAGTACAGGATCTCTGGTTCTTGGGGGTGGGGTGAGTTCGGCGACAGGCTTGTTTGGTACAGTGAGTTATCAAGAACTCAATATTAACGGTCGAAATCAACGCTTGGGATCAGAAGTTCAGCTCGGTGAACGGATTCTCTTACTCGATATTAGCTTCACTGATCCTTGGATTGATGGAGATCCTTACCGCACCTCCTACACCGCTAATATTTTCCGACGCCAAGCTATTTCAGTGATTTTTGAACAAGATGACGATGATGACAATGTTCGACTTCCCAACGGCGATCGCCCTCGGGTGGTTCGTACAGGAAGCGGAATTACGTTTACTCGTCCCTTTGCTGAAGATGTCTTTAGCGCTCCCAACTGGGTCGCTTCGTTGGGCGTTCAATATCAGCACGTTGAAATTAGAGATGCAGACGGAGACATAACGCCCCGGGATGATGCCGGAAAACTCCTCAGTGAAAGCGATGACGGTGAGGATGATCTGTTTACGGTACAATTTGGAATTGCCAGAGATCGCCGGAATAATCAGCAATTTCCAACTTCAGGGTATGCGTTTCGACTCGGTACCGAACAAGCGATTCCCATTGGTTCAGGGAGCATTTCTTATAATCGCTTGCGGGCGACTTATAGTTATTATCTTCCCATCCGTTTTATCGAATTGGTTCCTGATGCGCCTCAAACTATCGCATTCAACTTCCAGGCTGGAACTATGATCGGAGATTTTCCACCCTATGAAGCCTTTGCTTTGGGAGGTGCTAATACCGTTCGAGGTTGGCGTGAAGGTCATTTAGCTGCCGCCAGGAGCTTTGTTTTAGCCTCTATTGAGTATCGTTTCCCCGTATTTGCAATCAGTAACTTCCTCGTTGGGGGAGCCGTATTTATTGATGGGGCGACTGCTTTAGGAACTCAAAGTACGGTTCCTGGAAACCCGGGCGGAATTCGGGGTAAACCCGGTAGCGGTTTGGGTGTGGGTGCCGGTTTGAGAATTCAATCTCCTTTAGGGCCAATTCGGATTGACTACGGGGTGAGCGATGAAGGCGACGGACGGATTCACTTCGGGGTTGGTGAACGGTTCTAATTGTTTAATCTGGGATGAGAGAGGAGAAACTTGAGTAACCAACCTCTAACTCCCCACTCTCAACTCCCAACTTCCCACTCCAGAAATAGCAATTACTGTACTTCCCATGGCGATCGCAGAATTAATATAAGTACCCATTTTAGAGAGATAAATTTTCCATTCTGGAGAAATTTCTTCCCAAATCGCTTTGATGACTGAAGCACTGAGCAACGTGGTTCCCAACGTTGGAAATAAGATGACAACGGTTGTGATCACTGCCGAAGTCAACATTCTGAGATCAACTTCTGCGATCGCTTGTTCGAGAGTCATTTCATCTTTTAAAACTTTAATTAAAGTCGGAATCACTTCGATCCCAACCGTAAATCCTAAAGCCGCAAAAGCACTCCCATCCATCAGTTTTTGAATAACTTTAATGGCTACACCTCGCAGAAAACCTGTTTTTAAACCCGCTAAGGTCACGTCCAGAATTTTAGTGAGTTCGGCTTGATCAAACTCTTGTTCATCTCGACAATAAGCCCCAATTGTTTTTAGAGATCGAAACAAAATATTAATAATAGTATTAATAGCAGCACTTTCTAAACCAGCACTGCTCACTTCTCCAACCTTTGCAGCTTCATTCATCACATTCGCTGCTAAGTAAGGATTTTCAGCAACCCATTGAGCAAAATATTGACTCACCGGAACGCTGTTCACGCTATCAATCTGAATAGAAATTGTAGTTTCTGAGAGCTGACAATTTTCAGAATGAGCCAGAAATTCTCCCGAACCTTGATCGGATTTAACAAGTTTGTCAATCGATTGTGTTGAACCGACTTGGACTTGAATATTAGAAATGATTTCTCCGACTTTTTCAAGATAAACATCTGGAGTTAATTTTGACATTCCATTGACTGAAATTTGATCGGTATCTGACTGCGATTCTTTCAGTTCAGCACTAATATTAAGACCAATTGCTTGCAAATGTTCAAACACAAAACCACAAGCTTGTGGATGGTGGCTAACTTGACGATGACTTTTGTGGGTCAAACCAGAACCAGATTCTAACATTGATACTGCACCGTATTTGAGGCTTTGAGCAGTAACGGAGAAATTGTCGCTTGAAAAAGGAATGAGTCCGTTGACTGTATCGATTTGACTTTTCATAATTCAGGCTCAGTTGTCAAGCAACTGGAATAGACGGAAGACTTCTTGCACTATCTTAATTTTTTCAGTCCGAATATAAAAGGGTTGAATTACTGAACTTTCCCAAGAATCGATGTATTGTTCAATTTGTGCATCTCCGTAAATTCACCAGTTAATTAAGCTTTTTTTGAACCTAAAATTTACTGCATTCGGTCTAAAGTCCGATATTGAATGGATTCAGCTAAATGATTGGCTTGAATGTCATCTGAACCCGCCAAGTCTGCAATCGTGCGAGACACTTTTAAAATGCGATCGCTGGCCCGTGCTGATAATCCTAATTTCCGAATCGCCGCTTCTAAAAGCTGACGACTGGTTTCGTCGAGTTGACACCACGTTTGAATCTGACGACTTTGCATTTGTGCATTACATTGAATGAGTGGTTCTTCTTGAAACCGAACTTGAGCAATATTTCGTCCTTTTTTAACTCGTTCTCGAACACTTTTTGAGTCTTCTCCGGTTGATTGTTGGATAATTTCTTCAGGTTTTAAACGATTAACAGCCACTTGTAAATCAATCCGATCCATTAACGGCCCTGATAGTTTTGCCCAATATTGTTCTCGTTGTCGAGGTGAACAACTACAAGGTTGAATGGGATCACCGTAATACCCACAGGGGCAAGGATTTGTACTAGCAACTAAAGTAAACTTAGCCGGAAAAACAACCGATTGACGAGTGCGAGTTACCGTCACAAATCCATCTTCTAAAGGTTGACGTAAATACTCTAAAACATTACGCTTAAATTCGGTTAATTCATCTAAGAATAATATCCCATTTGTAGCGAGGGAAATTTCACCCGGTTTCGGAAAACTTCCCCCTCCTACTAATGACGGCCCTGATGCTGAATGATGGGGACTACGAAAGGGGCGATCGCAGATTAAACGACCCTGATTTTTTAACAGTCCCGCAACAGAATAAATACGAGTAACTTCTAAGGCTTCTTCAAAGATTAAAGCGGGTAAAATCCCCGGTAAACGTCGAGCCAACATTGTTTTTCCACTTCCAGGAGGCCCGACAAAAATCAGATTATGTCCGCCTGTTGCCGCAATTTCTAAAGCCCGTCGAGCATGAATTTGTCCTTTGACATCTTTTAAATCTAAACCAATAGCTTGAGTTTGAGATAATACTTTAGATCGGTCTAACTTTACAGGTTTATAAGCATCAGGACGTTCTAAAAAGTCAGCCACGTCAAAAATTGTTTTAAATCCATAAACCGAAATATCTTCAACAATTGCAGCTTCTTGAGCATTATCTTCCGGTACAATTAACCCGGTAATTCCCATTTGAGAAGCCGCCGCCGCAATGGGTAAAACCCCGGCCACAGCCCGCAAACTACCATCTAATGAAACTTCACCTAAAAACAAAAAATCCCCTAATAAATTAGGATTAACTTGTTCAGAAGCGGCTAAAATTCCAATACTAATGGGTAAATCAAAACTTGGCCCTTCTTTCCGCAAATCAGCCGGAGTTAGATTAATCACAATACTCCGCATTGGAAAGGCATATCCGGCGTTTTTTAAGGTCGCTTTGACTCGTTCACGGGATTCTTGTACAGCAGTATCCGGTAAGCCTAAAACGACGATTTTGGGGAGTCCTCCGGAAATGTCAACTTCGACTCCCACTTTCACTGCATCAATTCCGACAACAGATGCACTCCACACTCTAGCTAACATGATGATTGAAATGGATAATAATAGGGTAAATCTCGTATGATTGATCAAACAACGGAAAAACTAAATAATTAGAGCTTTTCGTTGTCCATCAGATGCAAGAGTTGAAGTCAAACCCAATCAGACCAATGACTGATCAAGATACAGTATTTAGTAAAATCATCCGTCGTGAAATTTCGGCTGATATTGTTTACGAGGATGAGTTGGTTTTAGCCTTCAAGGACATTGCCCCCCAAGCACCTGTCCATATTATTCTGATTCCAAAGAAGCCTATTCCTAAGTTAGCCGATGCGACGCCAGAAGACCATGCTCTCATGGGACATTTGTTGTTAAAAGCCAAACAAGTCGCTGCTGAAGCTGGACTTGATAATGGTTTTCGAGTCGTGATTAATAACGGGCCAGATGGTGGCCAAACCGTTTTTCACCTTCATGTTCATGTTATGGGAGGTCGTCAGATGCAGTGGCCACCCGGTTAGAAAGAGTTGGGGAGGATGGTAAACGGATGAGTTGACGCTTGGGTTATCAACGTTAACGCGCGCGCGAAACGGATGAGTTGACGCTTGGATTATCAACGTTAACGCTGTCAAACTGCACGGTACTGGTCAGGGGTGCAGGGGGAGGAAAGAAGTCAGGAGTCACCGAGTCAGGAGTCACCGAGTCAGGAGTCACCGAGTCAGAAGTTCAGAAGTTCAGAAGTTCAGAATTACCTCTTGCCTTTTGCCTGTTACCTCTTGCCTTTTGCCCTTCGGGTTCAGCAGTTGCTCTTTGATGGAAACCACCAAGA
>CAZNCM010000264.1:0-1115 GCA_964571155.1 uncultured Lyngbya sp. | reverse complement strand
CTTCACCTTTTGCCTCTTGCCTCTTGCCTATTCCGGTGTTCCCTTTTGCCTACCTAAAACGCTATACTTTTAATAAGCGTGACTTATGTTAAGCAAAACAAAGTTTTATCAAAAATGCTTTACAAAACTACAATTTGTGTGCTGGTCTGGTAAAATCGGTTTCAAGGTAGCTGATTGCTATCTAATGGACCTTGAAAACTGAATTTAGCAATTATTTAAGCATGACCACAACACTACAACAGCGCGAAGGCGCTAACTCGTGGGAACGGTTCTGCAACTGGATCACTTCGACCGACAACCGCATCTATATCGGTTGGTTTGGTGTTCTGATGATTCCAACCTTGCTGACTGCAACCATTTGCTACATTATCGCATTTGTAGCTGCACCTCCGGTGGACATTGACGGTATTCGCGAACCTGTTGCGGGTTCTCTGTTGTACGGTAACAATATCATCTCGGGTGCTGTTGTTCCGTCTTCTAATGCGATTGGTTTGCACTTCTACCCCATTTGGGAAGCTGCATCTCTTGATGAGTGGCTCTATAACGGTGGCCCTTACCAGTTGATTATTTTCCACTTTTTCATCGGTATCTGCTGCTACATGGGTCGTCAGTGGGAGTTGTCCTACCGTCTAGGGATGCGTCCTTGGATTTGTGTGGCTTACTCCGCTCCTTTGTCTGCTGCAACCGCAGTATTCTTGATTTATCCCATTGGACAAGGTAGCTTCTCTGACGGTATGCCTTTGGGGATTTCTGGAACGTTCAACTTTATGATTGTTTTCCAGGCTGAACACAATATTCTCATGCACCCCTTTCATATGTTAGGTGTTGCAGGTGTGTTCGGTGGGGCATTGTTTAGTGCGATGCACGGAAGTTTGGTAACATCTTCTTTGGTTCGGGAAACCACTGAAACCGAATCTCAAAACTACGGTTATAAATTCGGTCAAGAAGAAGAAACCTACAACATCGTAGCTGCTCACGGTTACTTTGGTCGTTTAATTTTCCAATATGCTTCGTTTAACAATTCTCGCGCCCTGCATTTCTTCTTAGGTGCATGGCCTGTCGTTGGGATTTGGTTTACCGCTTTAGGGGTTTCCACTATGGCGTTTAACCTCAAC
>CAZNCM010000263.1:6081-8686 GCA_964571155.1 uncultured Lyngbya sp. | reverse complement strand
CTAGCGCGTAGCGCTATATAATCCGATGAGTTTATCCGTCCCAACTCACCGATTACTCGCTTTTGTGTTCGCTAATCACACTTAACTGTGCCAATTGTGACCTACGACAATTCCTAGAACTATGCTGAATTATCTCGGCCCGATCAATGTCTTAGTCAACCAACCGATTGCTTTAATCGGAACCTTTGATTCTGAAAAAATTCAGACTATTTCTGTGATCGCAGAAGACAAATATCCTCTGACTGTTCGCCTCAATTCTAAATCGGGAATTTGGCACATTAGCCTAGAGAAAGGATTCAATACTCCAGGTCAAAGATGGTTACGCTTAAAAGGTTTTGATCGCCAAAATAAATCGGTTTCTGACGAAGTGATTCGTTTAACGGTTGCCCTCGAAGGGAATTTGGGATCACAGACTCTTTTAATCGCCCGATATACAACTCCCTTTAAAAAACAAGCAATTTCTTCTTCTCGCCTCACGCCTCAACAACAACAAAATATTAACGTTGGTGAAGTTCTCCCCCTCAAAGACTACAAATTAGTCAACAATCACCTCGAAGTTGAACTTAAAAATCCTCTCGGTGGAGTCGGAAAATTCGGCTACTTTTACGAAGAACACGTACTATTAGTTAAAAACGGACAAATCCTCTGGTTTGATCGCGAAGATTTACCCCCCACTCCATCGGGGACTCAATTATTATGGATTACCCAAACTACCTTTATCAAAGTAAAACCCCAAGATTCTGCCCAATTGGGAATGAATCAAACCCTTGAATTAACTCACGGAAGTACCTACACCATTTTAGGTTATGCCTGTGTTGAAGATCATTTTCGGGTAACTCTCGATCGCGATATTCCCGGTTTTGGAAAATATGGCTATATCTACCGTTATCATGCCGAACTCTGGGAACAAGATAAAGCTATTACCTACAATACAAATGCAATTAATCTCACGGTTATTAATACCACTGTTTTCAAAAAACGACCCGTTGATGCGGCTTATCTCTCCGAAAAAGAGCAGGTGACAATTTCAGCCGGAATGGTTTATGGGGTACAAAGTTATACCCCTGAAGCGGGTCATCTCAAAGTCGCCCTCACGGAAAATTTACCGGGTTTTGGAAATACGGGTTACGTTTATCCTGATTTTGTTCAACTCAGTCGGGCTGATCAACCCATTATCCCTAAACTCCCGGTGACTTATGAGGGGCCATCAGAAGTTTTGGTGAATCAACTGACTATTCTTAAAGGAACTTTTGATCCGCGTGTTGTCACTGCAATTATGTTGATGGCCGAAGATCGTTATAGTTTAGATGTGGTTTTGAATTCGACGGCGAAAACCTGGGAAGTCAAGTTAGCAAAAGGATTTAGTGAGGCGGGTTATCGCTGGTTACGACTGAAAGCAACAAATACTAAAAAGGAGTTGGTTGCTTCTCAGGTGATTAATTTAACGGTGAGTAGTAGCCCGTTGACTGTAGGAGAAGGGTTAACTCTAACAATTACTAACGATACTTTGTTTAAGGTCGCACCGTTTGATTCTGCTTCTCTTAATCAACTTCAAAAAGTTGCAATTAAAGCGGGTCAAAAGTTTAAAGTGTTGAAGTATGGTTGGGTTGATGGTCATTTGAAGGTGTTATTAAATAACGCGATTCCTCCGATTGGATCGTTTGGTTATTTTTTTCAGAGTCATGTTCAACTCAGCAAAGGTTCGGAAGTGCTTCAGTTTGAGATTGATAGTGTACCGGATACCGATGTTAACGCCCAAATGTTGGTAATTAAAACCACAAAAATTAAAGCACAACCGATTGATTCTTCTGATTTGTCACCGGATCAATCCGCACTATTATTACTCGGTCAAACTTATCCGATTAAAGGGTATGCTTCTACTCAAGGTCATTTTCGCGTCACTTTGGCTGAATCTGTTGAGGGGTTTGGTAATGTTGGATATATTTATTGGCAACACGTTCGGTTGTTGCGAGATGGTCAAGAAATCTCCTTCGATCCGGACTCGTTGACGATGACAATTGGACAAACAACAGTGTTAAAAAAACGCCCGATAGATGCAAGTCGTTTGGCGGCTTCGGAACGGACGACTTTACCGCTAGGTCGAGTGTATGGAGTCAGAAGTTATGCGATCGCTGACAATCATATTCGAGTGGCTTTAACGGAGGAATTACCGGATTTTGGGAATACGGGTTATGTGTTTCCAGACTTTGTAAAATTTCAGCGAGGCGGAAAAACTTTTGATCCTTTACCTGACCAAATTGAGTTAAATGTTCCTTATTTTTCTCAACGTGATAATCCTCGCTATTCTTGGTCTACTTGTAATGTAACTTCCATTGCGATGGTCTTGTATTATTATGGTTTGCGATCGCAATATGGCGGACAATTGGAAGATGAATTATTGCAGTGGTGTTTTAATTATGCAGGAGTGGGATCACAAACTGAACATAATGTTTTAACCGCTTTAATTCGGGCGTATGGTTATAACAGTAGTTTTAGTACGACTCGCCGTTGGTCTGAGATTAAAGAAGAATTAATTAATCGTCGTCCGGTCGTTATTGGGGCTGATTTAACACCAGCTGGTCATGTTTTAACGATTATTGGCTAC
>CAZNCM010000263.1:0-6071 GCA_964571155.1 uncultured Lyngbya sp. | reverse complement strand
TCCGTGGGGAGATGCTTACACAGGTTATAACAACACAGAAGGGCGACGGTTGTTGTATTCCTACGGTTATTTAAACCAAGTTGCTGGCCCCGATGGCAATGTTTGGGCGCATTTTATCGACCCTTAAAATTATCTAGGGGACGCTACGGTTTGCGTCCTCAAACTCTACCTAATTTTATTAGATAAAAATAGGATGGAAATTTCCCAATCCAGTCGCCGCCGAAAATTAACAAACAACCCGATATTTTCAATCAACCGGATTTCCGAGGAAAAGTTCACAGCCTTTGATTTCCCAACTCGGAGAAAACAATGTCTATTCCAAATGTTTACCGACTCGTTGTTTATAACTCCAAAGGGTATTTTGTAACAACATCGCCACCGTCATTGGCCCAACACCACCCGGAACCGGACTAATATAATCCACCAAAGGTTCTACTCCCTCAAAATCTACATCTCCAACAATTCGCTTTCGCCCTTCGTAGTCAGTCAGACGGTTAATTCCCACATCAATCACTACAGCGCCGGGTTTAACCATTTGAGGTGTAATCAACTTCGGATAACCCGCAGCAACCACTAAAATCTCAGCCTCACAAGTGAGTTTTGCTAAATCTTTTGTTTTAATATGAGTAATAGAGACGGTACTTTCAGCTTCCAACAACATCAACGCCATCGGTTTTCCGACTAAAATACTCGCCCCAACCACCACCACATCTTTCCCAGTGACTTCTATTTCATATTCACGCAAAAGCTGCATCACTCCCGCAGGGGTACAACTACGAAGTCCCGCTTCACCCCTCACCAATCGCCCCATATTCACCGGATGCAGCCCGTCTACATCTTTGTCGGGGGAGATCTCGTATAATAGCGGAATTGCGTTGAGATGAGGCGGTAAAGGAAGCTGAAGCAGTATTCCATCGACCTCAGAGTTCTCGTTGAGTGAATGAATGACTTCGGTTAATTCCGTTTGAGAGATATTTGTGGGAAAATGTTTCCCAAATGATACAATTCCCACCTGTTCACAAGCCCGTTGTTTATTGCGAACATACACCGAACTGGCGGGGGTTTCTCCCACCATCAACACGGCTAGTCCGGGTGGACGTCCAGCTTGGGTTTGCAGAGATTGAATTTCCTGTTGTAGCCGCTGTCTAATTTTTTGGGCGAGTGCTTTACCATCTAAGAGGTTAGCCATAATAATTTTTAGATTAAAAGAACATCAGTTCAACTATATTCACACAAGCCTGTGGCCGTTGGCTACATTCGGAACAAAAACTCTAGAACTGACCGTCACTTTCTGTAGATTGAGTTATAGAACATAACTCCTTGCTTAAATTTTCAGGTGAGACGGGATATATATCAACTTCCCCCCTCACCTCTTTCATTTTTGGAAACACGGATGAAAATACAAGAATTTGCTGCTATTGTAAATCTGAAACCCGTTAAAAAAAGTTGATCGCTGATCGCCTAAAATTGTATAGGATGTTTTTTGTTCCATGACTACTGCAACTCAGCCTAAATTAGTTCAGGCGTTTCCCATCGTTATATTATTTTGTCTCATACCGTTGCTGTTTGGCTGCGAAAAGTTGGCGACTTCAACCGCTAAATTCAATCTCAATATTACTCCGATTGAAAATCTTGAAAAACGCAAAGCCGAGACAAAGGTTTATATTAAAGGAACAGTCGAAAGTCTGGCGCCCTTTATCGGTGCTGGCGCCTATCAGCTTCAGGATAACACAGGTACAGTTTGGGTTTTTAGCACTGACGATTTACCGAAAGAGGGACAGGAAATATTGGTTCGGGGTAAAGTCAATTACGAGACAATTACCCTCAAAGAACTTCAAGGAGAAGACATTGGTGGGGTTTATCTCCAAGAACTCGAACGCATTCAAGAACCGACCCCTGAAAACGGGGATAAAGAACCCCCTCAACCCCCAACTCCCAAGTCTGAAGAAGTTGTGGATGACAAAGAATGACAAACTCACCTGTTCATGTTTCCCTAGCAATTTTGTACCGTGAAGGTCAATTTTTAATGCAGTTGCGAGATGATATTCCGAGTATTGTTTATCCGGGGGTTTGGGGTTTATTTGGAGGTCATATCGAACCGGAAGAAACGCCAGAAATGGCAGTCAAACGAGAAGTGATTGAGGAAATTGGTTATGAACTGTCTGAAGTTTCACTCTTTAACTGTTATCAAGAAACAACAGTCATTCGTCATGTTTTTTACGCCCCTTTAACGGTTGAGAGAAGTCAATTAGTTCTCGGTGAAGGGTGGGATTTTGGATTGATCACCCCTAAACAAATTCGCCAGGGTCAAGCCTACTCTCAAAACGCCAAAATGGAGAGATTATTAGGTCGTCCTCATCAAAATATTTTACTTGATTTTATTGCACAAAAACAAGAACTCCTCAACTTAGAACACTCCACATAAACCGATCTGTTTCCCAAAGCATTAACCTCAAAACCCCCTCATTAAATCATCCGTTGTAATTAATATCCTAAATTGGGTACACTGCCATCATTCGGTAAATACAAACGAGGGTTAACAGGGGTTCCCTCTGGGTTATGAATTTCAAAATGTAGGTGTATTGAATAGCCCCCGCCATCAATTTCTAACCCTTCTGAACCAAATCCTGAACCGCCCCGAATGGCAATTAATTGACTGGGTTCTATGTTTTGATTAAGTTCAACTAAAATAGATCTTAAGTGTAAATAAATGTGTTTCCAACCATCAGGACGGGTAATTTCAATCATACGACCATTCGGCCCACTGGTATCCCTTTTAACATAAGTCACGACACCATCACTCGCTGCACAACATTCATCAGGAGTGTAGCCACCAATATCAACCCCGGCGTGTAAGCGTCCTCGGGCGTAACCAAATTCTGTTCTTGACCCCATACTGGTTCCTCTCATTGGCCATCTCCACCCAGACGAGGTATAAAGTTTATCACGGTCAGAGGGATTAGTTAAGTCGGGTTGAGTGCTTTTGATCGAATTATTTTGATCAATAATTTCGACATGATCACAGAATACATACCAAAGATTTTGATTGCGGGGTAAAGGACTAATAAAGATAATTTTATAGTGGTTATTATTAACGAAATCATAACTCTCAATCTCAAATTCTGTCCCCGCATAGGCTGAGATTTTTCGGTTGTAAGCAATTAGTTCCGATTGAATCGGTCGATCTTTAAAAACAGTATTGTTAATAATTCTGAGTTTCATGGGAGTTAAATTAGATGCTAATCGAACAAGAAAGACAAGAGAGTAGATGACAAGTTTAAACTCGAATTTTATCACCTCAAGGGTGAGATTTGTTCAAAAAACGAGATTGAATTGGGTTGAGATTCAAATACTGAGTTAAAGTAAACGCATCAACTCCTAATTCTGTTTTGTCTTTTGCGGCTTGAATACCCGCTTGGGCGTGCCACCAAACCGCCGTTTTCACGATAGCATCAAGAGGAGTTTGATTTAACACGACTGCGGCTAATAACCCCCCTAATAATCCGGTTAAAACATCTCCACTTCCTCCCCTGGCTAATGCAGGTGTACTTTCAGGATTGATCCAAACGGTGTTCGCTGTTCCGATACAAACTCTAGCCCCTTTCAAGACCACAATACTTCCACTTTTTTGGGCGGCTTTTTGAGTTACAAAAACATGATTATTTAACTCCTCAGCCAACTCAGGAAATAGCCGTTTAAACTCACCCGGATGGGGGGTAATAATCGTTGCAGCTTGTCGTTGAGATAGCGTAAAAATGGGATTCAGTTGGGCTAAAATATTTAAACCATCTGCATCTAAAATTAAAGGTCGATTACACTCTAAAATCAATTGTACAAGGGTAGTTGCCGATTGGGTTAAACCGGGGCCGCAGGCGATCGCATCAAATTGATCTAAACTAAAATTAGAGGGAAAATCTAAAATTGCCCCGTCTTCTGTTTCAGGACATCCAATAATTAATGCTTCAGGAAGTTGGGTACTGAGTAAGGGTTTAATTGAGTTGGGAACCGCAATTGATAGCATTCCCACACCCGACGCCCTGGCGCCTAAACCGGCTAAAATTGCCGCCCCGGTATAGCGATGAGAACCTGCAACAATTAGTAAGTTACCGTTTTTGTATTTATGAGTCGCCAGAGGACGAGGAAGCGGTAAATCAGCGATCGCATTTTCAGGTGTAATTCGGCGAAATTCTGGAGTTTGACCTAGAATTGCCTCAATATCTGCTAAGGGAATATCAAAGTCAATCAGTTCAACTTTTCCGAGATATTCTAATGCTGAATCTTGCAAGAAAGCCAACTTCCACAACCCCAAACAAAACGTACAATTCGCCCGAATAGCTGTTCCTAAAACTTCTCCGGTATCGGTGTGAATTCCCGATGGTAAATCAATACTCAAAATCAGTTTTTTCCAAGTATTAATCTGGTTAACTCCTTCTGCCAATTTATCGGTGATCGGACGTTCTAAACCAAACCCAAACATTCCATCAATAATCACATCACAACTTTGCAAAGATTCCATATTTTGATTAATTGAAATCCCTAAACTTGTGATATACTTAAAATGAGATTGAGTCAGTTCTTTCTGTTTAGAAAACGGACAACAAATAACGAGAGAATATCCTAAAAAGTGCAATTCTCGGGCAACAACTAACGCATCTCCCCCGTTATGACCTGGGCCGACTAAAACGCCAATTGAAGTCGCTGCAATTGACTTGATTTTACTGAGAATCCGTTGGGTAATTCGTCCGGCAACTTTTTCCATTAAAGCAGCCACAGGCATTCCTGCATCAAACAGACGAGATTCTATCGCCTGCATTTGTTTCGCGGTCACAACAAACTGTTGAATTTCTTGTCGATTTTCACGGGTAAACATGATTCATTTTCCTCAGTGTCTTCAGTAATATGAAGGAGATCGGGAGATAGAAAAAAATTCTAATTTTTGACTTCTATCTTCTATCTTTTTTAACACTTTTTTGGTTTTAGGTTATATTTTACTTCCCAAAATAAACCTGCGCCCCTGGAATTCCCGCATCAATAAAATAATTTTCCCATTCTTCGGCTAGAGTCTCACTTGAAAATGGCCCGACCGCTACAAACGGCTCAACTTCTAAGTCTTGAACAATCACACTTTGTTCGGGCGCACCCAAAGCAACCACATCATTCGCGACAATGTTTAAATCAGCAGGTTGAGTCGGAATTAACACAAAATAACGATTCGTTTCCGATAACCCATAACCCCCACCCGAATTCGCAGGTGTCGAAGTTACTCCTGTTGTTGGAATTTCAGGTTGAATTGCGACCCAAAGTTGTAATTCTCGTAAACTTTGAATAATTTCTGAGGGAATTCCCCGCCAGGTTAACTCATCGACCAATTGTTGAGCATTTCCTAAGTTTAGAAAACTTCCGGCTTGAATCATTAGTTTACCTTGATATTCTTTGACCTCAGCATTCGGTGCGACTTTGAGAACTTCAAATAACGCTGCATCATTCACACTCACAAACACTTGATATAAAGCCAAACTTCCCTCTGGAAAAACATAAATCGGCGGAATATTGGTTTTTATCGGTTCTTCTTCTTCAGTCGGTAACGAAACAACAGGGGGAAAAGCAGTAATCATACCTGTAAATTCTTTTTCATCCTCAAAGTCTGTAATTTGGGCGTCTACACCGACAGCCTGTAAATCTTCCACCACTCTTTCGGCTTCACTCTCTCTAAAATAAATCCCCGCATCGATAATTCTGCGATTTCTGTAGTTGCGAATGACAGCGCCCGGTTGTACCTGTTGAACCACTTCCAGCAAAAAGACACTATCGCTGTTAACATACACTCCATAGCGTTCTTCCTGGGCGAACCCTGGAGAAATCGCCGTTATACAAGTCCCCAACAGCAGCAAAATCAACCTCAGCGGGGTTCGCAATCTCTGCCAAGTCCACAATTTGTAGTTTTTATGTATTATCATAGAAGTTACAGACATTCTCGGTTCCTCCAACACTGAACGTATTAATGCCATCATTTATAGAGAAGTAAATCTAAAGTAGCAGCTTATTATCCCCTAATCCAATGAAAAAAGTAG
>CAZNCM010000262.1:5232-8833 GCA_964571155.1 uncultured Lyngbya sp. | reverse complement strand
TGATCAAGTCCTGCACGACTTCGTACCCGAAATCGATCGCTTCCACCACATCCTGTTCAGGCAATTGGTTGGCACCCGCTTCGACCATGATCACCCCATCGGGAGAACCGGCCACGATCAAATCAAGGTCACCTTTTTCGATTTCTTCATAGGTTGGGTTGATGATGAAATCGTCACCTAGCAGACCAACCCGCACCGTCGCCATCGGGCCATTGAAAGGAATTTTGGCCAAGAGGGTGGCCACTGAAGCGCCCGTGGCCGCCAACACGTCCGGCGGCACCTGCTCATCCATGGATAGGGTGCTTGCCACAATTTGAATATCGTCCCGTAGCCAACCCGGAAACAGGGGCCGCATCGGGCGATCGATCAACCGACTCACTAATGTCGCCCGCTCCGGGGGACGGCCTTCACGGCGCAAAAAACCGCCAGGAATACGACCCGCCGCGTAGAAAATCAATCCCTTCTCTACCAGAAGATCGAGTCGCTGTCACCAAGACTGCCGTTTCGCCTGACTCAACCAGCACAGAGCCCCCTGCCTGGGGCGCCAACAAACCTACTTTAAGTCTGATATCCCGTCCATCAAAGGATATTGACTTGTCAATCTCTTCCATGTATGCTATCTTCCTTCTCTTTCCACTATTCTTTTGCGGTCACGAACACCAAAAACTTTAGTATTCTCTCTGAGACTTTGCTTTCGGTGTCTGGTATCGCTCTATACTCTAATGGCTGTAGGCTTCTCACCGAAGCACAGAGGATAGAGGCGATGCTGAGGAGGTTTAAATTTCCCCACTCTCATTCTAGAAAAAACAGCCAATTAATGCCTGAGATCAGTATAATACCGAGTTATAGGCGTGGCACCCGTTGTCAGTACCAGTCGAAGGTTCGCTCAACTGATTTTTTGGAATTGTTATTGCCCGAAGGAGCTTGATTTGGCTTAATCTACTCAATTGTATTCTTGCCATCAATTCTCCGGCTCGGGATATTTGTTGGTCTGAGGAATGGATTCTAGATCATGATTGACTTTTCCTTGGCGCGAGTTCTATCGTTTGGGGTCAGCTCATTCAAAGATTCTGAGCTAGTTTATTGAATATAGTTGCACATTATACTAGATTCAGTGACCCGTTAGTTAATCTGTCCCCACAGTAGGATGCTTAAATACAGCATACACAACGTTTTAGGAAGCAGCCTGATTAGAGGAAACAAATTCTAAGATAACAATCTGTTGATCAAGTTTCATTAATAATCAAGTGATTCATTGACGGATTCAGTGATAATTTAAACCCAGATTAGCGGGTAGATTGAAGTTGGAAGTCTGAGGATTAATTTTAAATGACAATTTTACACGGAAGTTGGCTCCAGCAACCCAAAAATTATTTGTTTATTTGGGGAGAAAACTGGCGTCGCATTACACCCAACGAATTTAATCCGGCTGAGGGTGTTTTGGTTTATCCTTTTGCTTTAAGCTCTGTTGAATTGGAGAAGTGGTGCAATGAAAAGCAGTTGTCTATCGAGAGTCAGGTTGTTGTTACAGAAACTCTCGCCCTTCCCACTCAACTTTCCCCAAAAATAGGACTATATCCCCTTCAATCTACACTTCAAACTGATTCTGAAACGGATTCGGAGTCTATGAGTCTTTATCCCTGGAAAATTGAAGGCATTTGTCTCAATAGTACAGAAGCTTTTGACTTTTTACAATCCCTTCCTCTAGGAAATCTCACTACAGAAGACTCATTTCTCGGCTCAGATTTACAGTTTTGGTCTCATCTTTCCCGGTGGAGTTTAGACTTACTCGCTCGAAGTAAATTTTTACCGAGTCTCTCTTTTAACCCCTCAAAAGATCACTTTGTCGCGGAATGGAAACCTTTACTCGATAGTGCGACAGATCAAGCTCGATTAATTCGTTTTTCTAAACAAATTCCCTCGGCTTGTCGGATGTATCAACTTCACTACAAAGAAGCTGAAAATAAATCTGAAAACTTAGCCCTAAATTTACCTCAAAATCCTCAAGACTTAATCGATGATTTTTTAACCGCAATTCTTGATAGTCAAGTTAAGAAATTTGCCGCAGAAAGTGAAAATAAAGCGATTACAAATTTGACAGCAATTCAACCCATTGTGCAGAGTTGGTTACAGGCTTTAGCCAGTGAATCTCATCTCGAAAAATTCCAAAATTCCGAAGTCAAAGTTTTAGAAAAAATCCTGTCTAATTGGATAGCCCCTCTCCAACAAACCCTGACTGAACATAATTTATTTAGAACGGCATTTCGACTCTCTCCTCCCGACAAAAGCGAGAAAAATTGGACACTAGATTATTGTTTGCAAGCGATTGATGAACCCGAATTTTTAGTAGATGCTCAAACGATTTGGACTCATCCAGTCGAAGCCTTTATTCATAATGGACGGATGATTAAACGTCCTCAAGAAACCCTCCTTAAAGGGTTGGGATTAGCCTCAAAACTCTATCCTCTCCTAGAACCCAGTTTACAAGAAGCCCGTCCTCAAACTTGCTTATTAACTCCCCTACAAGCCTATGAATTTATTAAAAGTATGAATTGGCGGTTTACAGATAGCGGTTTGGGTGTAATTTTACCCCCCAGTTTGGCGAGTCAAAATGGATGGGCTAACCGTTTAGGTTTAAGCGTTCAAGCAGCAACATCAAAATCCAAACAAAATGGTAATTTAGGATTAAATAGTCTGCTGAATTTTAAATGGGAATTGTCAATTGGGGGTCAAACCTTATCAAAAACCGAATTTAACCGTTTAGTCGCTCAAGAAAGTCCGTTAGTTGAGGTCAATGGCGAATGGGTAGAATTACGTCCGGCTGATATTAAAGCCGCTCAAGCCTTCTTTTCGAGTCGCAAAGATCAACTTTCACTCACCCTTGAAGATGCTTTGCGGTTATCGACAGGTGACTCCCAAATGGTAGAAAAGTTACCCATTGTTAACTTTGAAGCGGGGGGAAAATTAGAAGAACTTCTCAATACTTTAACAAATAATCGTTCACTCGATGAGATCAAAACCCCAAGTGATTTTAAAGGAGAATTACGTCCCTATCAAGCCCGAGGGGTGAGTTGGTTGGCTTTTTTAGAAGAATGGGGTTTAGGTGCTTGTTTGGCTGATGATATGGGGCTAGGAAAAACTATCGAATTAATTGCTTTTCTTCTCTATTTGCAGGAAAAAGACAGCTTAGACGCTCCCGTTTTACTGGTTTGTCCGACTTCGGTTTTGGGAAATTGGGAACGAGAAGTTAAACGATTTAGTCCGAGTTTAAAAGTGACTGTTCATCACGGGGATAAACGCAAAAAAGGAAAATCATTTACATCATTTGCTCAAAAATATGATTTAATTATTACCAGTTATCCGTTAACATTTCGAGATGAAAAAGAACTCAAAACGATGAATTGGAAAGGATTGGTTTTAGACGAAGCTCAAAACATTAAAAATCCCGAAGCTAAACAATCAAAAACCGTGAGAAATTTAGAGGCGAGTTTTAAAATTGCTCTAACGGGAACACCTGTCGAAAATCGTCTGTCTGAATTATGGTCAATTATGGATTTTCTCAATCCCGGTTATTTAGGACAGCGACAATTTTTTCAGCGAA
>CAZNCM010000262.1:4962-5222 GCA_964571155.1 uncultured Lyngbya sp. | reverse complement strand
CCCATTGAAAAATACGGCGATACAGACTCTTTAAAAACATTGCGATCGCTGGTTCAACCGTTTATTTTACGACGCTTAAAAACAGATCGAGAAATCATCCAAGATTTACCCGAAAAACAAGAAAACACGGTTTTTTGTTCTCTGTCTACTGAACAAGCAACACTGTATCAAAAGATCGTGGATCAGTCTTTAGCTGACATAGACTCAGCCGCAGGAATTCAACGTCGAGGGATGATTTTAGCGTTGTTAGTGAAGTTAAA
>CAZNCM010000262.1:3900-4952 GCA_964571155.1 uncultured Lyngbya sp. | reverse complement strand
AAACAGGTTTGCAATCATCCGATTTTATTGAATGGAAAATCGACAAAAACCAGAAAGACAAAAGTCGAGACTCAGGGTTTAAACCTTCAAAGTTCAGGGAAGTTACAACGCTTCAAAGAAATGTTAGAAGAACTGTTGTCAGAAGGTGATCGCGCCATTGTATTTACCCAGTTTGCAGAATGGGGAAAAGTGTTACAACCTTATTTACAACAGCAATTAAACCGAGAAGTGTTATTTTTGTATGGTGCTACTCGTAAAAATAAACGCGAAGAAATGATTGATCGTTTTCAACAAGATCCCCAAGGGCCACCTATTTTTATTCTGTCTTTAAAAGCAGGAGGTGTGGGTTTAAATTTAACTCGCGCTAATCATGTTTTTCACTTTGATCGCTGGTGGAACCCTGCGGTGGAAAATCAAGCAACAGATCGGGTGTTTAGAATTGGTCAAACCCGCAATGTTCAGGTTCATAAGTTTGTTTGTACCGGAACGTTAGAAGAAAAAATTCATGATTTAATTGAAAGTAAAAAAGCGTTGGCTGAACAAGTTGTGGGTTCAGGAGAAAATTGGTTAACTGAATTGGATACGGATCAACTTAGAAACTTACTGATTATTGACCGAAATGCGGTAATTGATGAAGAAGAATAATTGCTGATTTGAACAACTTAAAAAACTCAGGATTGAATAATTATGACAAACTACGATATCCAAACTGATCGGGAATGGTGGTCACAACAATGGTTAGATTTACTCGATAAATATCGCTTTAAAAAACGCTTAGAACGCGCGAGAAATTACGCCAGACAGGGAAATGTATTAAGCATTAATTTTCAAGACCAAAAAGTTCAAGCTCAAGTTCAAGGAACCCAAAGTGAACCTTATGAGGTGTCATTGTGGCTTGATCATTTTAGTGATGAAGAATGGGGTTTTGTGATTGAAACTTTGTCTGAACAGGCGATTTTTTCGGCTAAACTTCTAGCTGGAGAAATGCCTCAAAATATAGAAGAAGTGTTTGCAGCTAATGGTTTAAGATTGTTTCCTTTTAGTTTAGATGA
>CAZNCM010000262.1:0-3890 GCA_964571155.1 uncultured Lyngbya sp. | reverse complement strand
AGATGATGTTCATGCTCATTGTACCTGTCCGGATAAAGCTAACCCGTGCAAACATATTGGTGCAGTTTATTATATGTTAGGGGATAGATTTAGTGAAGATCCGTTTGTTTTGTTTAAACTTCGAGGTCAAACTCAAGAAAAAATCATTGCCAATTTACGTCAGTTAAGAAGTCAAGCCGACGAAGAAACGGAGACAAAACCTCAACCCTCACTGGAAACTGAAACGGTCAATTCTTATCCTCCTAAAGTTGAACAGTTTTGGGAATATAATGAACAATTAGATCCGTCTTTAGTTGTGATTACACCGCCTGCGAGTTCAGATAATGTGTTAAATGTTTTAGGTTCAATTCCATTGGAAACTGCTGCAAATCAAACACCAGGACGTTCAATTTCAGCCAGTGAAACGGTGATGCAGTATTTAGATACAATTTATAAAAATATTAGCCAACAAGCGGTGATCATGGCTTTGAGTCGTGATGAATGAGGACTTATTATTCATAAATTGTCATAGCTTGAAGAACTTTAATCAGTTCCTGGGGATGATCAATTAAAGCATCGGGATGATGTTGAGACAAAATTTCCGGGGAGTTAAATCCCCAACTCACCGCAATGGTTTTAATTTTAGCCTTTTTTGCGGCTTCTATATCTCGGGTTTCATCTCCAATATAAAGAGCTTTTTCGGGTCGTAAGTTTTCTTGTTTAAGAATATTTTTAATATATCTCGACTTTCCAAAAAGAGTTGAAGCGGAATAAACTTGATCAAATAAATGTAGAATTTGATATTTATGGAAAACTTCAATAACATTTTCTCTAGAATTTGAAGTAAGAACATAAAGAGAATATCCTTGATTTTTTAATTCTTCTAGGACTTCTTTTATTTCTGGAAAAAGATGAATATATTGAATATCTTTTTGTAATTCTCTCCGAATGCGTCGTAATAAAAAGGGTAATTTAAAGATAGAAATCTTAGAACGTCGAATAATTTCCCAAGCACTGAGATTTTTAAGTTCTGCAAGATCTTCTGGGCTAGCGGGTGGATATCCAAACTCAACCGAGAGACGATTTGAAATTTGAGCAATCGCGTCAAGTGTATCTGCTAACGTTCCATCAAAGTCAAAAATGAGGATATTTTTCATAGAATACAGAAGTGAAAAATCGTTTTTCAGCGAGCCATACTTTAAGCATAATATACAATCTCTAAAATCAATTACGCCTCCCATTGGGAAGCGCATTGAACAAATGATCGAATCGGGTCATAATTCCAATCGGGTTAAGCAAGACTACACGATTTTATGACGGATCAATCAATCAGAATATTTTCGGGTGAGTCATCTTCACGATGTTGCCAGTTAATGTGGGGAATACAATCAAAAGATTCTTCCCAAAGCTGACGAATTTTAGCCAGATAGGGATCACCCAACCGCAAACGCAAACGATGTTTAATCGCTAAACTGTCTTTTTCGTACATAATCAGATTGATCGGTGGCCCAACGGAAATATTCGATTTCATGGTCGAATCAATAGATAGTAAAGCACATTTGGCTGCACTTTCTAAATTGGTGTTGTAGCTTAAAGTTCGATCTAAAATCGGCTTACCATACTTTGTTTCCCCAATTTGTAGAAACGGAGTATCTGAGGTGGCGTGAATAAAGTTTCCCTGACTATAGATTAAAAATAACTCAGGATTTTGGCCTTGAATTTGACCGCCTAATAATAGACTGCATTGTGCTTCAATACCATCTTTTTTCAGCCAGACTTCATCATATTCTTGAATTTTTCGCAGTTTACCCCCAATGTAACGAGCGACTTCGTACATACTGGTGATATTGTGCAAGTTAGTATCTTCTTGGATTTTGAGATCTTTTTCGAGTTCACTGACAACCCCTTGAGTGACCGATAAATTGCCCGCCGAACACAGTAGGATGACTCGTTCTCCGGGATGAGAAAAATCAAACAGCTTTTGATAGGTTGAAATATAATCAACCCCTGCATTCGTTCGTGAGTCAGCAGCCATAACGAGGCCATCGTTTGTGATGATACCAAGACAATAGGTCATATCATGTTTCGATTTGAGCGATAGAGACAATCTATTTATAGCAAGGCAAAAGACAGAAATCGTGAGGTCAGAAGTTTTTCCGATCACCCGATCTCCCGCGCATGGGGGTGGACTCCCCACCCATCCCATTGGAGTTGAAGGAATAAACTTTAGAAAAATTTAAGTAATTTTGTCTAACTTGATGCAACCCGGAAGTTGATTTACAGGTAATGTCTACAGGTTAAGTTTGAACCTCGGGCCGACTCCACCTTAGGGGGGATAGGCATAATTTCTAAGAAATGTTAAAATTCTTAACATCAAAGTATTGAGTAATGTTAACGTCCTCATTCCCAGGCAAAAGTCAAATAGGTTCGGTACACGCTCAGTCATAAGTTAGTGTTCGCTGAGTCCAACTCGGCAGACTAGCCCAACTGAAAGCGCAAAAGCAAACCTACTTTTTTAGCTAGATCCAGGGAGGGGGTTAACCTTTAAACCACTAGAGCATTGAGGTATCCAGCGGGAGATGAGCCATGAGAATTGCTAAACCCACAGATACAGATTCGGTCCGCACTTACCTGCGAGAAATTGGTCGTGTTCCCCTACTAACCCATGAGCAAGAGATTCTCTACGGTAAACAGGTGCAACAGAGCGCAATTCTGCACGAAGGGAAAGAGAAACTAGCAAAACGGCTAGGTCGTGAACCCAGTTATGCAGAATGGGCAGAAAATGCAGGCGTATCTTTAAAAGAGTTAAAACAAACTCTCGAAGATGGCCAAACTGCCAAGCGTAAGATGGTCGAAGCGAATCTGCGATTAGTCGTATCTGTGGCTAAAAAATATATCAAACGTAATGTCGATCTTTTGGACTTAATCCAAGAAGGCACAATTGGGATGCAGCGGGGAGTCGAAAAATTCGATCCCACAAAAGGCTATCGCTTCTCAACTTATGCTTATTGGTGGATTCGTCAAGCCATCACTCGGGCGATCGCCGAAAAAGGTCGAACCATTCGTTTACCGATCCATATCACCGAAAAACTGAACAAAATCAAGAAAGCGCAACGTTCCTTAGCTCAAGATCTAGGACGAGCCGCAACCATTGCTGAACTCGCCGACGAATTGGAGCTCAATCCCAAGCAAATTCGTGAATATCTCGAACGAGCTAGACTCCCTTTGTCTCTTGATTTGCGGGTAGGAGACAACCAAGATACGGAGTTGGGAGATCTCTTAGAAGATGAGAGTGCTTCTCCAGAAGATTATGCCTTGCAGTCTTCTATGCGTTCAGACTTAGAAGTATTAATGGCCGATCTCACCGATCAACAGCGTCAGGTCTTAGCCTTAAGATTTGGTTTAGAGGATGGACAAACCATGACTCTAGCGAAAATCGGCGATCGCCTGAATATTAGTCGTGAACGAGTGCGACAAATTGAGCGGGAAGCTCTCACCAAACTGCGTAAACGCAAACAGGATATGGGAGACTATCTCGCGAGCTAAAAGAATCTGCAAAAAAATCAGCAATCATTTTTTAATTCATTCATATATTTAGAGTTCGGAGTCTTCAGTTGACCATGAGGAGAGAGGAATAGAGCGTGATCGAAGTCAAACGGCTTGGGGAAACGCTTTACTCAACTTCCGGGTTGTCAACTTGGGACTCCGAATTCAATTAAGTTCGGTTGTACCAACTTGTTCACAAAGTTATCCTGCTAAATTAAAGTATGTGGAGAAAGAGACAACAGCTAACGATTCCCAACTTATTATCTATAAATAGCTTCATCAATTGGAATTCTTGTAGAGCGGAGGTAAACAGGTGAACAATGAAGCCCATCACAACTCAAGATTTTTTGACGAAGGAGAAGGAG
>CAZNCM010000261.1:5210-8845 GCA_964571155.1 uncultured Lyngbya sp. | reverse complement strand
AGGGGACGAGTAACGAATTTTATCATTCTGAGAACCCGAGGCGTTTGGGGGCCGTCTGGTAAGGTCATAAATGCTTTCCTTGTTGTGATTTTGCTCTTTATTTATTATGACAAATTCTGAAAATTTATCATCCCTTTTGTTGAATGCAGTCGGCTTCATCGTGGCGGGGGTTATTTACGCGGGAGTTAACCCGATAATAGTTCAAAGGCGGTTGAGATGCTAATAAGGGTAAAATTTCCTGGGGTTCAGTTAAATGGGGGTCAAGCCACTGAGAATAATTATTTTCAGGAATAATAACAGGTTGACGATGATGAATTGAACGAACTTCGTTATCGGCTTCTGTCGTTAAAATTGTACAGGAAATAATCTCTTGATTTTCGGCAGATTTCCATCGTTCCCACAGTCCCGCAAAGGCAAAGAGTTGATGATTTTCAAGGTGTAAATAATAGGGCTGTTTATCATCTTTTTGTTTTTGCCATTCATAAAATCCGTCTGCTAAGATTAAACAGCGTCTTTGAGAAAAAGCGTGGCGAAATGAGGGTTTTTCCGCAACAGTTTCGACTCGGGCATTTATCAATTTTGCACCCATTTTTTGATCTTTTGCCCAACTTGGAATTAATCCCCAGCGCATCCAATTAAACTGTCTATTTTCAGATGTTAAATTGATGCCAACCGTTGCAATTAACTGGGTGGGAGCGATATTATAACGGGGGCTAATTTCGGGAACTTCTGATAACTGAAATTGTTGGGTAATTTGTTCACCGTCACAGGTTAAAGTAAATCGTCCGCACATAAGCTAAAAATCTAGAAATTTTGAAAATTACACTCTTCCTATTTTGACAGATTTTTTCTAAATTGAGGACTTGATAATTGGTTTTAAGCTATCTGGAACTCGCACTGTTTAAATAAATAATTTACGGCTGCAAATAATCGATCTAAATCTTGGATAGTATAAAATGTTTTATTGCGAATAAATTGATCGGAGTTTAGTTGACCAAACTGCCAAATTTTTCCATTAGAAACAATCTCACCAGTGATCGACCTGCAAAAATTTAATCAAATCTAATTCAAAAGGTCAGTTATATCCTAAAATAAGACTGTTCAATCCGATCTTACTCCTTGTATGTCTTATTATATCTCTCCCAGGTTTCTTGACAAATTAGCCGTTCATATCACCAAAAACTTTTTAAAGATCTCTAATCTGCGAGTTCCTCTGATTTTAGGAATTCATGGACGCAAGGGAGAAGGAAAAACCTTTCAATGTGAATTGGTATTTGAGAAAATGGGATTTGAACCTGTAACAATTTCTGGCGGTGAATTAGAGAGTCCAGACGCTGGAGATCCTTCACGGTTAATTCGACTGCGGTATCGTGAAGCCTCAGAACAAACAAAAGTCAGAGGTCAAATGTGTGCATTATTTATTAATGATATTGATGCCGGGGCTGGACGTTTTGACTCGGGAACTCAATACACCGTTAATACTCAGTTAGTCAACGCAACTTTAATGAATATTGCGGATAACCCGACGAATGTTCAGCTACCCGGAAGTTACGATGAAACTCCTTTACAACGGATTCCAATTATTGTCACCGGAAATGATTTTTCCACGCTTTATGCACCCCTAATTCGAGACGGACGCATGGAAAAGTTCTATTGGGAACCGAACTCCCAAGAACGTACAGAAATTGTCGAGGGAATCTTTGAAAAAGACCTTTTAAAACAAGATATTATCAAGCTAGTCAACGAGTTTCCACAACAGTCAATAGATTTCTTTAGTGCATTGCGATCGCGAATTTATGATGAACAAATTCAACACTTTATTCATCAAATGGGAATTGAAAAAATTTCTAAGCGAATTGTCAATAGTGCCGAAAAACCACCTGAATTTAAAAAACCCAATTTTAACTTCTCACACTTGCTAGAAATGGGTCATCAGATGGTTGCCGAACAACGACGCATTCAAGAGTTAAGATTGGTAGAAGAATATAACCAACACCGTATTTTTCATCCCGATGCAATCTCCCCCCAACGAACCTTAAATCCTGTTGAGCAAAAAGAAAATTATACTCAAAAAACGCATCTTCCTTATAACCCCGTTATGCCACCTCATCGCGTTGATAGCAAAGTCACAGGGGTAATGCAAGGGGATAACAAAGGATCAACTTTTATTAGTGAAGGTCAGGCGGTAACAACGAAACTGAGTTTAGAGGTTCTCGAACAAATTGAACAGATTATAGAAGCAGGATATCGAGTCGGTTTGGAATATGCTGATTCCCGTAGATTTAAAACAGGATCTTGGAAAACCTGTTCAATCGTTGATAGCACTCATCAATCGGAAATTATGACAGCAATTGAGGATTGTTTATCAGAACATCCCAGTGATTATGTGCGTTTAATTGGGATTGATACTAAAGCTAAACGCCGGATTATTGAGACAATCATTCAACGACCTAATCCCTAAGTTAGAGATATTTGCTTTAGATAGAGTGTGTTCCTACCCCTTCCCAAATTGCGACTAAACCAAATAAAATAAACAAACAACCGCCAATAGCAGTAATCATCCGTTCTGATATTTTTCCGGCGATTAATCGTCCGCCAATAACCGCAATTGCGGCACAAATACTATGACCCAAAGTCGCACCCAAAACTACTCCCAAGGGTTGATAACTCGCTGCTAATGCAATCGTTGCAATTTGAGTGCGATCGCCCCATTCAGCCGTAAAAGTCAAGAGAAAAGCTTCTAAGATAATCCCCAGTGAACTGCTGCGTTTTGGAAATTTTGACTCGCTTTTTTCAACAGCTTCTGCGGCTTCTTTTTCTTCTTCTTTATTTGATGTTGCGGACATCTTGCTCGCATCGTATAAGAGTTTAATCCCAAATGTACAAAAGAGTATTATTTCTCCATAATGTAAATAAGTTTCCGGAAGTACAGAAACAATTTGACCCACAAAAACCGATAGAATCGTCATTACAGCTAAAGCGAGTGTAACTCCGATGAAAACCAATTTTCGAGAATAGCGAATGGAGAGAATTACCGCAATAAAGAAGGTTTTATCTCCAAGTTCAGAGAGAGTAATTAGTAAGAGTCCGGCGGTGAATGCAGTCAACATAATTATTTTTAAATCTTCAGTCGTTACTTTATACTTGAGGTTGGATATTTTAGGATAATATCTTGTCAGTATGTTTTTTAAATGCTCGATCTAATTTCTATATGTTATCTAAAATTCTCAAAAAAATCAAAAAATTAATCTAACTTTTTAGATTTTTCATAGATGAATCATATTTAATTCATTGTTGGTTCATTTTCAGGATTTGAGGATTAGTTTAAAAGTTTTTTTAAATATTGTTGAAAATAAACTTGTATAATTAATGATTTTTTTACCGCTCAAAAACTCGAATCTTCAGGAAATTTAATCCAGACTCCAGATTAAGTCTCGAAAATGAGAGAGAAGGGGTTGACCAACGATAACCAATAGGATCTTGTCTTTTTTTGATTAACGACGGTCTCCAACAGGAGTAAGATGAATAAAGGATCTAAACGGACACGGACTGTCGTGCCAAGCCAACCAGCCAGTAAAATTTGACCCATAGCTGGATGTCTAAAGGCAAACGATCCCTTAAAGTATTCAGATATT
>CAZNCM010000261.1:4433-5200 GCA_964571155.1 uncultured Lyngbya sp. | reverse complement strand
ACAGTCGCAATTGCTTTTATCATGCCATTTCCAAGATCTAGCGGTATTTTGCTTCATCCCACCTCACTACCCGGTCGATATGGGATCGGAGATGTTGGCCCAGTTGCCTATCAATTTGTTGATTTTTTGAGAGATAGTGGACAACAACTTTGGCAAATCTTGCCCTTTGGCCCCACAGGATTTGGCAACTCTCCCTACTTATCCTATTCAGCAATGGCGGGAAATCCGTTATTCATCAGTCCTGATCTCTTATTAGAGGAAGAATTACTCACATCTCAAGATTTAGTCAATACACCCGTTTTTCCCGTCGAACAAGTTGATTTTGATGGCGTTAAAGCGTTCAAATGGGACTTGTTTAATAAAGCTTGTCAAAATTTCAAAAACACCCTAACCGAACAAGAAAATGAATTTGAGGAATTTTGCCGTAATAAATCTTACTGGCTAGATGATTATGCCCTATTCATGGCAATTAAAGAAGCCCATGATGGTGAAAGTTGGCATAAATGGGATAATGATATTGCTCGTCGCCAACCCGAAGCGATTCAACAATGGCGCGACAAACTCGCCGATCAAGTTTTCTTTCATAAATTCCTACAATTTGAGTTTTTCCGTCAGTGGTCCAAACTGAGACAATACGCAAACGAACAGGGAATTTCAATTTTTGGAGACGTGGCGATTTATGTAGCCCACGATAGCGCCGATGTGTGGTCGCATCCTGAGATCTTTTGCTTAGACGGCGAAACTGGTGAAGCGTCGTTAATGGCGGG
>CAZNCM010000261.1:2550-4423 GCA_964571155.1 uncultured Lyngbya sp. | reverse complement strand
AGTTCCGCCCGATTATTTTAGCGCCACAGGTCAACTCTGGGGAAATCCAGTTTATAACTGGGAACGAGTTCAACAAAATGGCTTTAACTGGTGGTTACAGCGGGTGCAGTCGATTTTAGACTGTGTAGATATTATGCGGATTGACCACTTCCGAGGTCTACAAGCATTTTGGGCCGTTCCCCAAGGGGAAACAACAGCAGTGAATGGTTACTGGATAGAAGCGCCCGGAGAAGCTTTGTTTAATTTGTTAAATGAGAAGCTGGGCCAATTACCCATTATTGCCGAAGACTTGGGTTTAATTACCCCAGAAGTCGAAGCGCTACGGGATAAATTTGAACTTCCTGGCATGAAGATTTTGCAATTTGCCTTTGATTCTGGGCCAGAAAATCCCTATCTTCCCTACAATTACAGCACCCCCAACTGGGTCGCTTACACCGGAACCCATGATAATGACACCACTGTGGGTTGGTTTAGTGAACGTTCCTTACAAGCCCAAGCCCGAGTGATGAGTTATGTTGGCGGAACAATGGGTCACGGCATTCATTGGGATTTAATCCAAGTCGCACTCGCATCAGTGGCGAATCAAGCCATTTTGCCCTTGCAAGATGTTTTAGGCTTAGGCAGCGAGGCCAAAATGAATCAGCCGAGTACATCAGAAGGAAACTGGTCATGGCGGTTCTTACCCGGAGCCATTACTGATGAACTTCGTGACCGCCTTAGATCATTGACCGAAACCTATGGTCGGTTGCCCAGATAGATCACGAGGGTAGTGTGAGGACTCGTTTTCACGGCTAACTCAGGCGATCAATAGCCCGTCTTAGGAGTTCGAGTTAGGCGTTTGAGGTTGGGGATGGTTGGCTTTAAAGACGACCTCCTCAACCATACCGGGTTCTCCTAAACGTTGGCTTTTGCCGTTATTAACTGTTACCATCACGCCGCCTGCATTCCCGGCGACAACCACTAACTCGTTATTCGCTTTCCAATTCCGTTTGCTTCCACCCGCTAAAATACCCTGAAATTCTGTTTTTCCGTCCACTTCAATCAAAACCCAAGATTCATCTTTAACGGTAATTCCCACTTCAACGGTTTGGTTGACAGGCGCAGGTTGGGAAGCTGGAGAAGTCGAGGCGTTTGTTTGGTTGTCAATTGAGGTGGGTGTTGCTTGCACCACAAGTTGGTCTTGTGGAGTGGCATTATTGGCAGAAACACTCACCGACTGAGTTGTACTTGTTGCTGGGACTTCCGCAATTCTGGACTCCGGTAAAATTTGAAGTTGGGGAGAGGATTGGATCAAATAGACCAAACCATTCATTGTCCCCAAAATTAACAGAATATAAGTCAGATAAAGATGGGTCGGTCGTAACTGAGGTAACGGTAACAACCAAGAGCTAGACTCTAGTGAGGGAATAATCGGTTCAGGAAGAAAGAAATTTGCCAACTCCTCACCGTTTAAACCCAGGGCGTTTGCATATCGTCGGATTAAGCCTTGAGTATAGACGGGTTCCGGTAGATTTTCGACTTGACCTTCTTCTAAAGCTTGAAGCAAATGGCGACGAATCATGGTGTAGGTTGCCACCATATCTAATGATAGAGAATGATGTTCCCGAGTTTGACGCAGTTGCAGGCCAACCTCAACCAATCTCTGAGCTTGTTCAATACTGGTAACAGAACGATTATTGTCACCCAGATTTTTTCTAATCATTGAGAACGGTAAACTTACTTTCATACGCACAACTCCTTAATATTTATATAAGTGATTGAGAAGACTTTTGGCATATTGAGGCTAGAGATTCAACTGATTTTGTAAAAATTCAAGTTCAGACGGAGTTAGAGATCGATAGTGACCCGGTGCTAATTCCGGTTTTCCCGGCGG
>CAZNCM010000261.1:0-2529 GCA_964571155.1 uncultured Lyngbya sp. | reverse complement strand
CTCTGCGACTTTCCGAATTTGTCGATTTCTTCCCTCAAATAAAATCACTTCTAAAAGCGTTTGAGAATCAATGCTCTGTTTTAACCGTCGGACTTCGGCCGGTAGAGTTTTTCGACTTGATAATATCACCCCTTGGCGCCATGCTTGCAACACAGATTCGGGTGGATGACCTTGCACCCAAACTTGATAGGTTTTGGGAACATGGTGGCGAGGATGGGTGAGGCGAAAGGTGAGTTCCCCATCGTTGGTGAGTAATAATGCTCCAGTGGAGTCTACATCTAAACGTCCCACCGGATGAACTCCCTGGCCTCTCTGGAGTCGGTGAGGTAACAAGTCTAATACGTTACGCCGTCGGCTTGGGTCAGCACAGGTTGAAACCACTCCAATTGGTTTATTTAATAAAAGGTAGATTGGCACAGGTCGATGAGAGGGTTTGATGGGCTTTCCATCTACTTCTATGTCATCAGATGACGGATTTGCCTTTTGTCCTAAGTGAGCAATATTACCATTGACCCGTACTCGTTTAGCAAGAATCATTTGTTCGGCTTGACGGCGAGAGGCAATGCCCCAAGTGGCCATGATTTTTTGTAGCCTTTCATCCATATCACTCAAGATTGCGTGGATATCTTCTCATAGACTTTTGAACCACGCTAAATTTTGGCACAATTTGGTAGACTATGTACAAATATTACAGCAATCGGTCATTCTTCCTACGCCATCTCAATCTAAACATTTCTACTGGCTCAAACCGATTTGTCAGGGTTCTCATATCAGATTGGGGTAGAAATCATGTACGGAACGAAGAATGGCCAAAAGTCTTACTATACCGGGCTTTTTCATCCATGATTGCCTTTTGACTATTTTGACTCGGCTCACAGCACCCAATGGAAGTTTAAACTTAAATTTGTAAAATGCACATTCAATCTATGAGTTCAACTGAGACATCATCTAAACCACTGGTTGGCAAGGTTTTATCACGGGCTGTAAAATTATGGCTGCGATCGCAAGTTGAACAAATAGATACTTTAGACCTGAAAATCTTGGGCCATAATCGTTCAATATTGAGGGGTCATATTTCTCAAGTAACAGTCGGAACTGCCGATGCAGTCTATCGAGGACTACACCTGACGCAAGTTGATCTGTGTGCCTCTGATATTGAGATTAACATCGGTCAAGTTCTCAAAGGCAAACCCCTAAAACTGCTCAAATCCTTTCCAGTTGATTGTCAAATCTGTTTGCTTTCCGCCGATCTTAACACCTCCTTACAGGCTCCTCTGCTCAACAATGCGATCACAAAATTCCTTCTTCCTTTGATTCAATCGCAGAATCTCAAGACCTGCAATCTTTCTTTCCCGAATGACATTAAAAGTTTGCAAAATCTACAAATGATCTTAGGTCAGGATCAACTCACACTAACCGCAGAGATAGTATCAACCAGCGATGAATTAACTCCATTTAGCTTTCACTGCGAATTGTACCTTGCCAGCCCAACAGAATTATTACTCGCCTCTCCCCATTTAGAACTTCCTCAACAACAGCAGCATTGTGATCTCGATAACATGACCATTGACCTGGGAACAGATGTCAATCTTCAACAGTTAAGCATTAGTCCCGAACAATTACAGATCAAAGGAGAAATTAAAGTGAATCCTTAAGAGGAGAGAGGCAGAAAGTGGGTATTACTTCTAACTTCTGCCTTTTGCGTCTATATAATATGGTTTCTCAAGATAACCGCGAAAGCAACGGTAACAACAACGTGGTGAAATAATAAACCAACGGTGCTGTAAACACATAACTATCAGCCCGATCTAAAATTCCACCATGACCCGGAATCAACTGTCCAGAATCTTTCACCCCTGCATCTCGTTTCATCATCGACTCGGTTAAATCTCCGAGTAAACTAGCAATCCCAATCAATAACCCCAAGGCTGCACCTGACGCTAGAAAAATCGGCCATTGCAAATACCAAGCCCCGGTAATTGCCACCGCCATACTCCCAATGACGCCAAAAACAGCCCCTTCAACCGTTTTTTTCGGGCTAATATCTGATAGACGAGTCCGCCCAAACAGCTTCCCGACTGTATAAGCCCCAATATCAGCCGCCCAAATACACAGAAACGCCAGTAATGTTGCCGTCAGTCCCACCGGAAGATTACCGGGATGAGTCCAAAACTGCGGCCAGTTGAGGTTAAGCTGAGGAGTAGTAATCGCACTGCTGACGAGAAGTGAAGGGTGTTCGATGCCCACCCGCAGTCTAACCCAATAACTCGGCAAATACCCGCCGTAAAATAGCCCTAAAATTGAGGAGGCAATATCAGCAATCGTCGATAACTTCGGCTGAAACAACAAGTAAAAACAGATCAGTGTTCCTGCCAAGGCAAACATCGCATCAACTAAAGTGGGTGCAAAAGCCGCCGTAATCAGTAAGGCTTGACTCACCGCTAAGGTTGTTTTCCCGGCCGGTTCAATTCCCTTTGCCCGAACAAGCTGAAAATATTCAAGTTGACCGAGATAAATAATAATCCCAAA
>CAZNCM010000260.1:8484-8880 GCA_964571155.1 uncultured Lyngbya sp. | reverse complement strand
CAGGTGCAGGTCTTCCATCAGGACGAGGACGTAACCCCGACCATTGACGAATAATTTTCGCTTGAGATAACGCCGGACAAAGCCGAATTGCCCCTTCCATCACTTGATTCATTTGGGTTGTATCTGCTACAATTTCATCACTATCGTCTGGAAACTCAACCGTTGCACCGACCCAATATTCAGCATTTCCGAGGGGGACAATATGCACATCATCCCCGGTAATTACAGGTTCAATTTTACCCAAAGGTTGAGATAATTTTAACTGTATTGCTTGTCCGAGAACCGGACGAATTTTAACTGATTTTTGATGATTTTCTGTCGGAAGCAAAGGTGTTGTTCCGAGTCCGGCAGAGACAACAATCCAATCAACATTTAATTCTCCAACTGTTGTTAAAA
>CAZNCM010000260.1:7107-8382 GCA_964571155.1 uncultured Lyngbya sp. | reverse complement strand
ATCTTGAGACGAATGAATTGCCCCGATCACATTTTCACAATTAATTTGAGGATAATTTGATTGAATTTGAGCGAAATCCAACTGTTGTAAATCCCAGCCTTGAGTTTGACGAATTGCAATTAATTCTTGCCATTTTTGTAAATTTTCTCCGGGGAAACATAACATTAAAATACCTTGACGGTTAAACCCAATCGAACGACCTGTCATGTTTTCCAGTTCAGGAATTAAGGTTTCATAACGCTGTAAACTGCTTGATCGCATTTGCCACGCCCGTCCTTTTGTTTTGTGGCTAATGGCTCCCATTAATACCCCTAATGCCGCCCCTGTAGAGGCTTGAGCGGGTTGTTGTTGATCGATAACGGTGACTGTGAATTGAGGAATTTGGCTCAGTTCATAAGCAATTGTTGCCCCCACAACTCCACATCCAATCACAACAATATGAGTCATAATATTTTTAATTGATTTAAAATTTATTTATTATTTAATTATTAGCTATAATTGACTTGAGTTTTGAACTGAATTAATCCAAAATTTGCCGCAGACTAATATTGATCAATACAAAAAATAAATAGAACTCGTATTCACCAATATTCATCTGCGGCTAACCGTTTAATTACGCTTTAAGCTTGAGGAACTTGAGGAACTAAATCCAAGAAAGCATTCAGATCTTGTAATGCAGCTTGATAGCTAGAAGCAGCTAAACGTTGATTTGCTTTTCCTGCGGCTTCACCCACTTTCAGCAAATCTTCAAACACTTCTCGGGCTAATTTCCGAGCGGGAGGTTGATCATTGGGAAGAAGATTTTTAGTTAAATAGTTCATCTCCTGAAGCAGAGATCCCAACGGCCCATGAACAAAATTATCCACCTCAACCCATTTACGGTTATTAATGTAGGCTGGTAATTCACTGGTCATGCGATCGCGTAACTCTAGGATATCAGATTGATAGCCCTGAATTTGTTGAAGTTGAGCATTGCTGTAAGTGGGAGGTTCTTTCACTTCTGGAGAACCACAACTGACGATAAATGCCATGACAAACGCCAATAGGCAAGCGAGAATAGAACGATAACGTTTCATAGCTCGAATTCTGATTAATGTGACATCCTCTACCCGATCTATTGTTACAGAAATTGCGATCATAGTGAACACCCGAGACTTGATCAGGCAATAGTAACCGTGAGGGAAATTCATCAATTGTCCCAACTCGTGAACCAACTATTTTGGGGTTTGAAACTGTTTTCCCACTAAACTGACCACCATATCTCTAGGAACAAAG
>CAZNCM010000260.1:1773-7066 GCA_964571155.1 uncultured Lyngbya sp. | reverse complement strand
TGGCGATAATCTGATTTCCAAAGCCGCCTGTCACGAGGGTAGACTGATTTTTCTCTAACGCCTGGAGTGCATCTTTAACCACCTCCTCGGCTGGAACGAGGTCTTTTTTATTCCCCCTTCCCAACGTCGAAGGAAACTCAGCCGCCTCAAAAAAGTTAGATTCTGTAGGCCCCGGACAAAGTGCTAAAATATGAAGGCCTGCATCTTTGTTTTCTTCCCATAATGCCTCACTAAAATGCAGAACAAAAGCTTTTGTGGCCGAGTAGATCGACAGATAGGGAATGGGTTGATAAGCTGCAATTGAAGCAACATTGATGATTGATCCTGAACGTCGTTGTCTCATGGGTGTTAAGAACAAATGGCTGAGTTCCACCAACGCGGTAATATTAAGTTGGATCATCTTTACCTGTTTTTGGAGATCCCGTTCAGCAAAGAGGCCATAATCTCCAAAACCTGCATTATTGATCAACAGGTCAATGGTGATTCCTTTTTGAGTCACTTCGTCAAAAACGGCTTGGGTTGCTCCGGGTTCGGTGAGATCTTTGGCAATGACTTCGGCTTGGATCGAGTATTTTTCTTGGAGTTGTTGGGCGAGTCCGTCGAGTTTATCTTTTGAACGCGCCACTAAAACGAGGTTGGTTTGACGGGAAGCCAACTCTTGAGCAAAACTTTCACCAATACCAAAGGAAGCTCCTGTAATTAATGCAGTTTTCATTTTTATTTTATCGTTAGGAGGTTAGCTATTACAAATTTTTACACTTTAGATATTAACACTCTGAGAATTAAACGGATTTACCCAAAGAAAGAATTTAAACAAATAAGAGAAAAATACAATGACAGAAACATTCTTAAGAAACAAACAATGGTTTTTTGATCGTTGGGCGCCGAGTTACGACTGTTTGCTGACAACGGTCTTTTATCAAGCCGTTCACAAGCGGTTGTTAGAATATGCCCCCCTTCCAAATCAGGCAAATATTCTCGATCTCGGTTGTGGGACGGGTCGTTTATTGGATCGGATCGCCAAACAATTTCCAACCGTGACAGCAACCGGACTCGATCTTTCTGATGAGATGATTTTGCAAGCCCAATCCCGAAATCTTTACCCCCAACGCCTGACATTTACAACCGGAAATGTGGAGTCGTTACCGTTTGCAGAACATCAGTTTGACGCGGTATTTTGTACGATTAGTTTTTTACATTATCCTCATCCTCAATTGGTTTTTGAACAAATTAACCGGGTTTTGCATCCAGGTGGATACTTTTTTTTAGCAGACTATCAGGCAAATGAGCAAACTCGCCAAGCCCTGGTTCCTTTTTCTCCGGGCGGACTGCGGTTTTATAGTCGATCGCAACGGGCTGAATTTGGTCAAACTGTTGGATGGTCTTGTGTCGGTCATTATCATTTGTTAGGGCCGATTTTGCTGACTAAATTTCAGAAGTGCAAGGTCGAAAATCACTAAGTATTAAGACTTTGAGAAAAACTGAGATAATTGTGGTACAACAAAAAGAATAGTTTAAACTAGATATTCCTCACCTTTTTACTCAAACAATAGGAGAGTCTTCAATGACCAGTCCGGCTCGTGTTGTTCAAATCGCAGCAAATGAAGTGGGATATACTGAATATCCACCCGGTAGCAATACGACTAAGTATGGTCAATGGTACGGAATGAATCATGTTCCTTGGTGTGCCATTTTCGTCTCCTATTGCTTCGATCAAGCCGCGATTGCTTTACCGATTCGGACTCCGAAAGGGTTTGCTTATTGTCCCGATGGGGTGCGATGGTTTCAAAACCAAAGTCAGTGGTATTCTCAACCTCAAGTGGGGGATTTAGTATTTTATTGTTGGCGAGGCGATGGGATTGCCGATCATATTGGTATTGTTGAGTCGGTAAATCCTGATGGTAGTATTATTAGTATTGAGGGAAATACCGCAATTGGTAATGACTCTAATGGCGGAGAAGTGATGCGACGACGGCGCGATCCTTGGTCGTTTTTAGGGTTTGGTCGTCCTTATGCAATTGTACAATCTGTTCCTCAACCCGAGACGGAAAAAGAAGCAACTAATTCACCCCAAAACTCCGAGGAAGGAACAAAAACCGCACCGGATTATCATACTAACTTAATTAATAAATTATTAGGAAAAGAAAAAGTGAATTAATCCTAAATTATTAACGGAGAATCAATGTTGAAAGTGACAGCAATTTTAGCGTTCTGGTTTGGAAGTCCCCAAGATTCAGATTATGGGAAACCTCGTAAAGTTTGGTTTCAAAAAAATCCTGAGTTTGATGAACAAATCAGAAGTCATTTTTTAGCAGACTACGAGTTAGCCGCCCAAGGTAAACTGAATCATTGGAAAGCATCGCCCGAGAGTTGTTTAGCCTTAATTTTGCTTTTAGATCAATTTCCCCGGAACTTATTTCGAGGTGAAACCAAAGCATTTGCAACAGATACTCAAGCTCTAGAACTGGCAAAATATGCAGTAAGTCAAGGGTTTGATCTGCAACTTTTACCTGTACAACGGTGGTTTATTTATTTACCTTTTGAACATAGTGAAAATTTAGCCGATCAGGAAAAATCTGTTGAGTTAACCCATAAATTAAGTAATGATCCTGATAGCAAATCATCGATAGATTATGCTGTTCGTCACTGGGAAGTCATTCAACGATTTGGGCGTTTTCCTCATCGTAACTCAATTTTAGGACGGGAAAGTACACCGGAAGAACAAGAGTTTTTAAAACAACCCGGTTCTTCATTTTAATCATAATTTATATGAAGAACTAATTGGCTTGCTCGGGTGATAATTTCTGTTTTTCTTGCTCAAGTTCTGCTGCGGCTAAGGTTTTGATTTCTTCTCGTTCGAGGTGGGGAAGTTTCAACAGAACCCCGGCAAAAAACCAATAATAAACCGCCACCGGATCGGTATCAAGAGGATACCAATAGGAATTATAACTAATCAGAAAAATAAACACCCAAAAAATGACTCCATAACCCCGTAAACTGTGATCTTGAACTTGATGATAAGCCCTAAACCCTTGAAAAGTTAGGGTTGTGACCACCGCAAAAAAGGCAATTACCCCCAACGGCCCAATTTCATAAAGTAACTTCGGATAATAGGTTTCAATGAGTCGAGTCTCTCCCAACGCACGCGCCGCATTGGTCGCCCGTCCCAAACCATTTCCCAAGGCGCCTTGATGTTTTCTTACCGTCCATTCAGCTTGTTCGGTGACAAATTCTGTAGGAGGGGAAGCATTCCAACGAGACACCAGACTCTCCATTCGTTGAGAAATAATACTGGGAAAAAGTAAATGAGTTCCCCCCATAAACAGGACAATTCCTAGTAAAATAATCACTAAGCGTTTGAGTTGAGGAATATGACTGGTGGCAATCACCAAGACAACCAAAATAATCGGAACGGCTAATAAAGCGGTGCGTTGACCACAGAGAATGGCATTGAGTACCACAAGAGATAAAGAGAACCAACCTGCTGTCCGCCAGCCAAGTTTTGGATCACTAAATGCGGTGGCAAAGCAGAAAAAACTACTCGAAATTAAAAACCAAGCCCAATGCCAAGGTGCAACAAATGTACCGGGTAAACGAATAAAATTATGGGCGGGATAGTAGCCTAATGCTCCCCCAACTAAACATTTTCTTTGCAGGTTAGCTCGCAACAATAAATGTTCAGGAAGTCCAGTATTATCAGGGCATTTACCCGTAACAACTAACCAATATTGAATGATTCCTAAAACGCAGCAAATAATCGCCAAAACAACCTGCAAACGAGTTAAAAAATGAAGTTCTTCTCGATTTATAATCAGGATATAAGCACAGAGAATTAGGGGAATATATCCCATCAAGACTTTAAAACCAAAAATCCCAATTAATAAAGGCTGTCCATCCGGGTTAGAACTCAATTGTTGTCCGCCATTGACGTAGAATAATGTCAATAGAGCAATGCCCAATAAGCTCAATAACGGTATTTTTAATGATTGGGGAATAATCAGGGGTAAGTGTTGTTTTTGTGCCGTTTGAATAATGGCAATCAAGGCGGGAAAATACAAGCCATCTTTTGCCAAGTGAAAAATTGGATGATCGTTACCAATCCAGTAGGCGATTGTTCCCGCGAAGGGGGTGTAAATGAGGAAAATCCAAAGGGCTTGGCGAGGATATCGGTAAGAGAACGTAATACAAAAAATGGCAGCGATCGCCACCAAAATTTGACCGATAGAGTTCCCATTTCCAAACATCAAACAAGCAACGACCAAACCGCTTCCAATCACCCAAAAAATAAAAGGAAATTTATTCAGTATTTCGGGGGTTTGATCCTCAAAATCATTCTCAAAATCATTCTCAAAATTCTTCTCATCATGATGACTTACAGAGTCTAAAAAATTCTGCGGCTGAGGGGGTGGGGATTGGTTTTGGGGAGTTGACATGGAAGCACTCTGGTTATCAGTAAAATAACTAAAACTCAACCATTCACCGCATTTGAAATTCGGTGTGTGCGGTTGAGTCAATTCCCGACTCAAGTTCTCCTTGCCAAATTTTCTGAACTTTTATCTGCTGCTCTAGGGAAAGCCGATCATAAGCTTGCAGAATTTCTTGATGGGTATGATCAACAATTAATGCCTTGAGTTGAGCGGGGGTTTGAGCCTTTAAGAGGGCAATCTTCAGAACATCAAGCTTAGTGGTCATTTTGATTGGTTTGGGTTCGGTGCGGGTTGGGATTTTCTGTTGAGTCACAGTCTGGGGAAGCTTGATTTTCCGGTTGAGATTGTTCGAGCTTTTGTTGCCATTTTAGCAACTGTTGATACATTTTTTCGTTGACTTGAAAGAGGGGATCTTCTGTTGAATTTTGCTCAGACATTTTAATGCTTGATCTCCACTCAAAATTGACGGGTACAGTAATTGAATCTTAACTTTTGATTATGACTACACTAAAGGTTGAACGAGAGGTAAAAGAATTCCAACTAAGGAGCCTCCCAATAACGTTAAAAGAGTAAGACTGCCGATCGCAAAACCCAGAGTTCGTTTTTCAGCCGCTTGATAGTAACCCCAAGCATAGACAATGCGCCCAACCACCCAAACTGCGCCAAGACCTGCGCCCCAAACTGGGCTAATAAACTCTGAAAATAGCCATAAGGCGGGTAAAAAAAGTACAAGTTGTTCTAAAGTATTTTGTTGAACTCGGACAACCCGCTCAAAATTGGGATCTCCACTCATTTGCGGTGGCATGATCTTATATTTAGCTCGGGATCGACCGACATTAATGGTTAAAACTAAATAGATCAGTAGA
>CAZNCM010000260.1:0-1732 GCA_964571155.1 uncultured Lyngbya sp. | reverse complement strand
CTCTCCCTATGCTAACCCGCGCGCAGTCGTCTTGGAGAAAGAATTTTAACAAGGAGGTTGCTGATTTTAACCGCGAGTTTCGCTCAGTTGCTTTTTGGGGAGAGTTGTATATTCAGAAACAAGGCGGCGGAATTCATCCCCTTCGATCGTTTCTCGTTCGAGAAGTAAATCAACGAGTCGATCAATTAACCCCCGATTTTCCTGGATGATTTGACAAGCTCTCTTGTAACAGTCAAAAGCAATTTCACGAACTTTTTGATCGATTTGAGTTGCCACTTTTTCAGAATATTCTGACTGAGCCGGCCATCCCCGTCCGAGAAACACTTCTCCATTCTGACTTTCCAACGAAAGTGGCCCCAAGTCAGACATTCCATACCGAGTCACCATTTCCCGAGCTAAATTAGTCACTCGTTGGATATCATTACTCGCCCCGACCGTAATTTCTGAATCCCCAAAAATCACGTCTTCTGAAGCTCGTCCTCCCAAAGCAATCGTGATTTGATCAATCAACCAAGCCCGGGTATACAAACCGCTATCGACCATTTCTTCATTAAACATTTGTTGGGCAAAGCCTCCGACTCCACCCGAACGAGGAATAATCGTGACTTTGTTGAGCGGATCGGAGTTTTCCAACACCGTCATTAATAGAGCGTGTCCGATTTCATGGTAAGCAATCAGCCGTTTTTTCTTGCTGTCGAGCAAGGGGGCTAAAGATAAACCAATAGTAATCCGATCAACTGCATCATCAATTTCCCCTAGAGAAATCGCCTCTTTCCGACGACGAGCGGTGAGAATTGCCGCTTCATTTAATAAGTTTGCCAGATCCGCCCCCGAGAAACCCGGAGTCCTACGAGCAATTGCTTCTAAGGAAACATCTTCATCAAGTTTTTTATTGCGGGCGTGAACCTGTAAAATTCCTAAACGACCGTTATAACTGGGTAAATCAACGATCACCTGTCGGTCAAAGCGACCTGGACGCAATAAAGCAGTATCTAGGACATCAGGACGGTTGGTAGCAGCAATGATAATAATCCCGGTATTGCCTTCAAAACCATCCATTTCGGTGAGTAACTGGTTGAGGGTTTGTTCGCGTTCGTCGTTCCCTCCGCCAATTCCTGCCCCTCGCTGACGGCCTACCGCATCTATTTCATCGATGAAGACGATACAGGGAGAGTTTTCTTTGGCTTTTCTAAATAGATCTCGAACTCGCGAAGCGCCCACCCCGACAAACATTTCCACAAATTCTGAACCCGAAATACTGAAGAACGGAACCCCCGCTTCTCCGGCGATCGCTTTAGCTAAGAGCGTTTTTCCGGTTCCAGGCGGGCCGACGAGCAGAACGCCTTTGGGAATTTTGGCGCCGATGGCGGTAAAGCGTTCGGGTTGTTTCAAGAAGGTGACGACTTCCTGCAATTCTTCTTTGGCTTCTTCAATTCCAGCCACATCATCAAATAAAATCCCCGTCTTGGCTTCCATTTGAAATTTGGCTCGGGATTTGCCAAAATTCATCGCCTGTCCAGAGGCTTGAGTGGAACGACGGAGAATCATCAGCAAAAATGCCAAGACGACAAAAATCACCAATAAGTTGACAATTAACCCCATTGCCGCACTATTATCAGCGGTGGGTGTCACTTCGTAGCCAACGTTTTGCGTGCGGACTGCCTGCAACAGTTCGGGGTTGCGGTCAAATAACCGGACAACGTAGGGAGAATCACCGTCTTCACTGCCTTTG
>CAZNCM010000259.1:8506-8940 GCA_964571155.1 uncultured Lyngbya sp. | reverse complement strand
CTGGGAACAATTAGCCTCCTCCTTTTAGGGGGAGGTTGGTGGGGGTTCTTGAGTGAAATTAGCCTGCTGCTTTTAGGGGGAAGTTGGTGGGGGTTCTTGAGTGAAATTAGCCTTTACCTTTATACCGTTGAGTCCACCAAACAATACAATCACAAAGTTGGGTAAGAATAGCCAAAGCAACCCGTTGTTTTTCGAGATTAAGTTCATTCCACAAACGTTCACTCATGGCTTTAACTGCTTTGGTATCGTCCGCATTAACGGGGTCATTGGGTAAAGTAATCCCCGCTTTTTTCAAAACCATTTCTAAAGCGTCCCAAGTCTCTTTCCAATATTGAGACTTTTCGGGTTCTTTTTTCTGAAGTCGCAAATGTTCGCCCCAGAAACGTTCCAAACCGTAAGCAACAGCCATCCGCATTTTATAGGATTGGTTGAGA
>CAZNCM010000259.1:0-8496 GCA_964571155.1 uncultured Lyngbya sp. | reverse complement strand
TGGAAGAATCCGGATCATCGCTCTTTTTTGCCTTTTTCTTTTGTTCATCATCGCGAATTTTGGCTTTTAAAACCAACTCCTGGGCGATTTTATCCAAACCGTAAGAATTCCAACCCATGATTACTTCCCTCCTTTTACCCGATTAATTGTGACCCGACAGCGACCAAAACCGATAGACTCCAAACCCCCAAAATAAAGGTCTTTTTGATAACAATCCGGTTCCAAAAGTTCCCAGTTATAATCATCGTCTTCCGACTCAGAAACGTTGTATTTTAGAGCGTTAGTCCAATCAACATTTTGGAAAGTCTTATCCTTATCCCAAGACTGTTTTTTCGCGGCGACAGGAAACGCCAAAACGCACCCTTCCGGTAACGCTTCAACGTTGAAAAAAGCGCCTTTCTCCGTGTCAACTTTTTTGACCTCATCCAACAATTTAACTCGACTTTGACGGTACAACCCCATATCATGCAGCAGAGAAATATCGTTATCATCAACAACAACGAGGTTGGAAGGGGAAAGGTTCGCGCCTTTGGGAATCCATTTTTTGAGGTCGTTTTCATCAGCTTCGTGTTCAATTTCCATGAATCCCAAGTTAAAGAATAAAACCTTTTTATTCACATCAACTTGTCGCGCCATCAGGGTTTTTGAAGCGGTGTAAGGTTTGGGATCTCCTTTAATATTCGCGATCAATTGAAACCGTTTTAAAAGGCGGGGACAGCTAATCCAAACAATCGGCTGACCCGGACAAAACACCGGAAACCAGACAAGAGAAGCGTATTCAAATTTAACAATCGCTTCGGTGGTTCCCCCGTCGTTTCGACCTTCAACGGTTCCCTCGTTGTTTCGACCTTCAACGGCTTGGTGTCCGTACCAAAAATTATCGTCAATTTCTTGCGGAGCATCGCCGTTATTTTCTTGCTTATATTGCAGGCGTTCTAAGCGCATATCCGCCCGAAAACGTCCCCGAATAGAACTCCCCGGAACAATACCCGTTTGGGTGAATTGGTCGCGAAAAATGAGGTTTAAATTCCCCGTTTCCTCTCCCGCACTCGCCCCAATATGCAGGGGTGCGAGAGTGTCAATAATGCCGTAATACTGTTGGTACATGGTTTTAGATTCCTTTTGTTTGCGCGAATAATGTTTGAGAAAGTTATCGAAATTTCTGCTAAGATAAAACTGCCCCATCTAACGGCAAAGCTAACCCGCAACCCCAACGTTTTAGGGAATAAAAACCCTCCTGGGGAAACCAACTTTCATCCCACTGATACCAGGATTTTTCGAGAGGTTTTTCTAACACATAAACGGTACCTGCGGGTATCGCGTAACGTCCGCGAGAAAGCAACCCGGACGGTTGATTATTCCGCCGATTTTCTGCGGTTAAAGTTCGGGTTTGAAAGGGTTCCGAGATGGGTTCATCGTCGGTTTTTCGTTTCCCCAAACGATAGCGGAAGGGTTGAGGACGTTGGGTGAGAAGACTGTTAATTTTATTTTCTGGCCAACCCAAATCGTTAGTTACGGGGTCAAATTCCGGACTGCGATAGGAGTGGCGGTTACTCCCCCAAACCGCAGGAACAATTAAAGCAAAGCTTTTTTTCAAGGGTTGATTAAACAAATCTTTTCCGGGATTTTCCAACTTTTCACACCGTAAATTCACCAAATGTCCTTCACCTCCAAACCGATACCAACCCTCTGCAATTTCGGTATTAGAAAGATAAATTAAGCGGGCGTCGGGGTCGAGTTGTACCGCATTTTCTAAGAACAAACTCCCTTGAGTTTCGTCGGCGTCCGTCGCCACCCGTCGCTGTTTTTCTTGGAGGCGGGGGTGAAGGTGGGGTAAAAATTTCCAGGGGTTTGTTTGAACTTTTGGGAGTTCTTTTGGCCGGGAATTTTGCAATTTTTCCCAGTCGTTAATTGCCACCCAAGTTCCCTTTTGATACTTATCATCCGGGGGAATTGTTGGCTGATTATCTTCCCAAACCTTCCAGTTTTCCCCGTCGAAGAACATTTGATGTTGAATCTCGTTATCTTTGACCAAACAGTTAAACGGAGTCGGTACATAGAAGTTTTGAGGATTATTTTCCTCCGCCCAAAACGGCCCGGCTAATAACAAATCGGGGAGGATTTCGGGTTTATTATTCTGGTGTGCGTAGTAAGCGAATAAACCGGATAATGTGGCTGCTGTGGGGGGAAATTGTGTGCCGGAACGTCCGACCAAATTTTCGGGGGACAGGAATCGCCCCGAACTTCCGTAGAGCAGACCTAAAGGTTGAATGATGATTACATATTCTAGCATAATTTGCCGGGTTTTACAAGGTTTTTCGGGTTAAATTTTGGATTCAATTTCTGATTTTTTATCCGAGAATCTGAACAAGTGAAATCCCACTTTTCCGAGATTAATCACCCAGTTGTTGATGGCTTCGCAAACTTTTTCAAGTTCAAGTTCGCCGTTTTTATCCTTGTAGTTTTTGCTCTCCCCCAGTATTCCCGTGTGAAAGGGTTCGGGATGATTAAAAGCCTGATCGTAGTTATCATTACCGACAATATCTTCCCAAAACCGTTCTGGAAAATAGGCTTTAAACAGTGCTTCTGCTACTTGAGTTTGTTCTCGGGTAAACGCATGGCGGGATTCCAAAACGGCGATATCGTTATACAAATGAGTCCAGTTTTGTTCGCCTTTTCGTTGGTTGCGATCGCGATAATTTGCGAGTAATTTTTCTAACAACCACCAGGGACAAGTCCACTCCAAATGATTTCCACTGTTAAATAAAATCCTCAAAGCAATGCGATCGCGTCCCGATTTTTTAGCCGATTGTTCAGCTTCTCGACAGTGTTGTAAAACGTCTCGTTGAGGAACATTCGGCGCCGCCCAAACAAAACCAACACTAACCGTTATTTCTTGCTTGTGTTGTTTCCAAATACCAGGAAACTCATAAAACCATTCCAGACAATCTTGAGGATTAATTTGCGATTTTTGCCGATAAAGTACGCCCAGAAAATCATCGCCCCCCGCGTAGATAATTCGACCTTTTGATTCTTTTAATTTAGAACCCAGAATTTCTTTTTTAAATTCTTGTTTGAAATATTCACCCCAATTCATCATCGCCGAACTAAAATTATGGAGAATTTCTTCTTCTTTCTTGGGGTCGTTAGATTGGTTCAAACTTTTGAGATAATCGCCAATTTTATCCCCATCTCCCTGAAACCAACCCGTCCAGCGATTTTCTTCGGAGTTGTCATTTTGGCGGCTAAAGTCTTTAAAACTGCGGGGAATCTCAACACTCGGATATTCATTTTCTTCTAATTTTAGTCTTTTAGCAACCTCATCCAACGTCACCAAACGTTTTACCAATTCAGGGACACTAAGCTGTTCTTTGGGCGAAATAATCGTTTTAGTAAACTTATCATTGAGTTTTTTAGCAAACTTATCGCTGAGGTGTTGATAAAAGGTTTGGATGCGTTGGTTGACTTCGCGAATACTGTCTTTTTTCGGGTTAAATTGATCGGTCATTCCGGGCCATGCAATTTCATCGCTACCCGATAACGTTGAACTTTCCCCGATCCAATTAATACCCACCCAACTTCGCGATCGCTTAATTTCATTTAATTTTTGTCGGGCGTCTGTAATGGTTTCTCCACCGCAAAAATAGAAGAATTCCCAACTATAATTCGCCCAAGCATTCCAAACTCGGTTCCAATTATAGTTTTGATTGGGAACCCGGTTTTCTATTTCTTCCCGACAGCAGATAACAAGAGTTCGCCACGCATCATTAAAAACCCGTTTGGCGTCGGCTTCGGGGTATTCTCCCCGGATGATAATTTGGTTCGGCGTCCCTTGAGTAACGTTGATGACAGCAGGAGAAATAACCGGATCGTTTTCTTGAGGAGATGTCTCTTTGTCGTATTTAAAATATCGTTGGGCGTCTTCGCAGAGAACTTTGGCGAGGTACGATAATATAAATGAACTTCCGTACAAGTCTCTGAGTTTACGAGAATTTTCGATGAAACCCTGAACAGGTGCAAATGTGATCACGGTGTAGGACATTCTGGAATTTCCTTGAATTCGCATTTTTATCCGGTACACTTATTCTATATGTTACTGGAAATACCCTCTTCCATTAGAGATTTTGGGAGATTTTGACCTCTCCCCCAACCCCTCTCCTAAAAGGCGAGGGGAGTAATATTATAGGAGTAGGATGGGCCTAGCCCACCCTAATTAAATTCAAAGCAAAATGTCAGAGGAAGTTAGGGTTCAAGTCGTTTGTACCAGTTCCTCTGTTTGTATTTGCATTTCAACTGCTTATCAAAGTTTTTCTTGCGAAAATCCTGCTGATGATGTCCGAACCAATAAATCAAAATAACTTGATCCAGGGAAACAATCTCATAAATGAGTCGATAATCTTTACCAATGCGATGTTCCCAAAGTTCTTGATTATTTCCCTTCCGCTTCTTGCTTTGCTGAAGATAGGGGTTCTCAGCTAAACGGATGATAACAGTATTAAGCTTTTTCCGTACATCACCACCGAGAATTTTCTGGGGAGTGCGGCAAACCCAAACTACCTTGTAATGTTGATGTCTGGGCTTTTTAGACCAAAAATATTCAGAAGAATTTTTCATTTTACATTTGTCCTTAACAAGTCGATGAACTACTTTATTTGCTTGATGGGTTAATCAATCCAACATTTGATAAGCCTCCAAATCAAAAACGAATAAATGTAGTATATTAGTATTATCGCTTTTTTGTCAAGGCAATATCCCAATAATTTTCGGGTTAATCACCTGAGTTATTTTGCACTTGAACGCTCAACCGGGATACGAGTGAAATTACTTATTCTCCCTGTTGTCGTACCAAGTAATCTTGATGAACTTGCTATAATTAGACACAGAACACCCCGCCGACTGGTTTATGTCGGAATAGTTGAAAACACAGCAAACATATCGCTCAAGTAGTTTATCGCATTGACAAAAGACTCTTTTTGCTTGAGAGTCAGAAATCAAAGCTTGATAAGTTTGTTGAGCTAATAGGAGAGAAAGCTTAGGCTTTTGAATAAATCGAGAGGAGTGTATTCAGAAATGGATGCACTCTTTCGATAAAAACGAAATTTTAGAAAAGCAAAAATATTATATGAGATTAAATTAAACAGATAATTCGATAAAAGGCAGGTAAAGATTATCCTGCCATGTTTTACAATAGATCAATTCATTCTTAGTGTAGAATTAGGAGTCTTCTACATCTATCTCACTCACGATTAGACCTTTAACTGTTCAGGTTAAACGATTATTTCCCTAACACCTTAACCACTCCAATTCCACCAAAATAAAGAATAACAACCGATCCCCCTAACAAACTTTGCGTTAACGGATCAGTCGAAGGTGTTAAAATCGCCCCCACAATAAAAGCACCTAAAACGACATATTTCCAACCGGAAAACATTTTCTCAGAAGAAACAATTCCTAGTAGCCCTAATAGAATCTGAATCACAGGAATTTGAAAAGATAACGCCGTCACAAACAACAATTTTAAAACAAAAGAAAAATACTTTTCAATCGACCATAACTGTTCAACAACATCAGCACCATAACCAATAAAAAACTTCAGTGCAGCCGGAACAATTGCCACATAAGCAAAGACCAATCCCACCCCAAACAAAATCGTTGAACCGAAGAAAATCGGCCCTAAAAATCGACGTTCTTGAACACTAACCCCCGGTAAAATAAACTTAACAATCTGATAGAGAACAAACGGACTCGCTAATAATAATCCACTGTAACCCGCCACTTGGATAGAAACGAAAAAATATTCTCCCGGCGCCAGTTGTAAAAACTTCACCCCTTGAGCGGGTTTTTGTAAAACTTCTACAATAGAGTTAGCAAAAAGAAAACAACCTACCGCAGCAATTCCCACTGCGATCAACGAGTAGAAAATACGCTGTCGTAATTCTTCTAAATGATCAAATAATGACATTTCCACTTCATCCGGAAATTCATCACCTGAATTCATTTCCTGTTCTTCAGGATTCATCGACGGTTGGGAAGAAGTTTCTTCAGTGAGGGTAACGCTATTGTTATGATTTGAACCCGATTCAGGAGTCTCTAGAGGTGTCATATCCAGTTAATAATTTCAATAATCAAGATTTCAGCAGATTATTAACTATTGTATCGTCTCTCGGATAGAAACTCGATCCTCTGTAGCCATTAAAAAACGTCAGGGTTCAGTCCGAGATTACTAATTACGAATCTTGCAGACAAATTCGTTATCATCGAGTCAAACCATTCTCATCTGAGTGCCATGATCAAACTCATCAAACACCAGATACGGGTGTTTCTCAAATCAACCCTAGCCGCAATTCGTATCAGACGGCAAGGTGTAAACAGTGGGCTTGCTATTTTGTCTTTTGTATTTTTCGGTGTGTTGCTGGCTGTCCTCTCTCAACCCACATTATCTCAGGATATCCCCCAAAATTTAAACTGGCGGGATGAGGTCACAACCTTAGAAACAACCTGGGAAAAACAATATGAAGATTATTTTAACCGCGATTTGGCAGAAGTCACTCTCACCTCAGATGATATTGCCAAAATTCTCTCTCGTATCGCCAGCCAAACCGGAAGCCAACCTGCTGTTTTATGGGTTGCCCCTCAAGCCGATTATCTGAAATTAGTTTTATTGACTCCCGATGGTGAAGCAACAGGTGATGTGATTTCACAAGCCGATCATATCACTCTGATGAAACAAGTTCAGCGACTGTACCTAGAAGTGACGAACCCGAGGAGAATCGAAACCACTTCCTATCTTAAACCTGCTCAACAATTGTATCAATGGATTATTCAACCTTTTGAGACAACCCTCAAGGAAAAAGGGATTGATACTCTACTTTTGTGTACAGGGCCAGGTTTGCGAACGTTACCCCTGGGCGTTTTGCATGACGGACAACAGTTTTTGGTAGAGAAATATAGCTTAACCCGAATTCCAGCATTTAATTTGTTGGTTGATACCAATTACGAGAATCTTCAACGGGGAGAGGTTTTAGCAATGGGGGTGTCGGAATTTACAGAACAAAATCCCCTTCCAGCGGTACCTGTAGAATTATCAAATATTGTTAAACCTGAATCCGAGAAAGAAGCGTCATTATCAAATTTATTGGGACAATGGCCGGGAAAATCTTTTCTCAACCAAATGTCTACTTTGCAGAATTTAGAGACGGAGTTGGCTTTGAATCAGTTTGAGATTGTACATCTAGCGACTCATGCCCAGTTTAAAGCCGGAAAGCCGGAAAATTCCTATATTCAACTCTGGGATACTCAACTGCGGTTAAGTCAAATGAAAGAAATGCGATGGAGTAGTCCGCCTGCTGAATTGTTGGTGTTGAGTGCTTGTCAAACGGCAGTTGGAGATAACAATGTCGAGTTAGGGTTTGCAGGTTTAGCCCTTCAGTCGGGGGTGAAGTCGGCGTTAGCCAGTTTGTGGTATGTTAGCGATCGCGGTACCCTGGCTTTGATGAGTGAATTTTATCAACAGTTAAAAACAGCTTCGACCAAAGCAGAAGCGCTGAAAAAAGCTCAAATTGCGATGATTCGGGGTAAAGTTCGGTTACAAGCAGGTGAATTGTTAATTTCTCGGGGCGAGGTTTCTTTACCGCCGAGTTTAACCTCTACTACTGAAGAAGAACTGTCTCATCCTTTCTATTGGTCTGGATTTACGCTGATTGGAAATCCTTGGTAGGAAATGATAAAATCAGAGCCAGATCAACCCATTTGGGAAACCGATCAAGATTAAAATAATCCCTCTTGAAAAGTGTGGCGAGATTAGTTAAAAAGTAGAGATTAACTAAACATTCAGGTACAAACTCACAAATTCTCTATTTCTTTTTTTCTTTCTTTTTTTCTTCGTGTCTAGTATCTCTTTTAGAGTTTGATCTCTCCCTAAAATAATTCTCCTTTTGCCACTTTCACCACTTTTCCCCCAACCCTCACTTCTATTGTATCAGCAACTTGTCGAGCTTTCAAATACAAAATTGAAGGTCGATTAATTTCATAACCTTGTTCAACTTTAACTTCTATCTGATCTTTTTCAAAATAAGAATGCTGAATTAAATATCCTGCTAAACATCCATTTGCACTTCCTGTTGCTGGATCTTCAGGAATTCCTAAAGCGGGTGCAAACATCCTTGCACTTATCTGATTTTCTGGGCTATAGGGTTCTGGAGAAAAGACTAAAATTTCAGTGGAATGGGTAATTTCCATTAGCTTTGAATAGGATTCTAAATTTATTTTTGCCTTTTTCAATGCCGCCAAATTTGTTAGCGGAACCAAAATAAATGGAATTCCAGTTGAAACCTCTTGAATAGGAAAACGACTATCAATTTCAGCAATATCTAGCCCCAACGCTTGGGCGACTAAATCCACCTCTAACGTTTGATAAAACTCAGGTTTATTTTGTTGCATCCATAAAATTTCATCACCCTCTTCATCTTCAGTCAATGTCACCGGAATTTGCCCAAT